>JASHPE010000270.1 GCA_030038235.1 Terriglobia bacterium
GGCCACGTAGGCCTTGCTGCCATTCAGAACCCAGCCATCGCCTGTTCGCTCGGCATGGATGCTCAACTCCAGCGACGCCGAATCCGTTTGCGCTGCTCCCGAGCCCGGCTCGAATGCAGCCTGCGCGCCCATCGAGTCGCCGCTCACGAGGCGGGGCAGGTGCTTGCGCTTCTGCTCGTCGCTTCCGAACGTCGCCACGGGCATCACTGCGCCCCACAAGTGGGCATTCAGCGAGAAAATCAGGCCACTGTTGCGGCAGCCGTATCCGAGCGCCTCGAGAGCGCAGACCATGGTGAGAATATCCGCGTCGCCGCCGCCGTATTCCCCGGGCGCCGGCATGCCCTGGATGCCAAAGCGCGCGCACTTGCGCCAGCCGTCCCAGGAGAACTCCTGAGCCTGGTCTTCCGCCACCACGTCGCTCACCAGCTCATTCTGCGCGAACTGAGTGATCGAGCGGCGCAGAGCTTCCTGCTCTTCGCTCCACTGGAAATCCAAATGTCATTCCTCCAAGGGGGCCTTCAAAGGGGCCGTCAGAGAGACCTGCAAGGGCGCCGAAGGCGAAACCGGCGCGGCGGAGGGCGGAACTGGGGCGGAATAGGTTCCATTCTCAGGCTTGGCGGCGTCGCGGCTGCCGCCGTTAACAGGCTCCTCTTTCAAAAAGCGCTGCGGACGCCCGCCACGCAGCTTGATGCGCGCCGGAACGCCGCCGATCGTGGTGTTATCCCGCACGTCGGTGAGGATCAGGCTGTTCGCCATGATCACCACGTTGCTGCCGATCTTGGTGTCGGCGATGATCTTGGCGCCTGCCCCGAAATAAACGTTGTCGCCGACCGACCGAGTGGCGTGGCTGATCAGGACGCCGCTTGAGAGCGTGCAGTTCTTGCCGATAGTCGTGGTGCCCACAAAGATGCCGAGCCAGGTATGGATCACAAGTCCGGGCCCGATTACGGCATCCGGGTGAATGAAAACTCCCGTCCACACCATCATGAATTGGCGAAACAGCATGCCCGCCAGGCGCAGCACCTGTCCGACCAGCGGAATACGGACACTTTTGGCCCAGTGACCGAAACGATAGGCGACGACCGGCCACACGCCGATGTTGCCGAAGGCCCGCAGTAACTCGATCCGCGGGTGGCGCTTCCACCAGTCATTTTTCTTGCGACGGGCAATACTCGCGCTCAGGTCGGCGCGGACGTTCTCGAACATAGCAGACCGGCCTCAGCCGGAGATCCTCAAGTTGCAAGCCAGACCTAACCATTTGACACTCTGCTCCGACAACTGTCAAGCAAAGTAGAGGTTAAATTGATGTAAACGGGGATATTACAGCGAAGGTCTAAACTGCGGGGCGAGGCGCTCGGCGTCAGGAAGTGGACTCCGCTGCCCGCCTGCGCTCTTCGGCCTCAACCAGCCATCCACGACGCAACTCTTCGGCGGGAATGCTTGACATGTATGGCTTGATGTCGAGGATCGGCGTGCCGTCGAGCATGTCAACGCCGCGAACTTGCAGCTTGTAGGCATCGCGACCGAGCAGCCGGACAACGGTCAGTCCGATGGGATTCGGCCGTCGCGGCGAGCGCGTGGAAAACACGCCGTGCGGCCGCGGATCGACCGGCGGCGTGGCGACGAGGTCGTAGCCCGTCGCTCGGTCGAACACCCACAAGACAAAGAGATGCGAGAAGCCCTCGATATCCTTCAAACCTGCCTCATATTCGGGCAGCAATTCCAGCACGCCTTCGGCATTGTGCTCGGCGCCGGGTCCTTTGGGAATTTGGGACGTCTCCGTGTAAGGACTGCGAATCACGCCAATGGGTCGCATGGTGAATGTCGAAGGTTGGGTCAGGGCGGACATGTCAGGGATCAGGGGCCAGAAGTCGTGGGCTAGTTATCTGGGATTAGCACATTAGCCACTAGACTCTGACTTTCTTTGCACTCCCATCCCACACGGCGGCACTGTCCTTGTAATACGACTCATTCGCCATGTGGATCGCGATGGCGGCGTTGTTGCCGAAGTGTTCGTCCTCCACGCTTGGCCGGCGCATCCTGACCGACTGGAAAAAGTTGAACAAATGATCGCGCGTGTCGTCGTAGAGCGGCGGCGCATGGTAGGTAATCGCTTCCGTCACCTGCTGTGATCCCGGACGCGAACTGTGCGCGGCGCGCCACGCATGGACGTACTGCTGGCGCATATCGCCCATCGGCCAAGCCGGCGTGCAGGCGTCCTGGTCGGCGCCGTCCTGCGGGCTGATGCTCAGCGACTCCGGGTCCTCCACGCCGTGAATCTCCAGGATGCCGCGATCGCCCATGAAGCGGAAGCCGGATTCGGTCTCGGTGTTGAGCGTCACGCGCAGCGTGCAACTGAAATCGCCGTAGTCGTAGACCGTAGTCATCACGTCAGGCACGTCGCGCCCGTCGTGCCACCGATAGAGACCGCCCTGGGTGAAGGCGCGCTTGGGCGGGGCGGTGATGCCGAGCACGTAATGGATCCCCGTTAGGTGATGGATGCACAGATCGCCCGGAATGCCTTCGCCGTAATCCTGGAAGCAGCGCCAGCGCGCCCATCGCGAGCCGTCGAAGGGGCGCTTCGGCGCCGTGCCCAGCCACGTCTCCCAGTCGAGCGTCTGCGGCGAAAGATCGGGCGGCACGCTGTACCACCAGGCCCCGCAATGATCGTTGCGGCCCATAGTGGCTTCAACGAGAGTCAGCTTGCCGATGGCGCCCGAGGCCAGCAGTTCCTTGGCTTTCGCATAGACTACTGAGCTAGGCTCCTGGCTGCCAACCTGTACAATGCGGTTGAAGCGTCCGGCGGCGGTGATGATCTCGAAACCCTCGCCCACGGTGTGGGTCATGGGCTTTTCGCAGTAGATGTCCTTGCCGGCCGCGCAGGCGTCCACGATGATGTTCTTGTGCCAGTGATCGGGCACCGCCGCCACGATGCAGTCGATCTCTTTATTGTCGAGCAATTCCTGGTATCGCGCCGTGATGGGCACGGTGTCCTTGGCGAGGATTTGGCGCGCCAGCGTTCTGCGGCCTTCGTAAAGGTCGCAAGCGGCGGCACACTGCACGCCGGGCAGCGAGATCGACGTCTCGAGCAGGCCTGCACCGCGCATCCCGATGCCGACCATTCCGAAGCGCACGGTGTCGCTCGGCGCCGCGCCTGGCGCTGAACCTGCCTGGGCGGCGACCGGGAGTACGGACGCAGCCAAAGGTCCGCCTTCCAGTAGAAACGAACGCGCCGCCATTCCCGCGCCGGCCACGGCAGCCGTACGCTGCAGGAATCTGCGACGCGTCAAATCACGATAGCCCACAATGCCTCCGGTTCGCCGTGTATAGGCAGTGTCCTCATTTCCGATTTACGGGCGGCCCTTGTGGCCGCCCTATACAGCGCGTCCCTTGCGCGCGTCATTGTTGGGCGGCCACAAGAGCCGCCCGTACATCGGAAATTGCGAACGCTTGAACATCGTAGCTTAACAAATCCAGATCGCCTTCGGCTATCGTCTGAAATCCCTTTTTCGAGGCGCGTCTGTCGAGGCACGTCACTTCCCCGGGGGCCAATCTGCATCGGGTTGATAGCCCAAAGCTCGTTACTTTGAGAAAACAAAGGACTTTCCGGCTTCGTTCCAGTGCCGTGCCCTCGCGAACCCGATCTCGGGCCGGGAATCCTCGTGCCGCCGAGGCGCTTTGCCCGGTCGGATCCCTCGTTCAAGGCCGTAGTTTTCTGCCGACTCCACCCATCCTCGAGCACTTTGTGATCATTATAAAGGACATTCCGGCTCTGTTCCGAGGCCTTTCGCAGTGGCCGCAAGAGCATGGCAAGGCAATTTACTGAGCGGCGGACGCGACGGGCGTGCGAACCACTATCCTTTGTCGAAAAACAGGCCATTTTCGTGAGATAAGCCACTGAAGCCAAATGACTTAAGCGAAGTGGGTTTGGAGCGCGCACGTTGTGAGCTATCATACTGAGATCATTGCCTTTAATCCCAATGGGTTTGGTGGCTTTGGAGGCGCTCACCTGGCGCATCTCCTCGGACGCCTCAACCGGGGTGTGAAGACAATTTGGACTCAGCAAGGGTAGCACATGGCTAGGCAAATGTCAAGCTATTTCATTTGTGCTCTCTAGCCTAGAGATTTGCAGCATCGCCGCTCATGCGCAGTAAGTCTTCCCGTCTTGGGCGGTCGGCCCTCCCTCGAACTTGACCCGCCCCCGATCGTGCGCTAGAGTAACCCTCGTGACGAAGAGTCATTACCATTTCAATGTCATTCTCCGGCCCGAACCCGAAGGCGGATTCACGGCCCTGGTGCCCGCGCTGCCGGGGTGCATCACTTACGGCCGCACTCTGGCCGAGGCTCGCGAAATGGCCAGGGACGCCGTAGCCGGCTATATCGAGAGTCTGAGGAAACACGGGGAGCCCATCCCCAGCGACGCGGAGTCTCTCGTGACCTCCCTGGACCTCGAATATGCCCAAACTGCCGGCCGTTAGACCGCGCGTCGTCATCAGATTCCTCGAGCAGAATTGGTTTCCTCCTCGATCACTTTTCGGGCAGTCATTTTGTGCTCTATAACCCGGCGTCGCGGCGCCGCGCCGTGGTGCCGCGCCACAATCGAGACATGCCCAAGGGAACCCTTTCCGCTTTGTTGCGAGAAGCTGGCTTTACCCACGAAGAATTGATAGGCTTCCTGTCGTAACAGCAGCGGAGATAACGCGAACCCGGTGTTTGCCGGCCGGCCTGCCGCTGCGCAGCTTGACTCTCAGGACCGTTGCGTCTAGGCTAAAGCTGGAATGCAGTTAGGGGGAAATCGTGAAAAAGCAGATTCTCTTTGCGGCAGCTTTAACTCTTTGTTTCGGTGTGTTCGCGGCCAATGGACTCGGTCAGGCTGCGGCGGAATACTCGATGACGACGGCCGGCGCGGCGACGGCGTCAGCCAACGGCGGCACGGCGCTGGGCTCGGCCGTGAACAAGGCCACACGGCAAGCCGCCGGACGCGTTGCGGAGCAGTCCTCAACGCCTGTGGAGCGCCGGCGTGCAGCCGCCCGCCGTGAAGGGCGGGTCTTGGGAGTTCGGCCCGTCCCGGCGGAAGTAAGAGCCGCCGAATCCACACGCGCGCTCCGTCTCAGCTTCGGCCGCAGCGATGCCAAGCCCGTCGAGAAGGAAGCTGCCGCAACGGCGCCGTGCACATCTTCACCTGCCGACAGTTCAGCGGGAGCCAAGACGAATTCGCCCTGCAAGCCGGAGACGCAGCCGGAATACCCATCGGAGATTAAGCTTTCTTTCCCGAAGAATTGAACGACTCTTCAGAGTTCATTGGCGAGTGTCGGCGACACGGACCGGCGCAGGCGGCACGATGATGTCAACCAATCCCGTTGCGACGTCGTAGACAAGCCCAGAAACAAGCCACTCACCCGGAAGGGCGGGAGTCGCCCTGAGAGCGGCGACATCGACGGCAACCGCAGCCCGGGGGTCCGGGACCGCCTTGGCCTGGAGTTCCTCTTTGCTGATTTCAAAGTAGTCGGTCAGCATCTCCGGGTCTCCTGTAAGACGAGTGATCCCGCAGTCGGTGTGATGAAGCACAATGAGGCAAAAATCGCCCCCGGCCCGAGGACTCTCTCCTGCAACCTGAGTTATCCTGCCGAGCAGACCCAGCATCTCCAGCGTTCCGGGAGTAACGCGGCCGCCGATGTTGCGGAACACGACGGCCTCGCCAAGCTTGACACCCAACACATGAGCCGGATCGACACGCATATCAGCACAGCTGATAATTAACGCCTTTACGTTGGGCAGCGCACGCGGGAGCGAGGCCATGAGTAAGCCCGCAGCAGATTGCTCAGCGGCGAAGTCTCGGTTGCGTTTCATCAGCGCGTCGAGAGTCGTCATATCGCTCCTCCGACCCGTTGTTGCGTCATCGTTCCAGCCTGGCTCAGACTGCCTACTGCCTTGGACCCTCTTGATTTCTCGCGCCGATGGAGAATATCAGTCTCGAATATGCGCAAATACTTATATCGCTGAGTTTAGCTGGCTGATGAACTTGCGGCTTTGGCCTGGGCTGGTTCAGAAAAACGGACGTCCGTCGCGCCGGCTAGACTCGCGGCCTTCGCGATTGAGACCGCCGAAGCGAGATATGCAGCTGTGCGCCTCATGCCGCCGGCGAGTTGCTCCAGGCGGTCCCAATCGCCGTCTATTAAAGACTCCTTTGCCCGATCCAATTGGGCTTCCAGAGACTCGACCGAGGCTATGATGTCGTGCTCTTGCAAGCAGCCGCCTTACATCCTGACCCCTGTCGCAATAATCGGAGACGCCGCAGGGCGCGGAAATACGGGGAAAGCCTTAATTTGAAGAGAACAATCCCTTAGACTCGATTTGCCATTAAACAGACTGGTTACGTTGTCGCGCGCCGCGGGCCATCTTGGCCGTGGCTATTCAGGGGCAGGACGTCCGTGCCACGTCAAACTGCGCCTCACTCCGCAAATGCGTGGAAACGGCGCTCACCCAGAAGTCAGGAACTGCCGATAGTCGATCTTGGAGGGCGCAGGAGGCTGGCGAAAGACAGCTTGAGCGCGGGGGTCAGGCCCTTTCCTGATAATAAGAAAGCCAACGGTGGACTGCAGGTTATCAGCAGATTTAGTGTCTTGACTCCATGCGCCCGCAATGAGCACTCTGGTTTGTAAGCTGGAAATTCAAGGGTTGTTTCTGAACCGCGTCCAAACACGGGAGGCCCACGGCCGATTTCAGGGCAAAGGATGATCGTTCAATGAATCTCGGAATCGTAGACCGGCGGGCCCTGGTCCGGCAGGCGCTTTCGTCTCTGTTTGCCACCACAAAGAAGCATCGCATCGTGCTTAGCGTGGCAAGCGTCCATCCCAGCCTCGAGACAATCCGCAAGGCGAATCCGGATGTGATGCTCCTCAGCGCGCGCGATCAGACCGAAATCCTGGTGGACATCGTGGAGCTCGCCAAGCTGCTGCCTTCGCTCAAGGTGCTTCTTCTGTGTGATCATCTCGATGAGGAATTCCAATTTCAGGCCATGAGGGCCGGAGCCTGGGGTGCGGTGCCGGCAAGCGCTGACTTGCAGATGATTGAGAAGGCTCTGGACGTGCTGGCCCGAGGCGAGTTCTGGGTAAGCCGAAGCCTCGCGAGCCGGTTGCTTGGCAAGGTGCTGCAGGCGCACGATAGCGAGGATAGCGAAGACCTGACGCCTCGCGAGTGGGAGATTCTGACGCTCCTTGCCAGCGGCGCCCGAAGCAAGGAGATTGGCAGCCAGCTCAGCGTGTCCGAGAGTACGGTCAAGAGCCATCTGGCGGCCATCTATCGCAAACTGCGGGTCAACACCCGGGTGGAGGCAGCGCTACGGTATTTTGAGCACCTTCAGGGCCGGTCGCCAGGAATCGAGCCCCCATCCACGGCTCCGGCCAGACCCGAGTCCACCATTCACTGAAGTTGGTTGAAAAAGCCTCGCGGGCCTTCCAATCGCCTTCGATACGCTGCCCAGCGTGCTTCCCTAAAGTTCTGTCAGCCGGCGCACCACCGTGCTGTAGCGCCGGCGTCCCCACCGGCGTGCTCGATTTGAAAAATGGCCGGTGAGGAGACCAGCGCTACAGCAAACTGGAGAGCTGCGGGGCGGACTAATCCCTAAGGTGGAGTAGCCCGTGCTTCATTTCAACCTTCTGGAAGTGTTCCTCCGGGGGACATGCCTGTGGCCTCCATCCTCCCAAATTGTTTGTAAATTCGCCCCTTTCCCCGATTCCTGCCTGGCCCGAGCGGCGGAAGATTCGACCATGACGTGTTCTCCGCAAACCGCTGATGCGACTGTAGGCGGACGAGTCGGGAGAACCGGGAGGAAAGCTATGAAGAATCACATGGGGGTCGCCGCAAGTCTCAGCCTGTGTTTAGTGGCTCTGCTGACTCTTTCGGCGACGAGCTTTGCGGACACGATCCAGCTTACCGGCGTTAGCGGCACGAGCGCCGCCGGCGACTACACCGGACTTTATTTTCTGACCGATAACGGCAAGCCGTTTGCTGCCTTCTGCGACGATTTTGACACGAATACGTATATCGGCGAGAGTTGGACGGCGAATGCTTATAGCCTGAAGGATCTGGCCCAACTCAAGTTCAATGGTTTGGACGACCCGGAGGCGTTGAGCGGCAACTATCTGCTGGACTACCAGGCGGCGATTTATCTCGGGCAGTTGATGGCGAACACGCCGGCATCGAATCCGCAGCAGATCGACGATCTCAGCTTTGCCATTTGGGGCATCTTCTCGGCGAACGCCAGGGCCAGCAGCGGCTACGATGCCGCGTCTCTGGCTTTTGACAACGGCGCCCTCGCCATGAACTACAGTCCGGGCGAATATTCAAACTGGGTAATCTGGACTCCCTCTCCGACGGACTCTTCGCAGGAGTTTATCTCTCAACCGACACCGGAGCCGAGCGCGCTGCTGCTTCTCGGATCGGGCCTAATCTGCCTTTCCTTGTTAGCGCGGCACCGTGCCCGAAAGTCCTCGTAGAGGACCGTGAGGAGTGACGAAGGCGCGCCCGACGCGATCAATGCCGAGCAGCGCGTCGGCCTTCATGAGTATCGGGGATGAATCTCAGCTCCCTGCGGTCGCGCTCCGGTAACGCGCCAAGTGCTCCTGGAACTCGCGATTGTTCGGATCGAGTGCAAGCGCCCGCGTCTCGACTTTCACGGCTTGGGCGTACTGCCGGTTGACGTAAAGCGATTCGGCGAGCGTATCAATGTAATTGGGCACCCGCCAGTTGGAGAGCGCCACCGCTTTGCGGGCATGATCGAGCGCGGCGGCGGGATCGCGGAATTTCGGATCCTCAGCGGTAGCGTAGAGCCAGGCCAGGTTGTTGTGAGCGACGGGCGCGTTCGGGCTGAGCCGCAGCACGGCCTGATAACGCTGGATCGCCTGCGCGTACAGCTTCTGCTCGGATAGGAGGTCCGCGGCCGCCTCCTGCACGTCGGGCGCTCCGGGTTCTTCGGCGGCCAGAGCTTCGAACGCTTTCTCGGCCGCGGCGGTGTTGCCGCTGGCCTGGTAGGCTGCGGCGAGCCCGTAGCGCGCGATCGGCGATTCAGGATCGATCCTGAGGGCCTGCTGGAACTCGGTGATGGCGCGCGATGCGTCGTGCTGGCGCAATTCAAGCTGGCCGAGCGCCAATGCGGGACGCTCATCGTGAGAGTCGAGCTGCTGCGCGCGCTGATAGCGGTCGAAGGCCTGGCCAGGCTGATGAGCGACTTCGAGACGCTGCCCCGCGGCGAGCAGCCGGCTGATTTGCGAGGCCACTTCAAAATGCCTGCCCGCCGCCGCCATCGATATGGCCACCACCGCAATCGGTACAAGGACGATGAACTGGAAGGAGTGCGACACAGCCTCCCAAGTTGTGCTGTGCCCCACAGGTTCTGAAACTGCGGGCGGATTCACGAGCTCAACGCGCCGCGTCGGCGGGATCAGAAAGGCGAATAGCGCGCCGCCGAGCAATCCGCCCAGGTGTCCCCAGTTGTCGATGTTCGAAACCAGGTGTCCGGCCGCAAGCTGAATCACGATGAAGATCAGCAGAATCAGGGTGAAAAGCCCGCGCCGGAAGATGCGCGCCAGTTCATGCGGCAGCGCATCGCGATGCGCCCACCCGCCCACCAGGATGGCGCCCGCCACTCCAAAGATCGCGCCTGAAGCGCCGGCAGCGACCACATGACCGTGAAACATCGAAAGCAGCGCTCCCGCGATTCCCGCGCCGAGATAAATCACGGCATAGCGCCCATAACCGTACATGCGCTCGAGGATCGGTCCGATCATGAGCAGCGTGAACATGTTCACGGCGAGGTGCCAGAGCCCAATGTGCAGGAACAGCGGCATCACCGCGCGCCAGTACTGACCCTGCTCGAAGTAAGGCCTGTAGGACGCGCCGAAGTCGAGCAGCACGTCGGTATTCTTGGAGCCGCCGGCGAGAGTTTGCAGGACGAACACGATCACGCACAGCGCAACGATAACCAACGTGGCGATGGGGATGGGACGGGGCCCGCGATTCCGAAACCGGACCTCCGGCTCCCGGGGCGGCAGTTGCGACACGGTCGTGGGTTGCGGGGTTTCGAAGTCCATCAGTCACATTGTAAGCGGTAAGCCGGCTTGGGGGTCAGGGATCAGGGGCTAGGAGTCAGGGGTCAGGCCCTCATTGGGGTTTGCTCCCGCTCGCCGGGACGAGTTTGTAATATCCTTCTCCCGCGCAGGCCCGGC
>JASHPE010000271.1 GCA_030038235.1 Terriglobia bacterium
GTTGAGCGACACCAAGGATCTGGTCCTGGTCAACGTGAAGGCCGATGCCGTTGAATACAAGGGGCGTAAGGCTGTGCGTGTCACGAACGACACGGAAAAGGACGGCTTCGCGCTCTTGCGGGGTTCAGATTTTCAGGATGGAACCATCGAGGGCGACATCGCCCTGAAGATCACCACACCGCCGGGCGTGAGGATGCCGGGCTTTGTCGGCATCGCCTTCCGGACGCAGCCGGACGCCTCGCGCTACGAACTTTTCTACCTGCGACCGGGGAACTCACACTCGGATAACCAGGCGATGCGGAACCATTCAGTGCAATACGCCTCCCCGCCCGACTTCGACTGGTACAACCTGCGCTACGAGTGGCCGTGGGTTTACGAGTCTCACGCGGAGTTGCAGATGGAAACCTGGACGAAAGTCAGGGTCGAGGTCAAGGGCCGGTCCGCCAAACTCTATTTGAACGGATGCGAAGACCCGAGCCTCGTGGTAGACGCCTTACTGGGCCAGGATTTGCGAGGCGGCGTCGCGCTGTGGGGTTATCAAGGCGAGGAGGCATATTTCTCGAACTTCCGCATCACGAATTCGACGCCGCTGCCCGTGAAGAATGGCTCGGATTCGAGCGGCACGTGGCAGGTGAGGTTTTCGAGCGACGCGGGAACCTACGACGGCACTCTGCAACTCCAACGCGATGGCAGCAAAGTGACGGGAACCTGGTCCGGCGGTCTCGGTAACACTCGTCCCGTGACCGGGACCTGGCGCAATGGCTACGTGGAGCTCAACTTCAACGCGGAGTGGCGCAGCGGGGCGCCAGGTGATGTGGGGACCGACGCCATCGCGAAGCTTGCCGGTTGGATCGATGGCGATTCGGCGGGCGGGCGCATGAAAGTGACCGGCCGGGCCGATGGGAGATGGACGGCAACGCGGAAGCCGTAACGAATCGAGGCAATGGACCGTATCACCAACGGGCGCGTTCGAGGCGACAGAGCGCGCCAAACAGCTATAGTCTAAGATCGAGGAAAACCCCGGCCGGAGGTAGCTCATGCACGCTTTCCTTCAAGATATCCGCTTTGGCCTGCGGGCACTCGGCAAGAATCCAGGTTTGACGGCGGTGGCGGTAATCGCGCTCGCCTTGGGCATCGGCGCCAACACGGTGATGTTCAGCAGCGTCGAAGCCTGCCTGCTGCGGCCATTCGCTTTCAAGGACCTCGACCGCGCCGTGGATATCTGGGAGACGGCGCCCAAGCAGAACGAGCACCACATCGGGCCGGCGCCAGCCAACTTCCTCGACTGGCGAAACTGGAACCAGCGGGCACGCGCGTTTGACATGCTGGCGGCATTGCAAGACTGGGACGTCAACCTGACGGGCTCAGGCCTCGCCGAAAGAGTCGAGGGGGCGCAGGTCACGTCGGACTTCTTCCCTCTGCTCGGCATCCCCCCCGAGCGTGGACGCTCGATTGCGCCGGGCGATTTCACTCCCGGCCGCAATTCCGTGATCGTGCTGAGCTATCGATTCTGGCAGCGGCGTCTGGGCGGCGATTCGAACGTCGTGGGACGCAGCCTGCTCTTGAACGGCGCCAAGGCGAGCGTCATCGGTGTGATGCCGTCGGATTTCGACTTTCCCGTGGGCGCTGATTTATGGGCGCCGCTGGACCTGACGGGAGCGCCCGAAGCCGATCGCAGCGGCCATTATCTTGCGGTAATCGGACGGTTGCGGGCGGGCGTCTCCAAGGCAGAGGCGGAAGCCGATCTCAACACGTTCGCGAGCCAGCTCGGTCGGCAATTTCCGGCCACCAATGCGAATCACGGGGTGCGCGTCCGCGGCCTGGTTGAAGACATGCAGTTCGGCACAAGCCAGTTTCTGATGACCTTGATGGGCGCGGCCCTCTTTGTGCTCTTGCTGGCCTGCGCGAATGTCGCCAATCTGAACCTCGCCCGCGCCACAGCACGTCAGAAGGAGGTAGCGCTGCGGATCGCCATGGGCGCCAGCCGCTGGCGAATCGTGCGGCAATTCCTGGTGGAAGGCGTGATCGTTTCCATGCTCGGAGCCGCGGGCAGTCTGCTGCTGGGCCTCTGGTCTGAGCGGATCACCGAGAACACCCTCCCGCCTTTCATCCGGCAGCATGTTCCGGGTCTGAAGCATATTGGCCTGAACTCGCGGGTTCTGTTGTTCACGCTGGCCGTGGGAGTCGCCGCCGGGATTCTGGCCGCGATTGTTCCTGCACTGCAGGCCTCACGTTCGGACGTCAATAATCTGCTGAAAGAGGGCGGACGCAGCGGGACCGCCAGTCGCGGCCAGAGCCGGTTGCGTTCGCTGCTGGTGGGTTCGGAAGTGGCGCTCGCGCTAGTATTGCTGGTCGGCGCCGGACTGATGGCCAAGGGTTTTCGCCGGCTGCTGAACTCCGACCTGGGCTTCGATCGCTACCATGTTCTGACCTGCCACGTGGCGCTGGCGGAATCGAAATACCGTGACGCCGCGGGCATCCGGGAATACTACGATCAACTGGTTTCGAGACTGCAGGCGTTGCCCGGAGCGCAGTCGGCAGTGGTGGCGGCGAGTATGCCAGGGTCCTGGAGTTGGGACTTGACGACTTATCGCGGGGAGGATCAGCCTCCGGCGGCGCCGGGCGAGTTGCGCACCGCCGTGTCGCAAACCGTGACGCCGGACTATCTGCAAACCTTGCGCATTCCACTCCTGGCGGGCCGATTCTTCACCGCGCAGGATGGTGCTGACTCCGCGCCCGTCGCCGTGGTCAGCAATCTGCTGGCACGGCGCATCTGGCCGAACCAGGATGCCGTCGGCAAGCGCATCCGGTTGGGGAACGAGAAGCAGCCTTGGCGGACGGTGGTGGGCGTGGCCGGCGACATCAAGATGTCGTCATGGGATACCGCGCCCGCGCCCACCAGCTACGTGCCGTTCGTCCAGTCGCCGCGAGCCTCATCAGCCCTGGCGATTCGCACCGCGGGCGATCCTCTGGCTTTGGCGGCCGCGGCGCGCGCCGCGGTCGCAGGTCTCGATCCGGACCAGCCCCCCTACGACGTCCGCGCGCTCGAACAGCTTATATCCGACAATGACAGCGGTGTGGAGTTTGCCGCGGGGTTCATGGTGGTGTTCGCTGTCGTCGCTCTCGTTCTAGCCGCTGCCGGCATCTTCGCCGTGATGGCCTACACGGTGCGCCAGCGCACCCATGAGATCGGTGTGCGGATGGCGCTCGGCGCGCAACGCGGCGACATGCTGCGCATGGTGATTGGATACGCGCTCAGACTGGGCGGGATCGGGCTCGCCGTCGGCGTTCCGGTGGCCATCGCGCTCAGCCGCCTGATCTCGAGCGTGCTGTTCAACGTGGTGCGCATGGACTGGCCGGTGCTCGCCGGCCTGACGCTGCTGCTCGGGCTGACCGCCGCGGTTGCGGCTTACGTACCCGCGCGCTGGGCGGCGAAAGCTGATCCCATGGAAGCGCTGCGGTACGAGTAGCGGCTGGCATCCTGATTCAGAGAACCTGCTCAACACCCGACGGAGGTCTGCGCTGCCCGCCGGTGACCGCCGTCACTGTCATCCCATTTCCCCCACGCTACTTTCAATCTGGTTTTTTCCAATAAAGCAGCTGCGGAGGTACTCATGGCAATGGGCAGAAAGATCGCGATGATCTATGTGTTTGCGGTGCCCGCCATCATCGGCGTGGTGTTGTTTCAGCGCGCCACTTACCTGCGAGTGGCAACCGAGGAATCGCGGATGTCTGCGGCAGCCGAGGTGCTTCACAACTGCGATCTTGCAACCACGCTTCTGAAAGAGCCCGATTTGAACGCGGGCGGGCCGGTCGATGTCTCCGACAACCCGGCGGGCCCGGTGGGTAACGAGCAGCTTTCCGAAGCGTTGCAGCGCCTCGCTCAACTGACGGCCAATGAGCCCTCCGTTCAAGCGCAGGTGCGGGTCCTCAATTCCCTCGCCGCACGAAGATCCGCGCTGATCGAATCCGTTGCGACGCTTAGGAACGAGGGAACGCTAGCGTCGCGGCTGCACGCGGCAGAAGCGGAGGACCACCGGCTGCGCGACGGAATCGCCGAGGCCCTGTCCCCGCTGCGAACTTCCTATCAGGTTGCGTTGCAGCGGCAGGGAGCTGGTGCCACACAAAACCTGCGCATCGCAGGAGCAAGCATCCTGTACGGCGGCTTCCTCTCGGTCTGGCTGGTCGGTGCGGCAGCCATGCTGCTGTTTCATGATGAGAAAGCCCGAACCTGGACGGGCATTGAGCGGCGGGTTCACACTCGGATCCTTCAGGAGCTTCCTCTGCCGGTCTGCCTGACGACCAAGGGTGGCGTGATCCTTTATTCCAACCCGGCCCAGGACGTGGCCCTTGGGTACCAGCCCGGAGAACTGTTGGGCAAGAACGTCACCAGCTTGATCGGCCCCACCGATTTCGAGCCCGCGCTCGAGGACGTGCTCGATCGCCTCGGTCCGAATCAGAACTGGTCCGGAGATCTCGAATTGCGCCGGACCGATCGGACGCGAGTCGAGACCGAAGCGTCGATCACCAACCTCGAGGTGGCCGGAAGATTCTATCGGCTCTACGTGCAAAATCCGCATTCAAGTGCGAAACGGACACCAGAGGTGGAACCGCTGGTCGGGGCGCGCGTGAATTGAGAATCGGGCACCGCAGTTTAACCTCTGCTCCACCCCCATGTTGTTTTTCGCCGATCGGCTGTCCGGCAAATTGTGAATGAAGATGGATGTATTCTGAGCTGTGCCTCTCACCTGCCGGTGCGCGCCTCGTTGGCGTTCTCCTGTAGTCAAACAACTTATTGAAATTCTGGTTGACTTCGCTCCGGTTGCGGGACTAAACTCTGCGGCATCTTTGTGCGGTGGCTCCCTGTCAGGGATTGGTCCGTCGCAGGTGCACTATGAACGCCCTCGACTTGGTTCGACTCCCGGAATTGATGAAGCGCGGCCAGGGCCGGCCGGAGATCACCATTGGGCTGATCGACGGTCCCGTTGCCCGTGACCTTCCCGACTTCGCCGCCGCAACCATCCGTGAAATTCCCGGAAAATTCAACGGGTTCGATTCCAGAACAGACAGGTCAAGAACCGGTCTTCTGGTGTTCGGTGCGGCTTTGGATTGAAGATGGGAATCTTGGTTATACGGCTGTGAGGCCTTTGGCAGCTAAACCGGAAATTCTGACCGGGATTGCGGCACACAATCCCCGAGGGCAGGACATCCGGCGCGATAGTGCTTGCGCAAGGGCAGGAGGAAAAAATGGGTTGTGAAGTTCTACATGCCGCTAAGGCGGAAGTCACCATTGATACAAAGCATCAGACACGCGAGAAGGTTCATGAGCTTGTCGACGAGCTACTGCGAGCGAATGGCGCTATCGAATGCGGCATCATGGCGTATTTTTCGTTTGCCTTGGGCGAGGTTCCGAACCTGGCAGGAGGTTCAGCGCCGAGCGTCGAACTCAAGAAGCATGGCGTGATTTCGGTGAAAAACACCAAGGTGTGATTGGCCCCTTTGACGCCCTTTGACCCGCATACGCTGAGGGCTCCGGCCATGCCGGAGCCTCGGGGCGTGGGTTTCGGCTGCCATCTCGCGTTGCCGGATGCGCTCTACACGCCGGATCTGCTCGAGTTTGTCGAGATCACGCCTGAAGTTTATCATCGCGCGGAGAACATCGAAGGCTGCGTCCAGCTTTTGCCCGAACGCAAGGCCTTCGATGCCGCGCGACGCCGATGCGGGAGTTTGCCTGTCGCCATGCATAGCGTGTCGCTCTCGATCGGCTCGGCGCATGGCATGTATGAGCCCTGTCTGAAGATGATGGACCGTCTCCGGAAAGAGTGGCCGTTCGATTGGTATAGCGAGCATCTTCAATTCCAGGCAACATTGAACGCGCAAGGGGAAAGTACGGAAACCGGCATTCCGTTTCCCCTGCCGCCAACCATCGAGGCCGCCGAACTCGTCGCCGGACGGGCAGCGCTTATCCAGCGCCGGTATGGCGTCCCCTTCCTGTTGGAAAATCCCGCCCACTACCTGCCGGATTTACCCGCGGATCCGGAGATCGGCGACGAATTCGGTTTGATGGAGCGGATCATCGTGCTGTCGGGATGCGGCCAGTTGCTCGATCTGCACAACCTCTATTGCAATGGCCTCAATTTCCAATTCGATCCCGTGGCAGCGCTGGGCAGGGTGAGCCTGGACCGCGTGGGCGAAATTCATGTAGCCGGCGGATCGTGGCGCGACGGGTTTTACATGGACGCGCACGACGGACGTGTGCCGGAGGCGGTCTGGGATCTTCTGGAACAGACGCTGTCGCGTGCGCCGGCCATCCCCGCGGTCGTGTTTGAAATTCTCGACGAGTACTTGGAACGACTGGGCGCGGATGGAATTGCTCAGGAGCTGGAACGGGCACGCGCCATCTGGCGGCGTTATCATCGCGTGGCGGGGGCCGTGGCATGATCGAATCGCTCGCAGCCTTCCAATCTGGTCTGGGCCGCGCTTTGCTAGGCGAGGACACGGGTCCCCTCGATCCCCATTCGCCGGGCTTTCGTTTCACCATGACCGTCAGACGCTCGTGGTGCGAGGGCCGCAGTATCATAGCGGCACGCGCAGTTCTCAAGTTCATGCCTGATGATGATCGGCAGCGCCTCGTCAAAGAATATGTGGATCAGGGCGGCGGCCTGGCATGGTTCCAAGCGACGGAGAGCGAGAGGTTTCTGGCGTTTCTCGCGCCACGCCTGCCGGACCCGTCGCATGCGCTGACAGTTTGCCGGATGAGCCAGGCTCTGGCCCGGGCGCGGCGCGGTAGCTTGACCTTCGTGCCGCCAGGACAGCCGGTCGGAGCCGGGTCTGTGCGTCGCGGCGGTCACGCTTCATTGGTCTGGTTTCATGCTCATCCCGACGCGATCATGATGCCGTTGAATGGCGGTAAGCTCCCACCTGTTGGGCCACCTGGCCACCCCGTGCTTTTCGCCCCTGGAATACAAAATCTGTTTCGGATGGCCACGGAGGCCGAGGCTGCAGTGTGGACCACCCTGGCAATCGCGGACGCGCCGTCTGATCTGATCGCGACCTTGCTGATGGAGGGTGTGCTGTCGCACTCCGAGTGCGATTCGATTTAGGACTGGCCCGCCGCAAGGTCCTCAAATCAGCGAACTACCCGGCAAATTGGTAGTGTCTCAGTGAGACACTACCGGCAGATTGGTAGTGCTCTAATTCTGTGTTGGTGATCGAAAGTTGGTTTATTGTCGCGGCCTACCGCGTGCTGGAAGCCACGAGGTTTTCTCTGGCCTTCTTGGCGAATTCGTAGAAACGGACCGCTTCAGAGTTGCTGGCAAGCTCGGCTGATGGTGGCTCGGGCTCCGGGGGCATGATTCCAGCAGGTATCTCAATCTTTCCCGACTGCATTTCGTGAAACTCAATCTGCAAGGCTAGGAAGTAGTGAAGGATTTTGGCTTGCCTCCACGACATAGACATGCCAGTATGCTGCTGAACGATGAGGTTGCCCTTTGCCTCGGGAGGCCAATCAAGTTCCCCGAAAATCAGCTTCAAATCCCAATCTGTAGGGTAAAACTGGATGTTATTTGTGTACCATGACTCAAAATTTTCGTGCCGGGTAAAAAGAGAGCGATCCTCGATTTTTTCTTCGGCTTCTGCCATTGAATCAGTCCTCCAGCTTATGCAGTTCTCTGCCGCTTAACGAATCCCTTACGACATCGGCGACTAAGCCTACGTTTTCCCCTCGCAGGAAACGGTATTACTCTGCATTCGGACTTCTTGACTTCGCCCGTAGGTATTG
>JASHPE010000272.1 GCA_030038235.1 Terriglobia bacterium
CTCCACGGCTCGGTCTGTACGAAATGCAGTCGGCTTCAGACGGGCAAACAAACATCATCGCCCACGGCGAGCGCCTGCGTGTCGTCAAACTATTGATTATGTTAGATTATTGTCAAAGGCCACGCGGGTTCTGTCAGAAGTTGACCTAACACAATGAAACTAAAACACTTAGATATGGCGGAGAGGGTGGGATTCGAACCCACGTGCCCGCTTTTGGCAGGCAAGACGCTTTCGAGGCGCCCCCGTTATGACCACTTCGGTACCTCTCCGCGAAATTCGAAATTGATTCAATGCGCCACTGCTTCAATGAGTCGATTTCTTAGTCCTTCGCAGTCCTTCGCTGCTGGAAAAAGGAGCGCAACAGTTCACTGCACTCCTGCGCCATGAATCCGCCGACGACTTCCACCCGATGATTGAGTTTGGGGTGGTTCAGCACCTGAAGAACGGACCCGGCCGCGCCGGCTTTAGCGTCGTGCGCGCCGAAGACCAGGCGCTCGATTCGCGCATGGATCATGGCGCTTGCGCACATCGCGCAGGGCTCAATTGTAGCATAGAGGCTGCAGCCCGCCAGGCGATAGTTCCCGAGCTTGCGGGCGGCGCGCCGCAAGGCGAGGATCTCCGCGTGCGCCGTTGGATCGCTCAGCCGGATGGGACGGTTGTGAGCGCGAGCGACCACGCGCCCGTCGTATACCGCCACGGCTCCGACCGGCACCTCGCCCTCTGCCTCCGCGCGCGTGGCTTCGCGCAGAGCCGCGCGCATGAATCGCAGGTCCAGCAGTTCTGGCGGTTCTACGGGCGCGTCGCTTTGCGCCGCCCTGTTTCGAAGCGCCCTGGCTGAACCTTGCTTCGGCGGCTTGAGTGGATTGGGTTGATTCTGCATGCGCCTCATCATCCTAGCACGCGTGCATTCCGGACCCGCAAAAACGCGATGTCTTCACCTGAAAGTGCCTTGGAATACCGAACGTGGTAACATCGTGCGGTCGTGATTTTTGTATTCCGAACTTGTCGAGGAGGGCACTTATGAACCTTGTTAATCGCAGGGATTTCTTACGCGGCGCGGCCGCGGCGGCGGCGTTGGCCGCAGCCGGAGGACGCGCACTGCGGCTGTGGGGCAATCCGCTTGGAATGCCGATCGGTCTGGAACTTTACACCGTACGCCAGGAGTTCCTGAAGGATCCCAAGGGCACGCTCGAGCAGGTGGCCGCCATCGGCTACGGCGAAGTGGAACTCTTCAGCTTCGGCAAAAACAGTCCGGCCGAGTTGAAGCAGATGGTGGACGCCACCGGAATGAAAGCGCCCGCCGGACATTGCAGCGCCGAGGACCTGAAGAGCGACACGGCGCCGCTGATCGACAAGTTCCGCGAGGCCGGCCTGCAGTATATGGTCTGCGCCTTTCCCGCGCATCGACCGGGCGCACCGCAGTCGATGGTCCGCATGGCGGGACACCCGTTTATCCCCAGCTTCGACGAGGACGACTACAAGTGGATGGCCGAGGTGTTCAACCAGACCGGCGAAAAGTGCCACGCGGCCGGCATGACGTTCGGGTATCACAATCACAATCTCGATTTCAAGACGTTTGACGACAAGCCGGCGCTCGACGAATTGATGGCGAACACCGATCCCAATCTCGTGAAGCTGGAGCTGGACTGCTACTGGGCGGCTAGGGCAGGGAAGGATCCGGTGGATTACATGAAACGCTACGCGGGCCGCGTGGCGCTACTGCACATCAAGGACATGAAACCGGGCACCACGCCGACAACCGACATTTCCAAGGGCGGCGACGCTTTCACCGAGGCGGGCCACGGGGTGATTGACTGGAAACGCATCTTCGAAGCCGCGCCCGAAGCGGGCGTGAAGCACTACTTCGTGGAACAAGACAAGTGTGATGACGGAGACCCCATGAACTGCGCGAAGGTCAGTTACGAGTATCTGAAGAATCTCCAGGTTTAAGGCAGCGACAAGTGGCGAGTGGCAAGTGACAAGCAACAAAACGGGAGTGACGCCGCTTGTCACTCGCCACTTGTCACTTGTCAGTGCTCCTAAGCGACTTCCGCCCCAATCGGCAGCAGCTCTCCCTTCTCCAAATGGCGTACGACGCTGGCGTGGCGTGCTGCGTGCGGATCGTGCGTGACCATGACGATTGTCTTCTTGTATTCCTGGTTGAGACGCGCCAGGATGTCGAGCACTTCTTCGGCCGAGGTGGCGTCGAGGTTGCCGGTGGGCTCGTCGGCCAGGATGAGCTTGGGATCGGTCACGATGGCGCGGGCGATGGCAACGCGCTGTTCCTGGCCGCCGGATAGCTGCCTCGGATAATGGTCCAGCCGGTCGCCCAGTCCCACGAGGTTCAGCGCCGTCACGGCGTGGTCGCGCCGCTCCTGCTTGTTCAAGTGCGTGAGCTTGAGCGGCAGCTCGACGTTTTCGAACGCCGTCAGCACTGGAATCAGATTGAACTGCTGGAACACAAATCCAATATTGACGTTGCGCCAGCGCGCCATTTCGCTGTCCGACAGCGCGCGGAGGTCATCGCCGAGCACGCGAATTTCGCCTGTAGTGGGCGAGTCCATGGCTGCGATCAGGTGCAGCAGCGTGGTCTTGCCTGATCCGGACGGGCCCATCAGCGCCACGAATTCGCCCTCGTTGATTTCCAAGTCGACGTCTTTGAGCGCGACCACGTGAAATTCGTCGCGGATGTATTCCTTTGAAAGCTGTCGAGCTTCGATCACGATTGGCATAGAGGCTCCGGAGAAACGCCGAATGATTAATGAACGATGAACGATGAGCCGTTGCCGTCCATCATTCACTATCCATCGTTCATCGTTGCATTGATGTTACTTGCCGGCGGCGGGGGCACGCTTGAGATCCACCTCCGTGCCCCAGGCGCCGCCCTCGGTGCCGATGTTGAGCTGGATGGCGTCGGCGGTCACCTTGCCTTTCGCCACCAGTTTGATCGGCTGGCCCTGCCATTCAGAGTTCACGGAAAACGAGATGTTGTCGCCGTCGAGCTTGGCCTCTTCGATCGGCAGTTCCTTGCCTTCCTGGTTCAGCATGCTGCCGGTCAGCTTGGCGCCGTCCATTTTGAAGTTGAAAGTGAACGCCGGACCCTCGTCCGACGCACCCTTCCACTGCCCGCTGATGTCGGTGGCAGCGAAAGCAAGCGACGCCAAGGCTGCGAGCGACGCGATGCCGAGGATCGCACGGAGAATTCTCATGAGTAGCCTCCTCCTGAAAGTATGAAGTCTGAAGTATGAAGTAAGTATGGAGTTTCCTCATTACGATTTGGCGCTCGTACCCTATTCGTCTTCTTTCACACTTCAGACTTCATACCTCATCCTTCAGAATTCGCCTCTCAGCTTTTGACCTGCACTCGCTCGCCGTCTTTCAACCCGGCGGGCGGATTCACCACCAGATCTTCACCGCCGATCAGGCCGGATTCGATACGCGCGTTCTGCCCGCTCGTAGAGCCCACCTTCACCGGCCGCCTGACGGCGCGTCCGTCGAGCACGACGAACACCGCGCCGTTCTGCACGGCCGAAGCGGGCACGCTGATGACGGGCCGCGGAGCCTGCGCGCTCGCGCCCGAATCCGGTGCCGTGTCGGCCACAAAGGCGACGCTCGCGTTCATCTCGGGACGCAGATACGAATCGGGGTGTAGGACCTGCACCTTGACCTGCACCGTTGCCTTCTGGCGGTCGGCTTTGGGCGAGATTTCTTCGAGCTCCCCGTCGTACTTGCGGTCCGGGTAGGCGTCTGTGGTGACGATCCCTTTCTGGTGCAAATGCAGCTTGGCGAAATCGTTCTGGGCGATGTCGAGTTCGACCTGCAAATCGTTGAGATTCGCCAGCGTCACCACGTAGCCCTTGGCGCCCTTGTCGCCCACGAATCCGTTGGTCACGAATTCGCCCTGTTCGACGGCGCGCTCGAGGATGGTGCCGTCGATGGGCGACCTGATGATGGTGTTGTCGAGCTGGTCCTGATCATAGGCCACCACACCCTTGGCCTGCTCGACGGCTCCGGCAGCGGCCTGGACCTCCTCCACGCGCGGGCCCAGCTTGACCAGATCGTAAGCCTTCTGCAGCGAGTTTACGCGCGCGGTCTGGTTCTGATAGTTGTACTGCGCGTTGTCGTAGTCCTGCTTCGAAACCACACCGTCCTTCACCAGCGCCTGATTACGCTCGTAGACGAGCTTGGCGTTGGCGAGGTCCGCCTGCGCCTGCTCGAGGTTCGCGCGGGCCTGCTCGATCTCCTGGGGACGCGAGCCGTGACGTAGTTCTTCGAGGTGCGCTTCGAGATTGGCCAAATTTCCCTGCGCCTCCTCGAGTTGCGCACGATACTCGGTGTCTTCAAGGCGGACGATTTCCTGGTCCTTACGCACCGAGTCGCCCTTCTCGACGCCGATCCAGGCCACTTTGCCGACCACCTTGGAGGCGACCTGGATTTCGTGATGGGCCACGATATAGCCCGTGGCGTTCAGCACGGTTCCCGCGTCGCCGCCGGCGGACCCGGAGCTTGTCGCCGTCACGCGAATGATTTGCACCTGAGGCGCCGCGGCCGCGAGCTCGCTGTACAGCAAGCGAACAATGCCCAACACCACCAGAATCGACACGCCGGCGATAATCCAGCGCGTCGACCACTTCGACGGCGACCGCGCCGGCTTGGTGCGATCGATTTTCAGACCTTGGAGGTCACTGGACATATGGTTTCACGCGCTGAAACTCGAAAAGCAAATTTCGAAAATCGAAAAACGAAACTCGGCTTTAGTATGCAGTCTGTTTCGAGAAAACATGGCGCCTTTCACTCGGCACACGTTTCGAATTTCGATTTTCGCTTTTCGAATTACGCTTGCCGCAGCGCCGCCACAATTTCCTTCCGTGCCGCGCCGAACGACGGGAACAATCCGCCGAACGCTCCCAGCACCAGCGCGAAGATAACGCCCTTCAGCATGATCCCCGGCGTGACTTGGAAATTGAACGCCGTCTGGCTGAATGTCGAGAAGTTTCCGATGCTGGTGGTGACGCCGTTCAGCGGCAGCGCCAGGAGGCATCCGAGCAGGCCACCTACGGCCGAGAGCAGCAGAGCCTCAATGAAGAAGCTCAGCAGTACGGCGGCGCGCGAGAATCCGAGCACTCGAAGCGTTCCGATCTCCGCGGTGCGGCGCGCCACGGCGGCGTACATAGTGTTCATGGCCGCGAAGGCGCTGCCCACTGCCATGATAATCGAGCAAAAGATCCCCAGAAACTCGACCGGCGCCCCCGAGCTGGTCTGCGAGTCGTAGTACGCCTCCTCTGACATGGCGCTCATATTGAGTTGCTGGTCGTTCTCGATATTCTTGATCAGCGCATCGGCCGCCACCGGGTCGGTCGCCTTGACCAGCGCCGAGCTCAGCACCTCCGGCCGGTGCTGGTCGGCGCTCAGCTCGTTCAGGTCGGCGAAGATCTCGCTATCGGTGGTGCGGTGGCTCTCTGCCATGACGCCGACCACCTCCCAGTCATGCTCGCCGATGCGTATTTTGCCGCCGGGCCTCGCTTGAGGGTAGCCCGTCGCGATCGACTTGCCGACCACCAGTTCGCGGGTACCGGGTTGTAACCATCGCCCTTGCTCGATTTGAAGTCCGTTGCGCAGCTCGATGCCGACCGGCGTAAGGCCGCGCAGCGTGATGTTCTGGCCGTCCGGATTCGCGGCGCTGGTCAGATTGATAATCGTCACCATCTCGAGCGATGCCAGCGGCTGCCCGGAGCTGTCGCGCGCGATGCCCGGCTTGTCCTTCAGCACCTGGAACCCTGTGCGCGTGAAATTGCTCACCAGTTCCGTAGTGGACCCGTTGCGCAGCACCAGCACGTGCAAGGGATCGCCGGTCGCGTGCAGCGAAGAGTCGAGGCCGTTCACCAGCGCCAGAATCGCCAGCAGCACCGCCACCGTGAGCGCAATGCCGAGCGCCGTCATGATGGTGGTCGTCTTGCGGACCAGCAGATTGCGCAGGTTGTATGAAACTGGTATCGCCATTGTCGAATCCAGCCGTCAGGAAGTGTCAACAGTCGACAGTCAGAACGTCTCGTCCTTCTTGCTCCCTCTGATTACCTACGGCCGGCTGTCGCCATGCCCACTGCCGACTGTCAACTGTTGACTGTCAACTCCTACTCCCTATTCGCTACTCATCAAGGCTTCCACAATCGAAATCCGCGACGCGCCGAACGCCGGAACAAAAGCGCTCACCAGGCCGATCAGCGCCGCCAGCACCAGGCACAACCCTGCGACCGCAGGCACGATAGTCAGGTTCTTGAATTGCGGGAAGAATCCGACTCCGGGCGCGTGCTGCACGCCGAACGCCAGCACCGAGGCGAGCGCCAGACCCAGCACGCCTCCAGCCGCTGCAATCGCCGCGGCTTCGCCCAGGATGATTCCGAGAATTGCCCCGCGCGTATACCCCAGCGTTTTGAGCACGCCCACCTCGCGCACCCGCTCGCGCACCGACATCGCGATCGTATTCGCCGAAACCAGCAGGATGGTGAAGGTGACCGCGGCGCAAATGCTCATCAGAAACAGCTTGATGTTGCCGAGAAACGCTACAAAGCTCAGGAAAAACGCGCTCTCGGATTCGGTCTTGGTTTGCACGGGTGAGTCGTGAAACATGTCGTCGATCGCCTGCTCCACCTTGGGCACGTCGTCCTTCGAATCCACAAGGATATCGAAGGTGCCTACCTGCCCGCGCCGCGTCAGAGGCAGGCTCTGCTCCAGGTACTCGCGGTTGAAGTACATGTATTCGCCGTTGTCGGGCGTATCAAAGATGCCGCGCAGCGTCAGTTCGTAGTTGCCCGGAAAGATGTCGCCCACCAGCGTGATCCGGTCGCCCAGCTTCCAGTTCTCTTTCTCCGCAAGGGCCCGGGTGGCGATGAATCCCGTACGGTCCTGCTGGAACGCCTGCTTTTGATCGTCCGGCATGTTGAATTCGCCCCGATACAAGAACAGTTTGTCGGGCTGGGCAGCAAAGCGGGCGAACATGTGTTCGGGCCGCGAGTCGATATACGTGCCGCCGAACCACTGCTCGATTCCCACGATCTTCACGCCCGGTACTTGTGAGATCTTTTCGCCGTAATACTGCGGCAACTCCAGCGTGAGCGACACGCGATTGCGGGTCACCACGCGCAGCGCGCCCCATTCCGTCGGCTGAAGGCCAAACAGCGCGTGATAGATGGCCAGCAGAATGCCAAGCAGGCAGATCGAGACGCCCATGCTCAGCACCGTCAGCGTGGTGCGCCGCTTGTTGCGCCAGCAATTCTTGAGGATCAGGGGCAAATGCCGCGCCACGCTCGAATCACCTTCCCGGTTTCGGGCCGAACTCGCCCGTCAGTCCGTACTACGAAATCGCTTCTTCTCGAATTACAACCGTCAGAAGGCGATTATGTCACGCGGTCTGGTTGGTTCAAAGCGTGCCAAAAAGCGGCAGCGGACCATGAATAGTTTGTCGAATCCATGGATTCGTGGGTTCGCTTCGTCTACCGGTTGCTCGCGCGGGACGATCACTCCTCTGTTCTCGTTGCTCTTCCGCAAGGGATTTCTGCAGACGCTGCTTGGCGCGGAAGATGAGTACCGCGATCCGGCCGCGGCTGGTTCCGAGCGTGTCCGCGATCTCTTCGTAGCTGAGGTCGCTGTAATATCGCATGACCAGGGGCACGAGATACCGCTCGGGCAGGGAAGCCAAGGCTTGCCGAACGAACTCGGTCTGCTCCCGGGTCAGCAGGTCGTGCAGCGGCGAGGCTCCGGGAGCGGGCGGCTCCGGCGCCTCGGGGTCGGCCGGCTGAACCAAACGCCGCTCGGCGCGCCGGCGTCGCAGCAAGTCGACGCAATAGTTGCCCGCAACGCGCGAGAGCCAGGGCGAGAAGGGCTGCTCCGGGTCGTAGGTCCGCAAAGCATTCGGCAGGCGGGCGAAGACGTCATTGGCGGCGTCCTCGGCCTCGTCGGGCGAGCCGAGCATCCTCGAGCAGATCGTCAGGACGCGCGAATGATGCTCGCGATAGAGCCGTTCAAATTCACTTTGGTCGAGCAGGGTCATGATCGCCACCCCATTTGGGGCGGGGCGGGCTGCGCGGCCAGGGCGCGAATCCCGGCTAGGGAAAATTGGTAAACGTGCTCGGCGAGGGCGTCGACCACCTCCGACGTGTACTGGAATCCCGGCGGAGCCATGCGCAGGGTGACCGGCATGGACATCTTGTAGAACAGGCACTGGCCCTGCACGCTCAAGAAGCATTGCCAGACTCGGGGGTCGTCCAGCGTCGTCCCCAGGAGTTCGCCCACCATGCGTCCGTTGCGCTCGACCGTGGGCTTGATGCCCTTCTCGATGATGAGGTCGATGGCCGGCGTCGGATCCGTGGTCTCGCGCGCGATCAGCTTCTCCATCCACGACTCCTGGTGCGGATCGAGCAGGCGGTGCAGCGTCAGCCGAATGTAGCCGCGGAGACGCTCTTCGGGGGGCTGCGGCTCGACGGTGTCCAATATCTCGGCCTTGAACTTGTTCATAGCGTCAGCAGCCATTTGAACCACCTCCTTGTAGAGTCCGAGCTTGTCGCGGAAGTGATAATTCACCGCCGCCAGGTTCGCGCCCGCCGCCTGGCAGATCTCGCGAATCGTGACGTGGTTGAATCCATGCTCGGCAAAGAGTTCCGCGGCCACGTTCAAGAGTCGCTGGCGGGTTTCAACATCGAGCTGTACTGCGGTTTCCGGCATCAATTCCCTCTCAAACATCGACTTCAAACACCTGTATAAATCATACGTTTGAGAGTGTCAAGAGATTTCTCTAAGCAAGAGTATTGTAGGGAGGGCACTTCCAAGCACGGCATTCCCCGCGAAGGCGGGAATCCACGTCCCGAATTCCAGCGTCCGGAGTGGGACGTCGAGGCGACGACCGTCGATGAGAAGTGACGAGTGGCAAGCGCTACTTCGATTTCTTGTCACTCGCCACTTGTCACTTGCCATTCTTTTTTCGGGAAGTTCGGCGACGGCGAGGTGAGCCCGACGTAGGGCGGCCGTCCCGGCCTCTGTCGCTGAGGCGTCTCGCCTCGGCCCAGGGCGCGGACGAGACGTCCGCGCCACAGCGGGCAGGATGCCCGCGCTACGGAGACGACGCTGAATCGTACTTTGCGCTTGCATCAGCAGATGCGGAGGTCAACAATAGAAAATATCTACTCGTTCCGGTGGTCGGCTCGGAGGACTCGACCAAGGAACGCAATTCGGGAGAAAAGGAGCAATTCTTATGGCAACTGCAAAAGCCACTTTGGAACCCCGAGTGAAAGTGGGTCCCACCAAACTCCTCATCAACAATAAGTGGGTGGACAGCGCGTCGGGAAAAACTTTTCCGACCGTGAACCCGTCGACCGGCGAAGTGATCTGCCAGGTCGCCGAGGCCGACGCGGCTGACGTCGATCGGGCCGTGAGCGCCGCGCGCCACGCGTTCGAGCACGGTCCCTGGCGCCACAAGATGTCGGCAGCCGAGCGCGGAAATCTGCTCAACCGGCTTGCCGATCTCATCGAAGCGAACATCGACGAATTGGCGCGCCTCGAGGCCCTCGACAACGGCAAGCCCTATAAGGTCGCCAAAGCGGCCGATCTGCCGCTGACCATCGCCTGCTATCGCTACTTTGCGGGTTGGGCCGACAAGGTCCAGGGCAGGACCATTCCCATCGCCGGCGACTACTTCTGCTACACGCGCCACGAGCCCGTCGGCGTGGTAGGCCAGATCATCCCGTGGAATTTTCCACTCCTGATGCAGGCGTGGAAACTCGGTCCGGCGCTCGCCACCGGCAACACCGTGGTGATGAAGCCGGCCGAGCAGACTCCCCTCACCGCTCTTCGCGTCGGTGAGTTGATCGTGGAAGCCGGATTCCCGGAAGGCGTGGTGAATCTCCTGCCGGGCTACGGACCGACCGCGGGCGCGGCCATTGCGAGGCACAACGATGTGGACAAGGTCGCCTTCACCGGATCGACCGAAGTCGGCCACCTTATCATGGAGGCCTCGGCCAAGAGCAATCTGAAACGCGTCACCCTCGAACTCGGCGGCAAGAGCCCGAACATCGTGTTCGCCGACGCCAACATGGACGAGGCCATCGAAGGCGCTCACTTCGCTCTGTTCTTCAATCAGGGCCAGTGCTGCTGCGCCGGCTCACGGCTCTTCGTGGAAGAGAAGGCCTACGACGAGTTCGTGGAAAAGAGCGCGGCTCGCGCCCAAGAGCGCACGGTGGGTGATCCCTTCGAC
This sequence comes from Terriglobia bacterium, assembly GCA_030038235.1. Lineage (GTDB taxonomy): Bacteria > Acidobacteriota > Terriglobia > UBA7540 > UBA7540 > Gp13-AA77. Next base: position 10,244 of record JASHPE010000272.1, read on the forward strand.
GCCAAGACCGAGCAGGGGCCGCAGGTGGACGACGCCCAGTTCGACAAAGTGATGACCTATATCGACGCCGGCAAGAAAGAGGGCGCGAAGCTCGTGACCGGCGGCAATCGCGTCGGAGATAGAGGCTACTTCATTGAGCCTACAGTCTTCGCCGACGTCAAGGACGACATGAAGATCGCCCGCGAGGAGATCTTCGGGCCCGTCATGAGCATCATGAAGTTCAAGAGCATCGAGGACGTGGTGGAGCGCGCCAATCGCAGCGAATACGGACTCGCGGCTGCCGTCTGGACGCGCGACATCGGCAAAGCTCACGCCATCGCCAATCGCGTGCGCGCGGGCACGGTCTGGGTCAACTGCTACGACGTGTTCGACGCCGCGGCTCCGTTCGGCGGCTTCAAGCAGTCGGGCATCGGGAGGGAGCTCGGCGAATACGGCTTGCAGCAGTACACCGAAGTGAAGACGGTCACGGTCAAGCTGGCGAATTAGAGAGCGGCTGATTTACGGCTCAACACAGAGGCACAGAGACGCGGAGTTCCTTAGTTGATCGCGGTGGCTTTGTGCCCTCTGTGTTACAAGTCTTCAATTCCTTCTCGGCGCGCGAAGATCCTCGTCTCTACGTTCGGAGCAAATCTAAAGCCGCGTTGTGGTGTCTCCGTGGTTTCTGTGTCCAAAAGCCTACAACACGGAGGCCACAGAGTCTCCGCGAACTCTGTGTTAAGAGACTTCTCAGCACGGAGGGCACGGAGAATTCAGTCTGGTTGCGGCCGAGCCGCGCCAGGGTGAGTCCTGTTGTGCCGTGCCTCAAATCCTGCAACTTCTTTCAACCTGCTTCCGTAATCCTCCATGGTCAAGGAGGAAATCCGTGAAGCGCAGACTTCTGCTCACAGCAGTACTCGTCGCCATGAGCTTTCCGCCCGCAGCAGGAGCTCAGTCGTTCGCCAATCGTCCCATCAAGCGCCTGGACGGCAGCACCATCACGCGGTCCGAGATCGATTCCACAGTCACGAAAGTCATGACCGCGGCTGAAGTTCCCGGCGCCGGAATCGCGATCTTCAATGACGGGAAGATCGCTTACCTCAAGGCGTACGGCATGCGCGACAAGGACAAGAATTTGCCGTTGACGCCCGATTCGATCCTGACGGCGGCCTCGTTCACCAAGGTGGCGTTTGGCTATATGGTGGTGCAGCTCGTCAGCGAAAAGGTGATCGATCTCGACAAGCCGGTTTACCAATACCTGCCCAAGCCGCTGCCGGATTATCCGCAATACGCGGACTTGGCCGGCGATCCGCGCTACAAGCTCATCACGGCGCGCATGCTCCTTAGCCACACCGCAGGTTTCCCCAATTTCCGCTGGATTAATGCGGACCGCAAGCTGAACATCAATTTCGAGCCCGGCGCACGATACGCCTATTCCGGCGAAGGCATCGAGATGCTGCAACTGGTGGTCGAAACCGTCACCGGCAAGCCGCTCGAAGAGTTGATGCGCGAGCGCGTGTTTCAGCCTTTCGGGATGACGCGCACCAGCATGACGTGGCAGGACCGGTTCGAGACCAATTACGCCAACGGATACGACGAATATGGCCGCTCGATCGGCCCCGAGCGGCGTCCGAAGGCCGACGCCGCGGGTTCGATGCAGACTACGCTGAGCGATTTCGCACGGTTCCTCGAAGCGGTGATGGCCGGCCAGAGGCTCGACCCGCAAACCAGGGAGATCATGCTTAGCCCGCAAATCGCAATACCGTGGAAACACGAGTTTCCCACGCTCGAATTCATTCCGACGGAGGCGAACAAGTCGATCCGGTTGAGTTATGGACTCGGATGGGGCCTGTATTGGACTCCCTACGGCAAGGCGTTCTTCAAAGAGGGGCATATCGATGGTTTCATGAACTACACCGTCTGCTTCGACGGGCCGAAGACGGGCCTGTTGATCATGACCAACAGCTCGAACGGCGAGGGAATCTATAAGGATCTGCTGGAGACGCTGCTCAAGAACACCTACACGCCGATCGACTGGGAGGGCTTCACGCCTCACAACGAGCTGCCGCCGCGCCCGCCGCTGAAGCAGCACAAGGTGGTGGCGGTCGATCAGAAGACGCTCGATCGCTACGCCGGACGCTACGGCGAACCGCCGAATCTGATTGAGGTCATCCGGCGCGAAGGCGATCACCTGTCGCTCCAGGAGAACGACGAGGAGAAAGAGGAACTCTTTCCGGAAAGCGAGAATGAGTTTTTTTCAAAGACGTCCGACGACGAGCTGACGTTCGAATCCGACAGCAGCGGCCGGGTCACGATGTTCGTCTTGCACTCCGGCGGAAAGGATATTCCGATCAAGCGCATCGACTAACAGTTCAGCCAACGGGCAAGGTAAGGAGCGCTGTGCTAAGGTAAGGAGGGGAGGTTGCCTTGGAGAGACAAGCTCGGATCACAAGTAAAGGGCAGATCACGGTGCCCCGGGACATTCGCCGAGCTTTGGGTGTCCGCGCCGGCGACAGCCTGCTGTTCGAAAGTGACGGCTCAGATGTTCGCGTGCGGCCGGTGCGAGCGCGCAGTCGGTTTGAGAAGTACCAGGGCATCGGGAACCCCGGGCTCCCGTCGGGGCGCAAGGCGCTTCGTCGATGGTTTCGTGAGATGCGCGGGAAATGACCACCGCCATCGACACAAACGTGATCGTTTCACTCTGGGACCCCGATCCGAGGCTCAGTTCGGCGGCACGAGCGGCCCTGGAAGCTGCCGGCGAAGACGGCCCCCTGATTGTCGGCGCACCGGTGTTCGCGGAGTTAATCGCCTTCGAAGGCCGGGATGAGGAGTTCCTCGCGTCGTTCTTCGAAGAAACCGGGATCTCCATCGATTGGAGAATCGAGAAGACCGTCTGGCGAGCCGCCGGGCTGGCTTTCCGGGCCTATGCAGCCCGTCGCAGAAGGCACGGCCATCCGGGGCCGCGGCGGATTCTCGCTGATTTCGTTATTGGAGCTCATGCCGCACAGACAGGGTGCCGGCTGCTCACATTCGACGATCGACACTACCGCGCGGCGTTCCCCAGGCTGGCCGTAGTCGGTTTTTGAAGTCCGCCAGACCGTTGTTGCTTATGTCTCCCGTTACGATCAGTCTGCTGCTCGGCACGGCGGCGGGCCTGGCGAATCTGCTGGGCGCGGCAATTGTGGCGGCGCGCGCGTGGAGCCGGACTTTTCTCGCTTACTTCATCGCTGTCGGCTCCGGATTCATGCTGGCCACGGCGATGGCAGAAATCATTCCGGAGAGCCTGAAACGGGACGCCGTCAAGGGACCGGCCCTGATCCTGGCAGGCTACTTCATTGTGCATTTCTTCGAGCACTCGGCTCCGGCGCATTTTCACTACGGAGAAGAAACGCACGTCGAGCCTTTCCGCAACCGCCGCGTTGCTTATCTTGCGCTCGGCGGGCTCTCGATCCACACGTTCTTCGACGGCGTCGCGATTACTTCAGGCTTTCTGATCTCGCCCTGGCTCGGCACGGTCATATTCGGCGCGACTCTGATGCACAACGTGCCCGAAGGATTCGCGATCGCCTCAGTCATGGCGGCAGCGCGCGAAAGTCGGCGGGCCGGGTTGTGGGCGGCCGTAGCGTTGGGGGTTTCCCGCCTGGTCGGAGTTATCGCCATGGGGCTGGCGCAGCATTGGCTGAACGCCGGTCTCGCGATCTCAGGCGGCGTTACGCTGTACGTGGCAGCTTCGGACCTGATACCGGAAGTGAACAAGATGCATGGCGTGCGGACGGTGCTGGCGGTCGCAACCGGGGTCGCCATGGTGGTGCTGCTGCGGCTCGCATTCGGGCCGAGTTAGGATCTTGTGAGTTATTCTGCCCAGTTGCTCGACCATTTCCGCAATCCGCGCCACGCCGGCGAGCTTACCGGCGCGACCGTTGCGGCCGAGGCGTCAAACCCTGTTTGTGGAGACGTCATCAAGCTCTGGCTCCGGGTGGAGCATGGACGGGTGACCGCCGCCAGCTTCAAAGCTGCCGGTTGCGCCCCCGCCATCGCCTGCGGGAGCTGGCTTGCCGAGCGCCTGAATCACGGTGAATCCCTGGCGAGCCTGAGCGCCATCGAAGCGCATGAGATCGAAGCGGGTCTCGGCGGCCTGCCGCCAGCATCGCGGCACGCCGCCCACTTGGCTGTAGACGCGCTTCGCAACGCGAGGGCCGCCGTGCCTATCGAAGTACCATGGGTGTCAGGCTCGGGTGGGATGGAATAGAATTTTAGGCTTGACGAGATCTACCAAATTTTGTATATTCCCCAACATCATATCCCGACACCCGAATAGAGCTTGGACGGCTTTTGCCGGGTTGTCGAGTATTGTGGGAGGCTGAATGAAAAACTTGGTTATAGGCTGCGCAGTGGCGGCCTTGGTCGCACTATCGGCCAGATCCGAGGCTCGGGCCCCAGCGGCTTATCAGGCCGCTCAGGCGGCACGCTGGGTGTCCCTGAATTCAACCGAGGTGGGCGAGGCGACCTGGTACGGGGCGGAGTCCGCGGGGAAGACCGCGAGCGGCGAAGCCTATGATTTTAATAAGCTTACGGCTGCCCATCGAACGCTTCCGTTCAATTCCAAGATTAGAGTGACTAACCTTAGGAACGGCCGGGCGGTCACCCTCCGAGTTAACGATCGCGGTCCTAACGTGGCGGGACGGCTGCTGGACGTGTCCAAGAAAGCGGCCCAGCTCCTCGGATTCGACAAGGCGGGCCGGGCGCCGGTCCGAGTGCTGGTACTCCACTACCCGAAGGGCTACGTCGCCCGGCCCATCGCCCTCCTGCCGGCGACTTACTGCGCCGAGCTCTCCCGGTAATGTCTGCTTTCCTTTCTCGCCAGCCGGACGGCCCGCGGCGAGTCGCCTGTTGCCGACTCCACCGCCGCCGGTTTCACTTTTCACGCTGGATCGACTACGCTGGAGGTGGTTTAACCTGAAGCCCAGGAGAAGATCCGCGAGGAGTATCTTATGAACCGAACGATCAAGCTCGCAGTTCTCGTGGCGACCGCGGCGTTGACAGCGGCGCTCGGCGTCACAGCGGCGGACAATCCGGTTTACGACGAGAGCGCCGACGCCCACCAGCAGATTGCCGCGGCGATCGCCGAGGCGTCAAAGTCCGGCAAGAACATCGTGCTCGACTTCGGCGCCAACTGGTGCGGCGACTGTCACGCGCTAGACGCCCAAATGCGTTCGGCGGATCTCGTCGGCACGATCGAGAAGAACTACGTGGTCGTACACGTCGACGTGGGACGCATGAACAAGAACGTGGACCTCGCGAAGAAGTACAACGTTCCCTTGAGCAAGGGCATTCCGGCGCTGGCAATCCTCGATCCGCACGGCAATCTGTTGTTTTCACAGAGCCAGGGCGAATTCGAGGATGCTCGCCACTTGGGACATGACGCCTTCACGCAGTTTTTCGAGCGGTGGAAGCCAAAGGGATAGCGCTCGCGGGCGCGTCGCGGTTTGTTAGGCGGACGCTTGTTCTGCGGATCGCCGCTGGAAGATCTCGATATAGACATTCACCAGGCTAACCGCCGCCGGTGTAACCCCCGGGATTCGCGCAGCCTGACCGAGCGTAACCGGACGCACGCGCGTCAGTTTCTCGACCACTTCGCGGGACAATCCTGACACCCGGCCGTAATCGAACCAGTCCGGTATGCGGCGTTCCTCCGCGCGCTTCATGCGCTCGATTTGACGCTCCTGCTGGGCGAGATACCCCTCGTATTTGAAATCGGTCTCGACTCTGCGAGCTTCCTCGCGGGCGAAGAGAGACGCGGCGTCCGATAGGCCGCCACCGAGCGCGCGTAGACCCTGCTGCGTCAGGCTTGTGTTGACCCACTCCATCAGATCTTCGATCGACACCTCTGGACGCTTCAAAAGCTGGGCGCCGCTGAGCGAAGCCGGACCTGTGAAGCGCCCGTCAGTCATGAGGCCCAGTTTGGTATAAACCTCACGTCCGACGCGCGACTCAGGATCGAGCCGCGTGTCCAGCAAGAACCGCGCCGCTGCCGAGATACGTTGCTGCTTTTCGAGGAACGACTGGTAATCCTGCTCGCGCACTGTGCCGGCACGATAGCCGAGCGGCGTCAGACGCTCGTCGGCGTTGTCGATGCGCAAGTGCAGCCGAAGCTCCGCCCGCGACGTGAACATCCGGTAAGGCTCGTCGCACCCCTTGCTGACCAAATCGTCGATGAGGATGCCCGTATAAGCGCGCGTGCGCTCGATCACCAGTGGCTCGCGACCCTGCACGCGCAAGGCGGCGTTGATCCCGCCCATGATGCCCTGGCAGGCCGCTTCCTCGTAACCCGTGGTGCCGTTGATCTGCCCCGCGAGAAAGAGGTTCTCGATCTTCTTGGTCTCAAGCCAGGGGTAAAGCTCGGTGGGCTGCACCATGTCGTACTCGATGGCGTAGCCCGGCCGGATCATGTCCGCGTGATCGAGGCCCGCAATCGAGCGCACCATGGCCCACTGAACGTCAATCGGCATCGACGTGGACATGCCGTTCACGTAGATTTCGTGCGTGTCGAGGCCTTCGGGCTCGAGAAAGATCTGGTGCTGCGCCTTGTCGGGGAACTTGACGACCTTGTCTTCGATCGACGGGCAATAGCGGGGTCCGAGGCTCTTGATTTGTCCTGAATAAAGCGGCGAGCGCTTGATGTTCTCGCGCAGGAGCTGATGCGTGCCGGCGTTGGTGTACGTGATCCAGCAGACGGTCTGCGCCTGCGTGATGGCCCGCGTGCGGAAGCTGAAAGGCGTCGGGATCGGATCGCCGGGCTGCACCTGAAATTGCGAGAAGTCGATGGTGCGGGCGTCGAGACGCGGCGGCGTGCCGGTCTTCAGCCTGCCGATCTCAAAGCCGAGCCGCCGCAGCGCCTCGCCCAGCAAAACGGCGGGCGATTCGCCGGAGCGTCCGGCGGCGTAGGTCTCCTCGCCGCAGTGGATCAGGCCGTTCAGGAAGGTGCCGGTGGTGATCACCACGGCTCCTGCTTCCACCACGCGGCCGTCGCGCAGCTTGAGTCCGCGGACGCGGCAGGGGCGGCCCTCGTGGCCGCCCTGGGCAGGCACAAGGCCTGCCCCTACGATCGTGTCCTCCAGCACCAGGTCTACGACCTCCGCCTGCTTGATGCGCAGATTCGGCTCGCTCTCGAGCACCTGACGCATCTTCGTTCGATAAAGCTTCTTGTCAGCCTGAGCGCGCGGCGACCACACCGCCGGACCGCGGCTGGTATTGAGCAGCCGAAACTGGATGCCGACCGCGTCAATCACTTCGCCCATCACGCCGCCGAGCGCGTCCACTTCGCGCACCAGATGTCCTTTGGCGATGCCGCCAACGGCCGGATTGCACGACATTTGCGCGATCAGGTCGAGGTTCATGGTGTAAAGCGCAGTGCGCAGACCCATGCGCGCCGCAGCCATAGCCGCTTCGCATCCGGCGTGTCCTGCGCCGACCACCACCACATCGTAATGTTCCGTGAATCCCATCGGGTCGATTCCCGCTTCCCCTTAAGCCGTGCTTCGTTTATCTTAGCAGACGGCCGCTTGTGGAGGACCTCCCGTGCGAGCAACCGAGTTCGAGTTCCGCTTTCGCTTCTTCATCATCATCGCCATCTTCGCCGTCGGATTCTGGTCTTACGCCCTGGATCCCGTCAGCGTGTCCGCGATGCTCGCCGGATGGCTCATGCGCCGCCCTGTCGATCTCGCCGTTGCGGTCGACCGGCACGTGGTGCAGGCTATTCTGGCGGTGGGAGTCGTGCTCACGTTCCTGGCCGCGCTGGTCCGCACCTGGGCCGCCGCCTACCTCCGGAGCGAGGTCGTGCACGACTGGGATCTTCACGGCGAAGGATTGGTCGCCGACGGCCCTTTTCGTTACGTTCGCAATCCGCTTTATCTCGGCGGCGTGCTTTTCGCCGTCGGATTCGCGCTGGCGGCTGGCCGCCTGGGCTTTGTGATCATCGTGGGCGGGCTTAGCCTCTTTTACCTTCGGCTGATCGCCCGCGAGGAGTCGTTGTTAAGCGAGACGCAGGGTGAGTCGTATCGCCGATACCTCAGGACCGTTCCCCGGCTGATTCCGAGCCTGAGGCCTAAGGTTGCCGCCAGCGGACTCGTCCCGCGTTGGGGCCAGGCGTTTTTTGGCGAGACGTTCATGTGGTTCTTCGCAATCGCCGGCGCATGCTTCGCAGCTACGCTGAACCAACATCTGTTCCTGATCCTGATCTGCGCCGGCGTCGCGGCTTCCTTCCTTGCTAAGCTTGTGCTGCAGCGTCACAGACGTCCCAGCGCACCGCCGCCTGCCGCTGCATAGATCGGGGTTGTGGGCGTAGGGCGGCGGAGACCGGCCGGCAAGAGTGGCAAGTGACAGGTGGCTCCGGGCGAAGTGGATTCCCGCGTGCGCGAGAATGACGTCATCTGGACCTGCGCTGGAATGACGCCGTCCGGCCTGACTACTTGATTGCTGCTGGCAGGCTGCCCGGTTCGTTCTTTTTATGGCTTATCCTGCTGCTACAATCGCTTAGTCGTCCGTTCGGGCATGCGCGAAGGAACAAGTGCGGGCGGGCGAAGCGCAATCATGAGGAGTGTGCCGTGAGCGATCAATCGAGCGATCAATCAGAAGACTTTGCCGCGATGTTCGAGGCTTCGGTCCAGCTCAAGCGCCTCGATCAAGGCGAACTGGTTGAGGGCAGGATCGTCGCCATCGGCCTGGAGGTAGCTTTGGTCGACGTGGGTCGCAAGGGTGAGGCGGTCATGGACGTCGCCGAACTGAAGAACGCCGACGGCCAGATCGAGGTCGCGGTGGGCGACATGGTTCAGGCGATGGTGGTATCCACGTCAGGTGGGCTGACGCTCTCCCGTAGGCTCGCGGGAGCGGCCGCGAGCGATGAGCGGTTCGAAGTCGCCTTCGAAAGCGGTCTGCCGGTGGAAGGCAAGGTCGAACGGCAGGTCAAGGGTGGCTACGAGGTGCGCATCGGCCGGCGCCGCGCGTTCTGCCCGATTTCCCAGATCGATTTGCGCGGTGCGGACGCGTCGGCGCACGAAGGGCATGTCTACCAATTTCGCATCATCGAGTACAAGGAAGGCGGCTCGAACGTCGTCCTTAGCCGTCGTGCGCTCCTCGAGGACGAGCAGCGGGCGAACGCCGCCAAGATTCGCGACCAGATCGTCGTCGGCGCCGTCATCACCGGCCGTGTCATCTCCGTCCGCGACTTCGGCGCGTTCGTCGATTTGGGCGCTGGTGTCCACGGGCTGGTCCACGTGTCCGAAATGGCGTGGTCCCGCGTCTCGAACCCTGCGGAGATCGTCAAACCGGGCGACGAGGTTACGGTCAAGGTCCTGCGCGTGGACGAGGATAAGCAGAAGATAGCGCTCGGCATGAAGCAGCTCATCGCCGATCCCTGGTCGAGAGGGCCCGAGGTGTACAAAGTAGGCCAACTGGCGCCCGGCCGCGTGACGCGTGTGGCGCAATTCGGCGCGTTTGTGGAACTCGAGCCGGGGGTCGAGGCGCTCGCCCATGCTTCCACCTTCGAGCCGACCGGACGATCGGGAGGCTGGATGGGTCAGGTGGCTGCAGGGATGACGGGTACCTTCGAGATTCTGAGTATCGACCTCGCCCAGAAGCGGATCGGCGTGGCGGTCGTTCCGGAAACCTGGGGACGAACTGAGGGTGCTGATGCGGGAGCCCGGCCAGGCATAGTTCAGGGCGCGCGCCTGACAGGAAAAGTCGAGCGGCACGAGAACTTCGGCGTGTTCGTGTACCTCGCCCCCGGGCGTACGGGTGTCATCCCCTTGAGCGAAACCGGCATCGCCAAGGAAGGCGATCTCAAGCGAGCCTTTCCCGTCGGGTCCGACGTCGAGGTCATCGTGCAGGAGATCGATCCCACCGGCCGGCGCATCCGCCTGAGCGCGAAAGCCGTCGCGGAAGCGCGCGAGGCCGAGGAAGTGCGCGAGTGGACGGAGCGCAATGCAGCTCCCGCCGAGGGCTCCGGGATACTCGCGGACAAGCTGCGCTCGGCGTTCAAGTCGCTAGGGAAGTGACACTCTCACCTTCTGGTCTAAGATCAGTCCTTTTTCTTTGCGGTCTTACCCGATTCGGCGCTCTTGTCTGAGGAAGTCTTGGACGAATCGCTCTTTGATGTGTCTGCGGCCGGCTTCGAGCTGCTTTCGGATGAGGTTGTGCCCGAACTTTCCCCAGGAGACGACTTCCGCGCATAATCCGTGATGTAGAAGCCGCTGCCTTTGAACTGGATCGCCGGGGAAGAGAGCAGTCGCTCCACCGCGCCGCCGCACTTATCGTGAGTGGTCAGCGGCGGGTCAGAGAATTTCTGGATCTTCTCGAACCGCTTCCCGCATTTCTTGCACCGATATTCGTAAAGCGGCAAAATCGCCTCCCCTTGATCTTGGCCTCGCCGGCTCAGCCGATTCCCTCGATCCGATGCGGACCTATGGCCGGAATCAGGTAGTAATCGCTTCTCAGTTCAAAGTGGATCCGATACTGAGGATCAACGCGAACGCGATAAAAGGCGCGTCCACCCCTCTTGATCAACTCCGGTCGTAACGACGGGTGTTGCCTGTCCCGGCTGAGCCACTTGAATGTCCGAATGAACTTGCTCTTCAGATTCTTGTCATAGGAATCCAGATCCTCCCAGATTCCACCGGGAACAAGGATGGCTTTCTTAGCGGCGCTTTCGGGATCGGGTGGAATTATGAACCTCGGCACGGCTCTGTCGGATCATCTCATCCAGCTCAGGAGACAGATCTTTCACTTCGATGACCGGCACCGCCCTGTGGGAAACTCGTCCGTTGACGCTTCGGTGCCTCGAACGCAGTCGCCGTTCGAGGCCACGACGAAACCCATACTTTCCAAGTGCCGCACTGCTCGTTTGAACGTCATAACGACCATATTAAGCTGAAGGCTTGGCCGGCGCAATGTTGGGTCGGGGTGGCTCATTGCTTTTTGATTCCTCGCCGCGTATACTGTGATTGGCGAGAAGTCTGAGTGGGCGAAAGCCCACTTTTTTGTTACATCGCTGTAAGGGCGCACGATGAGCGATCGAGAATCGCCACGCGCTACGTGTCGGGCTTCGAGCCGCCGAACGGTATGGCCGTCGATATCGAAACCATACGATCCATGGCAGAGCGGGTGGCCGGCTCCGAGGGGCTGTATCTTGTCGATGTTGAGCTGAAGGGTGGGCGGTCCAACACGCTGCTGCGGGTCTACATCGACAAGGCGGGCGGCATTACTCATGCCGATTGCCAGAACG
>JASHPE010000273.1 GCA_030038235.1 Terriglobia bacterium
CACGAAGTGTGGCGCATCGAGCGCGATTTCTTCTATGACCCGCACTATCACGGCCTGAACCTGGACGAGGCGGAGACGACCTTCGCGCCGTATTTGAACGACGTCACCAGCCGCGACGATCTGAACTATTTGTTCACCGAGATGCTGAGCTACATGTCCGTCGGACACATGTTCGTGCGCGGCGGCGCGCAGCCTGAAGATCCGAAGGTGCAGGTAGGACTGCTTGGCGCCGATTACAAGATCGAGAACGGACGCTATCGCTTCGAGAAGGTCTATGGCGGCGAGAACTGGAATCCCGAGCTGCACGCGCCGCTCACCCAGCCCGGCGTCAACGTCAAAAACGGCGAGTATCTGCTGGCGGTGAACGGCCATGATCTGTACGCGGCGGACAACGTCTATAGCTTTTTCCAGGAAACCGCAGGAAAGCAGACCGTGATCAAAGTCGGACCGAATTCCGACGGCTCCGGCTCGCGCGAGGTGACCGTGGTGCCGATTCCGAGCGAGAACCAACTGCGGCACTTGGATTGGGTCGAGGGCAATCGGCGCAAGGTGGATGAGCTCAGCGGCGGCAAGCTCGCCTACGTCCATCTGCCTGACACCGCCGAAGGCGGATTCACCAATTTCAATCGCTACTATTTCGCGCAAGTGGGCCGCGAGGGCGCCGTGATTGACGAGCGCTACAATCACGGCGGCGATCTCGCGGATTACATCATCGACTACTTGCGGCGTCCGGTCATGAGCCAGGTGGAGACGCGCGAAGGCGAGACCTATTCCGAGCCCGTCGAGTCCATCTACGGGCCGAAGGTGATGATCATCAACCAATTCGCGGGCTCGGGCGGCGACGCCATGCCGTGGTATTTCCGCAAGGCCGGTATCGGACCGCTGATCGGTCACCAGACTTGGGGCGGCTTGGTGGGCATCGGCGGTTACCCGGTGCTGATGGACGGCGGGGGCGTGACGGCGCCGCGCTGGGCGATTTACGGATTGAAAGGCGAGTGGGAGGTCGAGAATCATGGCATCGTGCCGGATATCCCGGTCGACATGGACCCGAAACTCGTCCGCGAAGGCCACGATCCCCAGCTCGAAAAGGCCGTCGAAGTCGAACTGGAGCTGCTGAAGAAGAACCCGCCCGCGACGTACCCGAAGCCGGCGTATCCTGACTATCATCCCAAGCTGCCGGCGACGGAGTAAGTAAATGTGTGGTGTCCTATTTCAGACGTACGGGCGGCCCTTGTGGCCGCCCAACTTATCGCGGACAAGGGATGCGCCGTAATGAGGGCGGCCCCAAGGGCCGCCCCTACGTCTGAAATTGCGACACTACTGCGTCCCTCCGATCAGCCCTTCAAGGCGTCGAGCACTTCGCGGATGTGCCCGTCCACGCGCACCCTCGGGAAAACGTGCGTGATCTTGCCCTCGGGCCCGATGAGGTATGTGGTGCGCGCGATGCCCATCGACTTCTTGCCGTACATGGTCTTTTCCTGCCAAACGCCGTACGCTTCCAGCATCTTATGATCGGGATCGGAGAGCAGAGGAAAGTTCAACTTGAACTTGTCGCGGAACTTCTTCAGGTCTTCCACGGAATCGGCGCTGCATCCGGCCACTTGCGCGTTCACTCTCTCCAGTTCTTTTATGGCGTCACGGAACTGGTTCGCCTCGCTCGTTCACCCGGGAGTGTCGGCCTTGGGGAAAAAGTAGAGCACGAGATTCCGGCCGCGAAAGTCCTTCAGCGCGGTCTTCTTTCCGGTATCGGAAAGCAACGAGAAATCCGAGGCCTTTTCGCCTACGTTCAGCATGAGTTCACTCCTCTCCAGGCAACGATCTTGTAAACGGATTGACGAACTCCACGCCTTCGACCCGGCTCGAGCTCGCGAAGTCTTCTGTCACAATAACGGGGATCTTGTGCACTCGCGCGGTTGCCCATATTTGCGCGTCGTAATACGGAAAGCCGTGTTCTACCGCGCCGCGCGCCGCTTCGAGCAGGATTGTGGGGGTGAGGTTCACGACAACCCATGATCAGACGTAGCGCTCCATGCGCGCCCGAGCTTCCTGAGCGCTGGCACGCTCTGTAACCCTGCGAGTGAGAGCCCAGAAGTACTCGGCCAGAATCTGCGTGCTCCAAACTCCCAGGCCAACCGCAGCCAGCCACGCCAATAGGGCTCTCGCCCGCTGTTGTTTGGCGTACTCCGAGCGATCATAAGCGTAAACCAGGATATTCGTGTCGACGAGAAGCCGATCACCGTTCATAAAGGTCTTCGCGCTTCCAAGTACGGCCACCCTTAATGGGCCCCTTCGCGATCAACGAATCGATCACCGCGAGTTCCTCTTTCCAGGCGCTGGGATCCAGCGGGCTGGGCGTCGGTTCGGTCAGAATGCGATTGATACCCTGACGGATCAATGCGCTTTCGGTCACGCCCCGCCGGCGCGCGAGCCGATGCAGTTGGCGGTCCTGCTGTTCCTCAAGGTAGATCTGCTTTCTCTTCATGCGGGGCATACTTTTCACCTATACACCGCATTATACATCGCGCGCGACACTTCAAGATGTCCCTAACTCCCTCTTCAAGACTTCTTGAACGACTTGGGCGTTGGCCTGCCCGCGCGTGGCTTTCATCACCTGACCCACGAACCAGCCGAGTGTCGCGGTTTTCCCGCTGCGATATTGCTCGACCTGCTTCGGATTGGCCGCGATCACTTCGCGCGCGGCCTGCGCGATCTTTTCGGGATCGCTGATCTGCGCCAGACCCTTCGCATCGATGACGTCGCGCCCTCTCTTGCCGGTTGCGACCATTTCGCCGAGCACGTCTTTGCCGATCTTGCCCGTAATTGTTCCCTTGACGACCTCGGCGATCAGTTCCGCCAGGTTCGATGCCGGAACGGCGTCCTTTGAGAATTCCCTGCCGTGCTGATCGAGCGCAAACGGGAGATCGTTCAGAATCCAGTTCGCCGCCGATTTCGGCTCGCCGCAGAGCCTCACGACCTCCTCGAAGTAATCGGCTTGGGCCCGCGACGTCACCAGCAGCGCGGCATCCTGCTTGGGCAGGCGGTATTCGCGGATGAATCGATCCTGCTTCGTCTGCGGCAGCTCAGGCAGTGACCGCCGGACTTCTTCGAGCCACGCGTCCGGCACGACCAGCGGTGGCAGATCGGGCTCGGGGAAGTAGCGATAATCGTGCGCGTGTTCCTTGGTGCGCATGCCGTACGTGCGCTGCTCGCGGCTGTCCCACAGGCGAGTCTCCTGCTGCACGAGGCCGCCCGTTTCCACAATCTCGATCTGCCGATCGATCTCGTAGGTGAGCGCGCGCTGGATGAAGCGGAACGAGTTCACGTTCTTTACTTCGGTCTTGGTGCCGAGCTTCTCCGCGCCGCGGGGACGCACGCTGACGTTGGCGTCGCAGCGCAGGCTGCCTTCCTCCATGTTGCAGTCCGAGACTTCGAGGTAGAGCATGATCGTCTTGAGCTCGGTCAGATAGGCGTGCGCTTCTTCGGGCGACCGCAAATCCGGCTCGCTGACGATCTCGATCAGCGGCACGCCTGAGCGGTTGAGATCGATGTACGACGTGCGATCGGAGTCGGCAAATCCTTCGTGCAGCGACTTGCCCGCGTCCTCCTCGAGGTGCACGCGCGTGACGCCGATCTGCTTGTGCACGCCATCCACTTCGATCTCGAGCCAGCCGTGCTCCGCCAGCGGCTGATCGTACTGCGAGATCTGGTAGCCTTTGGGCAAGTCGGGATAGAAATAGTTCTTGCGCGCGAAACGCGAGAACGGATTCACCGTGCAGTTCAGGCCGAGCGCTGCTTTGATGGCCATAGTGACCGCGTCGCGATTGAGCACCGGCAGCGCGCCCGGCAATCCGAGGCACACCGGACACGTGTTGGAATTGGGCGGCGCGCCGAAGCGCGTTGAGCAGGCGCAGAAGATCTTCGACTGCGTGAGCAACTGGACGTGCACTTCCAGGCCGATCACGGCCTCGTAGCGCGCGCGGACTTCGGGCGAGGGCATGGCTTCAACGGGCATTTCAAGCCTTTCTCCATGGCAACGGACTCATTATATCCGAGCGGGTCGTTGGGACGTGACGCGAATACGGTTTGCGGTGCAGGCATCCCGCCTGGGCTGCGCTATCGTCATCGTAGCGCGGCATCCTCTGCTCACCGTAGCGCGGGCATTGCGTCGAGGTCGCGGTAGGATTTCTTGGACCAGATGACGTTCATTTCGGCGAAGAACGGCAATGGCTGGCGCGAAGCGAATCCAATCTGGTGAAGGCGTGCTCGTTGCTGTAGCGGTTGCCCGAGTCCGTTAGTTCTCTTCGGCGCACTTCGGCAAGCTGAGCTTCCTCGGCGCCAAGCAAGGATTCCACCGCGGAGGCCAGGAACAAGGCGGGATCTTCATTCCGTTCCTTTGCCACACGCTCAATCTTCTGTTTCAGTTCGACCGGCAACTCCAGACCGGACGTCGCACTCATAAATTCACGCTCGGAGTTGAGTCTATCAGATATGTGATCCTCTGGGTGTTGTCCCTTGCAGTAGACTTTCCCGGCATCAGTCGCATCCCTCTAAATAGGAGGGCGCCATGACCAGGAAAGCAGAAAGGGCCAGCAAACCAAAGGCAGCCGACCCGGAGACTCGCAGACCATCTCGCGCGCTCATGCTCGGTCGCTGGGTCGTCGCCTTCAGCCTGCTTGCGTCCGCCGGGTTGTTCCCCAATGGGCTTGCGGCCGCTCAGGCAACGGCTAGCCAGGGCACATCCACGGCGGCTGAGGCAGCAAAGACGGATAACGGGGAAGATCTCGCTACCATCATCCAATCACGCTCCACCAACACCCGGGCCTACAATGTTGTGATCCAGAACGATGGCAGCGCCACGGCGGAAATCGGCGGCGCGACGCAGCAGTTTCCTCCCGGAACCGTCGACACCAAAACGCTGCGGAGCCTGCTCGCGCAAGTTGGCGATGTCAGCCGAATCCCGATCGGGTTCTGCGCGAAATCGGTCTCTTTCGGGACGAAAACCGAAATTTCGTATGCGGGCAAGACCAGCGGAGACTTGCAGTGCGTCCGGCAGCCAGCTCAGGGCGGCGATCAGGGATTGCTGCAGGCGTCCGAAAGCCTAGCCAAATTCGTGCAGACAACCCTCGGCGAGTTGAAGGTCAACGATCGCGGTCTTAGTCCGAGGCAATGAAAAAACGCGAGTCGGGAGTTGGGAGTCGGGCATGGGGTGTGGGCACGTCGGTTCCGCTCACGATTCCCGACACCCGACTCCCGTTTTTCACTCCTTCGATGACTGCGGCCGTAGCTCATTGCCCCAAAGGTACATGGCGGCATAAGCCCGCCACGGACGCCAGCGCTCCGATCGGCGTTCGACTTCGCGGGTGTTGCGAAGTCCGAGAGTGCGCAGCAGGCCAAGGTCGCCGGCCGGGAACGCGTCGGGCTCGCCGAGCGCGCGCATGGCGACGTATTGCGCCGTCCATTGCCCGATCCCGGGAATCTCGCATAGCCTCTTCAAGAAATCATCGGAATTCACTGCGCCTTCGAAGCGCAGACGTCCGTCCGAGACCGCCCGTGCGAGCGCGCGAAGGGTCTCAGCGCGGAGCTTCGGAAGTCCGACGCGATCGAGCGGCGCGTCCGCCAAAACGCCGGGAGTCGGAAACGTCCGCGTGAGACCCGGAGCAATCGCGATAGCCTCGCCAAACGAATCGGCGATTCGTCCGGCAATCGTGGTCGCAGCCTTCACGCTGATCTGCTGGCCGAGAATGGCCCGAACCGCGAGCTCAAACCAGTTCCAGCATCCGGGCACGCGCCGTCCGGGATGAGCGGCCACACGGGGCGCAAGCACAGGATCCGTCTTCAGGCTGGATACGATCGTCGCCCAATCGGCATTGAGATCGAACATGGCGCGGATGCGTTCCACGATGAAGAATAGCGCGCACGGATTGCCAAACTGCACGCGGGCGGCGACAGCCACGCCGTTCGGATCAAGTGAAACTTCAAAGTAACCTCGCTCGCCATTGAGCGAAATCGACCGCCGGTAGACGCCCCGCTCCACGCTCTCCACTCCGGGCGTGGCGCGCGGAGCTAGAAACGCCAGCATCCCGTTCCAGTCGTAGGGCGGACGAAAGCGCAGCCGGAACAGGTATTGGTTCTCGACCTCGGGCTCCTTCAGCCTCGCCAGCCGCCGGATTTGCGTCGGCGTCCGATGATACACGCGGCGAATGGCATCGTTGAACCGGCGCACGCAGCCGAATCCCGACGCGAAAGCGATCTGGCACATCGGCAGACGCGTTTCGTCGATCAGCTTCTTGGCAAAGTGCAGGCGCCGCGTCTGCGCCACCGCGATGGGCGTCGCTCCGAGGTGACGCAGAAACAGCCGTCGTAGATGCCGGGAGCCGACTCCCAATCGCGCGGCCAGCGCCTCCACGCCGCCCTCATCGAGACCGCTCTCGTCAATCAGCCGCAGAGCGCGCGAGACGGTGCTCGGCGTACCGACCCACGCGGGCGTGCCGGGCGAGCACTCCGGACGGCAACGCAGGCAGGGACGGTATCCGGCCTCGGCGGCGGCGGCAGCCGTGGGGTAATACGTGCAATTCTTCTCCTTTGCCGTGGGCGCGGGACAGATCGATCGGCAATAAACGCGGCTGCCTCGCACGGCGATGAAAAACTTGCCGTCGAAGCGCGGATCGCGCGACAGGCGCGCGCGCGAACAGGTTCGCCAATCCAGTTGCATCGTCTCAGCATAGCGGAATTCCGTCACCCTTCCCGCGAGCGAGGTCCGAAAACGTCCAACCTCGTCACAGCGAGGTCCGGAAACGTCCAGATTCCCCACTCCCATCAGCCTATCGTGGTCCCCGGGGGCGATCGCGCACGCGATGCGTGCATCGCGATCGAATCATGATTGCGAAGGAGGCACGATGAAGTCCTGCGTTCAAATCTGCGTTACGGCATTGCTCTCATTCGCCGTGCTGACGGCCACGATGCGGCTCGCCGCACAAGACCGCCAGGGGGACAGCCAAGCCGCGTACACGGTTGTCAGTCTCTCGTCGCTCGGCGGCACGTCGGGCACGGGCAACACCATCAACGATCGCAATTGGGCGATGGGCTCCGCCGATCTCCCCGGAAACCAGACAGCTCACGCGACCATGTGGCTGCAGGGGCTCACCTTCGATCTCGGCACGCTGGGAGGTCCCAATAGCGGCGTGGAATGGCCGGTGAAAAACAGCAAGGGCGTGGTCTCGGGCATTGCTGAAACCGACACCACGAATCCGCTAGGCGAAGCCTGGAGCTGCTCGGCGTTCTTTCCCACGGTCACGGGTGACATCTGCCTGGGATTCCGATGGCAGAACGGCGTAATGTCCGCGCTTCCGACGCTGGGCGGATACGACGGCTACGCCGCGGGCGTGAATGGCCTCGGACAAATCGTCGGCTGGGCCGAAAACACCACTCAGGATCCGACCTGCGTCGCGCCTCAGGTGGAGCAGTTCGAGGCCGTGGTCTGGGAGCCGGACAACACCATGCACCAATTGCCGCCCTACACGGGCGATCCTGACAGCGCGGCCACGGCGATCAACGATCAACAGCAAGTGGTGGGCATCTCCGGAACATGCGACGTCGCCGTGGGCGCGTTCAGCGCCGCGCACGCCCTGCTCTGGCAGAACGGGAAGCCGATCAATCTCGGCAGCCTCGGCGGCGTGGCTTGGAACACACCGGCGGCAATCAATATGAACGGCGAAGTGGTGGGATTCTCCGACTTGCCCGGCGACGAGAACGGCACTCCGAACTTCCACGCGTTTCTCTGGACCGCGCAGTCCGGCATGCAGGACCTCGGGACGCTTTCGGGCGATACCTACAGCGAAGCCCTGGATATCAACACGCAGGGCCAGATCGTGGGGCTCTCGTGCACCGCCAACTTCGCAAGCTGCCGCGCGTTCATCTGGGAGAACGGCGTGATGACCGACCTCAACACACTGATTCCGCCCGATTCGCCGCTCTATCTCATCGACGCGGGCGGCATCACGGACAGCGGGGAGATCACCGGACAAGCGTCGGACTCGAGCGCCGGCACTACGCCTGCCTTTCGAGCGATCCCGACCTCCGGCAACGGCGCGGTCGCGACGAGCCCCCAACGCGCGGAGGTTCCCAGGATCGCAATGCCTGACAATCTTCGCCAGGCGCTGCTAAGGCGTCTGGGACTCGACCGGTCCGGCGCAAGGTCGCGCTAAGCGTCCGCAGAGACGCACAACGGCGCACGCTCGTGCCGGTAGCCGGGCGGCACGAGTTCTATCAACGGCTGACGTGGCTGGCGCAAACGTCTCTCCACACCTGCGCCAGCCACGGCTTCGATTTATAATCGACGTCATGCCACACGAATTCACGACTTCCTACCTCGCCGACTCGCTGGCCATCTTCCGCGCATACAAAGCCATGGGCGAGCGCGCCATGGCGCAAGTGTCCGACGATCAGCTTCAGGTGGCGCTCGATTCCGAATCGAATTCGATCGCAATCATTGTGAAACACATGACGGGGAACATGCGCTCGCGCTGGACGGATTTCCTCAACTCGGACGGTGAGAAGCCGGACCGCAATCGCGATACGGAGTTCGAGGCGCCGCCTGCCACGCGCGCCGCGCTGATGGATCTATGGGAGTCGGGATGGCGCCTGGTCTTTTCGGCGCTCGAACCGCTGACCGATGCCGACCTCGGGCGCGCGGTCTACATCCGCAACGAACCGCACTCCGTGACGCAGGCCATCAACCGGCAGGTGGCGCACTATGCCTGCCACGTCGGCCAGATCGTCTTCTTAGCCAAACACCTGGCGTCGTCGAATTGGATGTCGCTGAGCATTCCGCGGGGGAAGTCGGCGGAATTCAATTTGAAGATGGCAACCGAACAGGGCAGCCAGAAACCGTGAACTCGGGCCGTCAACTTCGGTCCCTATTCAGTCGTTGCGAGAACTGCGGTGGCTGGGGCGAAACGAGTCCAGTTTCGCGAAGGCTTCCTCGTTGAGTCGCTTTTTCCACGAGGCGTCAGAGCATAGGCGCTATCGGTTGGAGGAGCGCCAGCCGTCTTTCATCACCTGAATCTCACGTCGCGCCTGATCGCCATCAATGAGATCGCCGCGCTCTGCTTGGAGATAGCCTTCCTCAATGTGAGCGGACAGGTCGCGGCGCTCACGCTCAGTCAATTCACCAACCGGGTCAAGAGTTGGGTCAGACATTGCCGCGCTTCATTTCGCCCATCAGGTAGTCCATCGAGCGCACGCACAGCGTCATGATGGTGAGCGTGGGATTCTGGCAGGCGGTCGATGTGAACCCGGCGCCGTCGCAGACGAAGACGTTCTTCACGTCGTGACTCTGTTGGAACTGGTTGAGCACCGACTTCTTGGGATCGTCGCCCATGCGCGCGATGCCGACCTCGTGAATCGCCCAACCCGGCGTAGAGGGATGCTCGTTCTTGCGAACGTTCTTCGCGCCGGCGGCTTCCATCATCTCGGCGGCGGACTCCGCCATGTCTTTCACCATGGCCGTTTCGTTGTCGCCGTAAGTCATGTTGATACGCAGCACGGGAATGCCGAACGTGTCTTTCACTTCGGGATCGATTTCGACGTAGTTCTCCTCGCGCGCCAGGCATTCGCCGAATCCGCCGATGCCGACGTAGCTCTGCGCCTGCTGGAGAGCGTCTTTGTAAGCCTTGCCGAAGCCCGGCGCGCCCCAATTGAAGCCGCTTCCGCCGCCGCCCTCGTATCCGTAGCCGCGAATAAAGTCCTTCGATTTCGGAACGCCGGGAATGTTACGGAAGCGAGCCACGTACATGCCGGCGGGGCGGTTCGGTCCGTTGATGTTGGGCTTGGTGGCGAAATCCGGGAACTCGCCGCTGGCGCCGCCCCCCATGATGTGGTCCATGAGGTAGTGGCCCAGCACGCCGCTCGAGTTGCACAGGCCGTTAGGATACTGGGAATTCGCCGAATTCAGCAGGATGCGCACAGATTCGAGCGACTGAGCGCAGAGCACCACCGCGCGTGCATTGACTTCCTGCGGCTGGCGCGTGATGCGGTCGATGTAGAGCACGCCGCGCGCGCGATTACGGCCCTCGGAATCCATCAGGACCTTGTAGCCCATGGCATTGTGAATGTGCGTGCAGTTGCCCGACTTCACGGCGTCCGCCACCGTGGTGAACGCCGAGTTGAAATACGAATGCGTCACGCAGCCGCGCTCGCAGGGACCGCAATAATGGCAAGCGGCGCGTCCGTTGATGGCCTTGGTCAGATTGGCGCTGCGCGTCGGCATGGGCACCCAGCCCAGCTTCTCTTTCACGCGATTGCGGAAGTGCGATTCCGCGCAGTTCAGCGGCATGGCGGGTTGGAAATGTCCGTCGGGCAGATGCGGTAAACCCTGGGCATCTCCACAGATGCCGACGTACTCCTCAACCAAGTCGTAGTAAGGCTCGAGATCCTTGTAGCTGAGCGGCCAATCCATGCCGTAGCCGTCGTGCGACGCGGCCTTGAAATCGAGATCGCTCAGGCGGAGGCTGACGCGTCCCCACACGTTGGTGCGTCCGCCGGTCATGCGGAGGCGTCCCTGCCAACTGAAAGGCTTGTTGTCACCGGTGGTGTACGGCTCGTCGAGGTCGTTCGCGAACCAGTCGTAGTTGTACTCCATGCAGGCGTAGCAGTCCTTCTGAATCGGACGCGTCTTGCGGATTACGGAGTCCGCCTGGTCGCGATACTTCAGCTCGAAGGCGGGCTTGTGCTCCGTGAAATTGGCGTCCGACTGCGGGCGTCCGCAGTCGATCAGCGCCACCTTCAATCCAGCCTCGGACAGGCGCTTGCAAGCCCATCCGCCCGATGCGCCGGACCCCACCACGGCGGCGTCAAATTGCGTTTTTGACAAATCTGGCATGATTGCCCCCAGGGAGCCGGTATCGCCCTCCGGTGCACGGCTCAATGTCTAATCATACGACAATTTTGGATGGCGGGTCAGCGTCATTCTTAGGGGCAACTCAAGCTTGCCTCATCGACATCGTTGATGGGTTCGGCAGGCTGTGAAATACTTCTGGTGACGCTGTTTCAAGACGAGGACGGCGTGTTCATCGCGGAGTGTCCGTCGATTCCGGGATGCGTGAGCCAAGGCAGCACGGAGGAAGAGTCCCTGCGTAACATTCGTGAAGCGATCAGCGAGTGCCTGGAGGTTCGGTCTGAGCGCGGGATGCCACTCACCATCGAGACTCGTGAAGTCGAAGTTCCAGCCTGATCAGTCTGATTGGGAATGTGCCCGCGTCTTGTGCAGGTGCAACCGGAGTGCTAGCATCGGATGAGCGCTCAAGATTAGCGCAATTCGTAAGCGAGGCGGGATCGGATATGGCACGTTCAAAGGTCGGGAATCGAAACAATCCTGAATCTTCGGAGGCTTGCGGCGTCAGTCGTCGTCAGATCATGCAGGGGCTGCTCGGCGGCGCCGGCGCAGGACTTGTCCTCCCGGGGCTGGCTGCAGCCCACCCGCTCAGTCGTCATTTATCGAATTCAGATGCAGTTGCCTCTGCCGGCGAGCAGGCCGCGTCCGCTGACTGGCAGCCGTCATTCTTCGACGATCACCAGAACCAGACGCTGATCGTGCTTGCAGAGCTCATCGTACCCAACTCCACCGAGGCGCAAGTGAACCGCTTCATTGATACTCTTATCTCGGTGGACACGCCCGACAATCAGAAGAAGCTCATCGCCACACTCAGTGCGTTCGATCACGAAGCGATTGCCCAACACAATCAGCCCTTCAAGGATCTCGCCCAGGACCAACAGATCGCCATTCTGACGGCCGCCTCGACAGGCGTCGCCTCGCAGGGCGGAGGCGGAGCACGTCGAAGGCGGCGAGCGGTACCTCCGCACAACGGTGCCGCCCCGGCGCTCACCATGCGCGATCACTTTGAAGACATCAAAGGCTGGGTCAGTGGCGCCTATTACTCGTCCGAAATCGGTATGAAAGAGCTGGGCTGGACCGGGCAGGTAGCCTGGGACA
>JASHPE010000274.1 GCA_030038235.1 Terriglobia bacterium
GCGGCTTGACCTGCATGGCCGGGCTTGCCCCGGCCTGAGCCTGTTCAAGGAAGGATCGGCTCGACTATGAAGCGAATTCTCTTTGTGGATGATGAACCGAGAGTGCTTGAGGGTCTTAAGCGCTTGCTGAGACCGCAACGGCACGAATGGGAAATGGCCTTTGCGGAGGGAGGGGAAGCCGCCTTGGCTCTGCTGGCCCGCGACCCTTTCGATGTGGTGGTGACCGACATGCGCATGCCGGGCATGGACGGAGCAGACCTCCTCGAGAAGGTCCGCGAGCTCTATCCGCACATGGGGCGTATCGTGCTCAGCGGACACATCGAGGTCCAGTTCGCTTTGCGGACCGTGCGCCTGGCGCATCAATTCCTTCTCAAACCTTGCGATGCCGCAGCGCTTCGCGCGGCGATCGGGCGCGTTTGCAATCTGGAAGGCACACTGCCCAATGAGAGCCTGGCACGCGCAATCGGCGGGATGGGCGAACTGCCGTCCTCGCCTCGTCTGTATTGCTCGCTGACGCAGGCTCTGGTGAACCCGGATTGTTCACTCGACCAGATCGGGTCGATCATTGAGAAGGACGTTGCCATCTCCGCCAAGGTGCTGCAACTGGTGAACTCAGCCCTCTTCGGGTTGTCGCGAGACATCAGCTCGGTTCGCGACGGCGTCAGCTATCTGGGATTCAACACTCTCCAGAATCTGGTTGTTACGGTCGAAGCTTTGCGGGCCTTCCCGATCAGCCGCCGCTTGAGCGGGTTTTCCATCGACGTCTTCGAGAAGCACGCCGAGACAACCGCCCGTGTCACGCGCAGCTTCAGCCTGCCGAAAGAGGCGGCGGAGGTGGCGCTGGCGGGAGGGCTGCTGCACGACGTCGGCAAGCTGGTGTTGGCCGCGTGCCTGCCGGAGCAGTTGGAAGAGGCGCTTCGGGTCGCCGAGGAGCGGAAGAAACCGCTGCACGAGGTGGAAGCCGAGTTGTACGGCGTGACGCACGCCGATATCGGCGCTTACCTTTTGGGATTGTGGGGCCTGCCCAAGCAAATTACTCACGCCGTGGCTTATCACCACTCTCCGCTCAGCCTGCCTGACCAGGGATTGAGCGCCAGTGCTGTAGTCTATCTCTCGAACATTCTGGCTCACGAAATAGATAGAGATGCCAGGCCCACTGCTCTGGCCGCGCCTGCGCCGCCGCTTCGGGAATTGGGAGTGAGGGAGCAGTACGCGGTCCTGCAGGAGCGCGCGCGGGCGGCCGTCGCCCCGGGAGTTAACCATGCCTGCTGACCAGCGCCCTCGCATTCTGTGCGTGGATGATGATCCCGGAATCCTCGAAGGCCTGGGAAGAACCTTGCGCCGGAATTTCTCAGTCCACACGTCGACCGATCCGCTGGCTGCGGTTGAGCAGTTGGGCGCGAGCCCTCCCTTCGCCGTGGTTCTCTCGGACATGCGCATGCCCGGGATGAACGGCTCGGAGTTCCTGGCGCGGGTCCGCGAGATCTCGCCGGATACGGTTCGCATCCTGCTGACCGGTTATGCCGAGGTGAAATCCGCCATCGAGGCGGTCAACCGGGGAAACATTTTCCGCTTTCTGACCAAGCCCTGCGATTCCCACGAGTTGATCTCAGCCTTGATGCAGGCCGCAGAGCAGTACCGCCTCATTACTTCCGAGCGTGTGCTGTTGGAACAAACGCTTCGCGGCAGCGTCGAGGCCTTAACCGACGTCCTCGCCCTGGTTCACCCATTAGCTTTCGGACGCACGACGCGCGCCGAGAAGCGGATCCGCGAGTTGCTCGATTGCTTCGTCATCGCCGAGCGCTGGCCAGTCGAGGTGTCAGCCATGCTCTCCCAGATCGGCTGTGTCGTTCTTCCGCCTCACACTGTGGAAGCTCTCTACCATGGCGAAGAACTCAGTGCCGCGGAACAACATATGGTGGACCGGATGCCCAAAGTTGTCGAGGACCTTTTGGGACACATCCCGCGGCTCGAGCCGGTGCGCGCGATTCTGCAACTGAAGGAGCGCAACTACGATGAGATAGGCGCCAGCAGCGACATTCCTGCCTCCGTTTCCTGGGGCGCTTCCGCGCTAAAGATTGCTCTCGACTACGCCGAGTTGGAGTCTCGCAACCTGAACGCGTGCGACGCGATTACAGTCATGCGGGGCCGCAAAGGCCGGTACCACCCCGCAATCTTCGACGCCTTCGCCAAGCTGCGCGGTTCGGACGATCGCGGCGAGATTCGGGAGATCACCCTTAATGAAGTGCAGCTCGGAATGGTACTGGCGGATGACGTCAGAACCTTGAGTGGCATGCTACTGATGGCGCGCGGCCACGTGGTAACGCTCAGTTTAATCGAGCGATTAAAGAATTTCTCGTTAGCTGCGGGCCTGCGGGAGCCGATCCGGGTTGCTCCGGCCGCGGGAAAGCCCGCGGAGTCTGCCACACCTGCGGCTACAAGAACCTTGCCCCACAACGCGTGAGAGTCTTGCCCGTGGAATGGCCCTTCAGAGGATGGCCGCGCCGTTTGAGCTGGCGGCGAGCGCACGCGGCATACGCCTCATCGCCGGCACGACGCCGATTGAAATCTGAGCCTTCGGGCGTTCGGGTCATCTTGCTGATTTTGAAGGACATTCCAGCTTTCTTCCGACCACATTTCTGCCTCCCGGCGACCATTTGCGGCTCTGACATTCCCCTTTGGGCGCAGGCGAGATTCGGGAGCCGGCAATTCCAGAGCGGCCTCATCTGGGAATCTGCATTCGGCAAAGCCCAGAGACCTACGTAAGTGCGAAAATCGGCCACTTTTCGCGGTTAACCTGATGGAAATAATCGAGATAACCGCGTTGGGTTCGTTTTTGCCGATTATGGGATATCTTACTGATTGTAATTGGTTTAATGCTGTTGGGTTCGTTGGCTTCGTTTTCACGCGGAGCGACGGACGAGAACCCGCGACGGCAGGGTTATAAATTCTGGCGGGGTTGAGCGGCTTTGACAGGTGCACGTCCACGGGTATGGGACGCCCCCCGGCTCCTTAAGACAAAAGACCACGATAGCACATCCGGGCGCTGTTGTCAAGTGATTTTTCGAGGCCCCCGCTCTAGGCTACGTCGAAGACAAGTGGCAAGAGGCGAGAGCCAACAGGCAAGACCTTCGGGAAGCCTTCAACCGCGCTGCCGGTGCAGCGCTTCGAGCGCGGCGTGCGCCCGGTGGTAAGCCGCATCGAGGTCGCGGCGATCGAGCGCGACCAGCGTGCTGGCGGTTTCGAGGATCGCGTCCGCTTGATCCGAGAGCGCCTGATGGCAGGCGGCCAGAAGTCTCGGAGCCAGCCGCCGTATCGCCTCGAGTTGGCGGATCAGGACAGCCGGGGTGGTCGTGGAGGCCTGGCGGATCTGATCGAATGCGAGCTTGGCGAGACGTTCGAGCCGCACGGGCGGCATCCATACCCGGAGCCGGCTGCCGGTGTCGTACCAGTTGCCTTCGAGCGGGGGCCGCTCAGCGAGCGTCAGCAGCGCGTCGGCGAGCCAGTCGACGCTCGCAACGCCGGTGAACGTGTCGTTGACCGCGGGCGACAGCGCGCGGATCGCGATCTCAACAACCTGCGCGATTCCGAACTCGCTATCCTGGGTGAGCGTGCGGTGACGGCCGATGTGAATCCCGCGATCGACCGCGGCTTCGAGCGCGCCGGCCTTGTCCGCCGGGACAACTGCTGCGAGCGGCTCGCCGCGGAGCACGAACTGGCCGCACGGGCCGAGATAATCCGGATGGCGTTCGCGCTGCGCACAACGTGCACCACGAAGAGCAGGTCCTCAGTCTTCGGTGAGCCCAACGGCGGCTTCCCTGGCTTCGCCGTAACCCCCGGCATCCGCTATGCGAAGGAAGGGATCGAAGAACACCTCACATGCCTTCTCGAAGCTCACGCGGTGCTTGCGCAGATTCGCCGCGGCCTTTGCGGCGTCCCATTCGAAAGCTTGGCCATGGAGAACGTAACGGATCTCCATGCAGAGAGCGTATATACGTCGTAGATCGAAGTCAAGACTCCCACAGTGAACTATTTACGCCGCCAGTGCGTACTATTACCAGCGCGCCCAGGCCCGGATCGGCGAGGCTGCCGGCGCGCCAAAGTCCAAAAGTGAGGGATCGGAATATGAGAATGCGATTTGGAGCTTTTCTGGCGACGGCGGTATTGCTGACCTTGGCGGGACCTGCCTTCGCGCAAACGAAAGGCCCGGTTGCCGGAACCTGGTCCTGCGTGGCTCACGGTACCGACGCGGGCGATATGAACTACACGTTTAATCTCGCCCAGACGGGCGAGCAGGTTACCGGGAACTTCACGGCGGCGTCACCCGACGGCGGCAACGAGAGTCACGACGTGCAGAACGGATCTTTCAAGAGCGGGCGCCTGGAAATGCACTTTGCCGACGACGACGGCACCATCGACGTCACCGGCGCGCTCGATGGCAACGATGCGCTGAAAGGCGACTGGTCTCAGGGCGACACCAAGGGAACCTGGGAGTGCAAGCGCGCTGCTGCAGTGGCGCCAAGCAAAACGTAGAAGCGCTGTGGTCTGCGCCGGCCCCGGATACGATCGGAACACATGCTCGTTTGCTTCCACGACTGCGCTCGCGGGCGTGCCTAAAGTCAACAAGCCAATGTTTTCTTTGGGCAGGCAGTTCGAAGGTGGAGAGCGCAACCGGGGATTGGCAGCGGACGCTTAAAGCTGTGTTCGACGAAGCTGGAATCCCGGACGGCCACGCGCACCGGTTCCGGGGACAGCCGCCAAACGTAAGGAAAGTCGGCTAGATAATCTGGCGGAGAGGGTGGGATTCGAACCCACGTTGCGATTTCTCGCAAACACGCTTTCCAAGCGTGCGCCTTCAGCCACTCGGCCACCTCTCCGGCTGAACGTTTTCAATAACTTACAGCGATCATGAGCGAGGTCTTGAGCATATTGTGACGTAATTTGTGACGTAGCTGACCAAAAACCTCACTGAATACTGGTGGAGACCTGCGACTTCTCGGGACCCTTGCTGCGCCGCAAATCCAGCTCCTCAAG
>JASHPE010000275.1 GCA_030038235.1 Terriglobia bacterium
GTCAAGTCGACGTCGGAGCAGGGATGCAGTTCGCGGCGTCCATAGCCGCCGACTGCAGCGAGACACAAGCCCTGCGGCTCGCCCGGTCCGCCTGCGATCAACTGCGAATAGAGGCCGGTAACGACGCGATCCACCACGTGCGTGCGCTCGCGCAGCACGGTCGCGGGCTGATGATCGCGCTCAAATTGTTCGCGGATTCTGCGGCTGCCCGCCTGATAGACCGGCGCGAGAGATCCGAGGATGTGGTTGGGGTCAATCACTGCTCGTCACGTACCCTGATTGTGCGGCTTTGCCGCCTGCTTGGCGGAAAGCCCGCGAAGCTGGGAAAAATCAAACACAGAGGCACCGAGACACGGAGAAGCCAGCGAGAATTACATAAAGATGCCGTTTGTTTTCCAACCCTTCCATCTTCCTCCGTGCCTCTGTGCCTCTGTGTCGGAATGCATCTAGATGGCTTTCTCGCCGCGCTCCAGATTGCGGATCCGGATGGCGTCTTCCACGTTGGAGACGAAGATTTTGCCGTCGCCGATCTTGCCGGTCTTCGCCGAGCGCAGAATGGCATCGATGACGGTGTCGAGCATGGCGTCAGGCAGCACGATCTCGAATTTCATTTTCGGCAGCAGATCGACGGTGTACTCGTTGCCGCGGTAGACCTCGGTGTGACCCTTCTGCCGGCCATGGCCGCGCACTTCGGAAATCGTCATGCCCATGATGCCGAGTTCGACCAGCGCTTCCTTCACCGATTCCATCCGCGACGGCTGAACGATGGCTTCAATCTTCTTCATAGCATCCCCTGTTAGCACTATTCGCGAGATTCTTCTCGGAACGCGAAAAGAACTTCAACACAGAGTTCACGGAGGTCTCACGGAGGCCGCAGAGAAGAGCAAGGGCGTGAAGAATGCGGCCGCGGATCAGGATTCAGCCTCCCTTCTCCGTGATCTCTGTGAGCCCTCCGTGACCTCTGTTGAGTCTTGGTTACGGCCACTTGGACAGCCTGGTACTGCCAAGGCCGAGTTTCTTTACGGCCTAAAAAGAAAAGCATTTCCCTTTGCTTCGCTCAGGGCAGAGTCTTCACTTCGCTCTGCTTGCGGCCGGAGGCCGCCGCAGCAACCTGGAGCCGCCGCCCTACGCTTCAAAGTTATACCCTTCTTCGCCGTGCTGCGAGAGATCCAGCCCCTCGACCTCGTCCTGCTCCGGCACGCGCAGCCCGATCACGAGATCGACGACCTTGAGGATCACCAAAGTTCCGATAATCGCCAGTCCCCAGGAAATCAGGACCGCAATGACCTGATTCAGCACCTGCGCGCCGTGGCCGTCGATCAGGCCGACGGGCAGGGCATTGCCCTGAGCGTCCTTGAAGATCGGATTCACCAGGCTCGTCGCGAAGACGCCGGTCAGAATCGCCCCCAGCGTCCCGCCGATGCCGTGGACGCCGAAGGCATCGAGCGAATCGTCGTAGCCGAGCTTGCCTTTGACCTTGGCGACCATCAGGTAGCAGATCACGCCTGCCGCAAGGCCGATCAGCAGGGCGGGCATGGGTGCGACGAAGCCCGAGGCCGGCGTAATCGCAACCAATCCGGCCACGGATCCCGAAATCGCGCCGAGGACGCTGGGCTTGCCGTTGCGAATCCACTCCGCACCCGCCCATCCGAGAGCGGCGGCAGCCGCGGCGAAGTGCGTGGCCACGAAGGCGCTCGTCGCGAGACTCCCGGCCGCGAGCGCGCTGCCCGCGTTGAAGCCGAACCAGCCCACCCACAGCAGACACGCGCCGATGAAACTCAGCACCACGCTGTGCGGCGGCATCGGCTGTTTCGGAAATCCCACGCGCTTACCGAGATAAAGCGCCGTAACCAGCGCGGAGACGCCGGAGCTGATGTGGACCACGGTACCGCCGGCGAAATCGAGTGTCGGGAATCGTCCCCCGAGCGAGGCATTGAGCAGGCCGCCCTTGCCCCATACCATGTGCGCCATAGGATCGTAGACGATGAACGACCAGAGGATCATGAAAAGCACCAGTGCGCTGAACTTCATGCGCTCCGCGAAGGCGCCGGTGATCAGTGCCGGCGTGATGATGGCGAACATCAACTGGAACATCATGAAGGTCTGCTGGGGAATGGTGGCGGCGTAATCGGGATCGGGCGCCGCGCCCACGCCGTGCAGTCCGAAATAGCCGAGGTTGCCCAGAAACGGGCTGCCGCTGTGGAAGCAGAGGCTGTAGCCTACAATGGCCCAGAGCACGGTGATCAGCGCCATGAGTGTGAAGCTCTGCATCATGGTGCCGAGCACGTTTTTGCGCCGCACCAGGCCGCCGTAAAACAGCGCCAGCCCGGGACCCGTCATCATCAGCACCAGCGCAGCGCTGGTCAGCATCCAGGCATTGTCGCCGCTGGTCTGCGCCTGGCGCGTCTGCTGCTCGAGATCGCTGAGGCGGCGCTCGACTTGGGGCGAAGCCGGCGCGGGAGCCGCGGGCGTCTGCGCCCGTCCCGTGAGCGAGGCTCCAAGCCATACAGTGAGGCAAAGCAGCGCGCCGAAGGCGGTCTTCCGCATCAGATCTCCTTTGGTGATACAACAGTCGGGAACTACCAGGATGTGAAGTATACGGGCAGGAGGGGGGAGAGACCAATTAAAATGATCTATGAGCGCCATAAGATTTGTGTGCGCTACAGCCAAGTGACCTCGCTCGTCGTCACTCGGGCTGCCGCGTTAGAATAAAGGCGCTCACGTTGTGACGGGCGGCCGTTATACGCTGGAGGCGCGAGCGCCTGCGCGGCGCGCTCGATGGGAGGACAAACATGAGGGGATATGTGCTGATTAACGTGCGGCCGGGCAAAGTCAGGGACGTAGTGGGCGCGGTCAGCGAAATGCCCGGCGTGCAGCACGCGGACGCGTGCTGGGGCCTGCCCGATGTCTTCGCTTACATCGAGACGGCCGACGAGCGCGCCTTTAACGATCTTGTCATCGATCAGATTCAGAAACTGGATGGCGTGGAACGAACGGAGACCCATATCGCAGTAGGATGATCGGCGCGCCTCGCATTCGCCTCGCCAAACTCCGCGCTACGCCAGGAGCACTTGCAGAAAAATTCCCTGAAAAGAAACCAACCACGCGCCGCGGTCGTCGTCTAAGTCAGGTGAAGCAGACGAGAGCGTGGCTGAGCAAGAATTCAATGGCGGCTCACATTTTTAGGAAACTTAAATGGGGGCAAAGGCGTATTAGTAGTTGAACGCGCAAGGAGGCTGCAATGCTAATCAAGCTTAATGACAGGCCGGTGATCGACAACCTCCGCAATTATCCCCGGGAAATCGTGGACCGCCTCGCCAGAGCGCTGCGCGAAGGCGCTGTTGCCGAAGCGGATCCGCGGCGCAAGGGCTTTTATGATGTCGCCGACGGGGACCGCAGTTTCTTCATCCACGTCTCGCCCGTGACCGGTCACGTTTGGCTGCTGGCGAGCTGGTTTGCCGAGCCCGCTCCCCGGGCGCGCTACGCGCATCATCTGATGGCAGCGGCAGGCCAATGCGCGCAGCTCTACTGAAATTGAGTCATTGAATCATTGGTTCATTGATTCAGTGCCGTGGATTCGAGGTCGCATTGAGTCAATCGATCTTTCAAACTGAATTCCAGAGCCCTTCTACTTCGATTCTGCGGGACTCCCCTTCCGCTTCGTCAGCAGGTCGCGGACCGCTTGGGGCGGCGTGAACGCGGCTGGATCGACGTCATTGAACGTCACCGATGTGTAATCGAGAACCTGGCGCACCACCCACTGCTGATTGCCGGCCGCCTTCGTCTTCACAGTCTGTTTCATTGGAAACAGAACGCCATCGATCCTCCGGTAGTCCGAGAAGATCTCGTGCGTCGGGCCGAAATCGGACACAAAGTCGTAGGCCACCAGCAGACCGGTGGCGCTGTCGTAGAGGTGATCGTTCGCCTTGCTCCAGTCGTTGATCCCATGTAAGCGGAAGCAGCGCTTGCCTTCGAAGTCTTCCTGCCCCACGGTCTCCATTGATTTGAACCACGAGAGCTCGTTGAGCGGATAATAATAGTCCGCGTCCCGTTTCATCGACTCCCGGTCGTTGCCGTCATAGATCTGTGCGGATTTGGTGCGCGGATCGAAACTCCAGGCGACTCCGCCATCGAAGCCATTAAGGATGTCTCCGATGCCGTTGGGCAGCGAGACTCGCTCCAATCGCCGGAATGGTGCGCCTGCCAGGTACACGAACGACAATGTGGTCGAGTGGCCTGACTCCTGGACTGTAAGTGTTCCCCGCATTGTAGTGGAAGTGTGCCTCAGAATCGCGTTTCTTCCGCCCAATGCCTCGTCGTAGTGGGCCACGACGTCTTTCGCCGGGGGGAGAGGCCCATCGGGAACTCCAAAACTTACCACCGCGCAGCAGCAAAGCGGGGGCAAGAGCTTTGCAAGAAAACCGCGGGCTCTCATCAAGCCTCCTTCGCTTGCAAGTGGCAGGCTACGAAAATCTCATTCCGCTCGCAAGGCCTGCATCGGGTCGACAGACGCGGCGCGCCGCGCCGGAATCAGGCTGGCGATAAGCGTCACCAGCAGCATGCCTGCTAACGCGGCTGCGAAAGTGAGCGGATCGCCCGGGCCAAGTCCGTAAAGTGTGGACCGCAGCACACGTGCGCCGGCAATCGCGAGCGGCAGTCCGATGACGACGCCGGCCACGGTGACTACCAGGCACTCCCGCAGGACCATCCACAACACCGCGCCACGTTGCGCGCCCAACGCCATGCGCACGCCGATCTCAGCGGTGCGCCGGCTCACGCGGTAAGCCAGAGTGCCGTAGAGGCCAATGGCGACCAGCAGCGCCGCCAGCAGCCCGAAAAACGTCGCCAGCCGTGAGAACAGGCGTTGCTGCACGAAAGACCTCGCGAACTGTTCCTGCTGGGTCATCGGCTCCAGCAGCGGCAAATCGGGACCGAACTGGCGCACCGCAGACTCCACTTCGGGCAGCAGCGCTGCGGGGCTACCTGCGGTCCGCAACTCGAAGTGCATGGTGCTGATTCCGGGAACCTGGGTGTAAGGAAAGTAAGCCATGGGGCGTGTTTCTTCATCGACGGCGCGGTATTTGCTATTGGCGGCCAAACCGACGATGGTGTACTGCGTAGGGGGCCTCTCGCCGTGAGTGACTCCGTCAAAGGCGATGCGATGACCGATGGGGTTGCGCCCCGGCAGCAGGCGCTCGGCGAAGGTCTGATTGATCACCACGACCTTGGGCGCCGTGGCGGTATCGGCATCCGTAATGTCTCGTCCGAGGAGCATCGGGATCTGAAGGGTATGAAAGTATTCGGGGCCCACGTCGTTGCTGCGCATGATGCCCTGCTGAGTCTGTCCGAGGGGAAGAGCGCCATCGACGTATGCGTAGTTATGGCTGGCCCAGCCTGACCCGATGCGGTTCTGCATCAGTGTGACGGATTCCACGCCCGGCAGTGCCCGAAATCGGTCGGTGAGGGCGCTGAAGAAGTGAACCGCGTCCGCGTCGGTGCGCAGCGTTTGCGGCGGGGTAATGCCAAAGGCCACGAGGCCGGAGACGCGCATTCCAAGGTTGGTGTTTTCCAGGTTCAGTAAGGTGCGCAGCAGCAGACCGCCGCCCACCAGCAGTACCAGGCAGAGCGATATCTGCAGAGCGACAACGAATTGCCCGCTGCGGAACTTGGTCCTGTCCTGACTTGAGGAGGCTGCCGATGTTTTCAGGGCAAGACCCGGCGGCACGCGCACGGCGTTGCGCAGCGGAGCGAGGCCGAAGACCAGTGCAGCTAGAGCAGACACTCCGAGCGTGAAGAGTAGAACGATGCGGTCGGGCGCGAGGTTGACGTCGAACTCGGACCACGACGCCAGGACCTCGGTCGACCAGGAAGCGAACACCCATCCGAGCAAGCCGCCCGCCGCCACCAGCAGCAGGCTCTCAGTGAGCAATTGACGGAACATGCGGCCGCGTCCCGCGCCGAGCGCCATGCGGAGGCTGAATTCACGCTCGCGCGAGGAATTGCGCGCCACCAGGAGCATGGCCACGTTGCTGCAGGCAATCAGCAGTACCAGTCCGACCATCGCCATCAGGAACTGCAAAGGGTGCTCGTAGCCCTGGCGCAGACCCTCATTGCCGCGAGCGGAGTCGAAGTAAAGCCTGGGCTTGGGCTGATTGGGCTCCCGCGTTGCACCGCCCCAGTACGCCGTGTCCTGAAACAGCGGATTCAACTGCGCCTGCGCCTGTTTTTCGCTCACGCCCGGTTTGAGACGCCCGATCATCATCAGGCACCACCAAGCCCTGCTGGAGCCGTACAAGCTGTCGCCATCCTGGTCCGACTGTCCCCAGGCGGTGAGGTCCGGCCGGTTCTGGAGAGGAATCCACAGATCCATCGGCATGGTGTCGACCGGTTCGACCCCCACGAAACCTTGCCGGGCGATTCCGACGACCGTGAATGCCACGCCCCTCACGTAGAGAGTGCCGCCGAGGACGGAAGGGCTGCGGCCGAAGCGGCGGGTCCAATAGCTATAGCTCAGCACGGCCACCTGCGAGTGCCGAGTTTCATCATCCAGCGTAAATCCACGCCCGCGTTCTATCGCCACGCCCAGGCCGGAAAAGAAGTTGCCACTGACCATGTCGGCTCGCGCCTGCTCAGGCTGGTCGCCGTAACGCACGGGCACCGTGGGAAGGCCGACCGGGACGAAGGCGATCAGGTCGGAGAAGACTTTATGATCCGTGCGAAGCTGCTCGAAGGTGTAATCCGTGAAGGAAAAATCGCCGTCGCCCGTTTGCGACGTATTGCCGGGCCGGTTGGCTCCCTCGAGATAGAGCAACTGCTGCGGATTCGGCACCGGCAAGTAGCGCAGCATGACGGCGTTCGTCACGCTAAAAATTGCGGTGTTCGCGCCGATTCCGAGCGCCAGCGTCAGGATTGCGACGAAGGCGAATCCGGGAGACTTCTTCAGTTGGCGCCACGCATAGCTAAGGTCCTGCAAGAATCGTCCCATCATCACCTCCGGTCCTGATCGGGCACGAATAGACGGTCGTCGATGTGCATTCTGAATTCCACTCAATGTCAGCGATGGTATTGCGGCGTAAGGAGATGCGCGATTTGGGTGTCGCCGAACAGGCGGAAAGCTGTCCGATTGCGGACTCAGTCGCCCGAAACTGGACTTCTAGGACCGGCGCATCTCCAGTGCGGCAGGGTGTGGCGGCTAGAGGCGGAGCAGAATCAGGATCAACATTTTAAGTAACCGGCGCCCCATGAAGCCGTTCTGCTTGTGACAAGAGCCGCAGCGAAGAATCGGCTGAAAGGGATATAGTAGAGTGTGAACCCAAAGTGAACTCGTATCATCGGGGGAGCCTGTTTCGTATCTCCACTGAAGGAAGTCTATGGAACCCTCTCGCGTGGTGAATCACCGAAGCCGGACTCGCTCGCATCGCGGAGTTGCGACCGCGTGCGCGCTTGGTGGTGTGGCGCTGTTGCTTTTGTGTCTGGGCGCGTGCTCGAAGGACGCCCCGCAAGGCGGCGCTCAGGCAGCGCAGATGATGCAGATGCCGCCGGTACCGGTGACAGTGGGCAGAGCCACGCGACGGACGGTGCCCGTGAGGATAACGGTCATCGGCAACGGCGAAGCCTACACCACCGTGAACATCAAGGCGCAGGTGGATGGATTGCTGCAGCGCGCGGATTTTCGCGAGGGTCAGGACGTGAAGCAGGGCGATGAACTGTTCGCCATTGACTCTGCCCCGTTTGAGGCAGCTCTACATCAGGCAGAGGCCAATCTGTTGCGCGATCAGGCTCAGTTGAAGAACGCGCAGGGCCAGTTCCAGCGCAATGACGCGCTGTTTCAGCA
Source organism: Terriglobia bacterium (assembly GCA_030038235.1). Taxonomy (GTDB): domain Bacteria; phylum Acidobacteriota; class Terriglobia; order UBA7540; family UBA7540; genus Gp13-AA77. The sequence continues at coordinate 7,835 of JASHPE010000275.1, forward strand.
GGGAATTGTCTCCAAGGACCAGGAAGAGACTTTTCGCACCAACGAAGCCGCGCTCGAAGCTACGGTCAAGGCGGATCAGGCTTCGATCGAGAACGCCAAAATCCAGCTCGGCTACTGCGTCATCCGGTCTCCGATCAGCGGCCGGACCGGTGCCCTTTCGATCAAGGTGGGGAACTTGGTCAAGAACAATGACGCGGCGCTGGTGACGATCAATCAGATCAGCCCGCTCTACGTCGACTTCTCGGTTCCGGAGCAGTATCTGGACGAGATCAAGCGGCGCTTCGCGGAGGGTCCAATGCCGGTGAGCGCGGCAATCCCTCAAGACACGGCCCATCCCGAAGCGGGGACCCTAGCGTTCATCAACAACACCGTGGACACCACCACCGGTACCGTCATGATGAAGGCGAGCTTCCCAAACGAGGGTAAACGGCTGTGGCCCGGCCAGTTTGTGAACGTCACTCTGACGCTGCAATCGCTGCCGGACGCGGTCGTGGTGCCAAGTCAGGCGGTCCAGACAGGCCAGAACGGCAAGTACGTTTTTGTCGTCAAAGCAGACAACTCGGTGGAATTGCGTCCAGTGGTGGCGGGTGTCACTGACGGCGGGGACACGGTCATCGAGCAGGGCGTGTCTGCTGGTGACACGGTGGTGACTGACGGCCAATTGATGCTAATGCCGGGCGGTCACGTGATGATCAGGAATCGTTCTTAGTTGACAGTCGACAGTTGACAGTCCGCCGTTGGGAGTCACAGGTGGCAGTCGTAGACACTGCGGGCTCAAGAAACGCGTGCCTCGACCTTTTTTCTCAATCCGTAGAGCATGCGCGCGATTTCGCCAGCCTCACGGAGAACCGCCTCTGCGGGCTCGGTCGGAAGGTACTTGAGGTCCCGGCTGAGAAGAATGAGGTACTCTGTCTCCGACAGAAGAGCCCTCGGCGATGTCAATGAAACGAGCGTAGTCCTGTTTGCCTTGCCGCTTCG
>JASHPE010000276.1 GCA_030038235.1 Terriglobia bacterium
CCATCCACGTCTTCCCTTTCATCCAGCTCCGATCCGTTCGCAAAGCTGGTCCAGGTCGAGTGAGCCTCGACAACGTCGCGGAGCCACGGTCTCTTCAGCACGTCAAAGAGCTCTGCTGCGTTCCCCAGCCACATTGCTGCGGCCTGGTGATCGGTGTAGAGCTCGAGCTTCCTGTCCTCGTGCTCCTCGACCGGCTCCCACCGTCGGCCGAAGCGATGCCTGGGACGAGCGGGCTCCCTTTTGAACAGTGGCCAGCCGGGTTCGTCCCGTTGACCGTTCACCCATGCCAGCTCGGCTCCGATTGCGCTCTCCACTTCCTTGCGACGCGCGGCGACGCGTGCAGCGTGTTCCTCTTCTGAAACGCTCCAATCGCGGCGCGGGCGCAGACACGCGGCAAAGGCGCCTGAAATTCGGCGGACCCTTGGGAAATCTCGGGGTCAGGCCGGTGTTACTAAACCGGTAAGTCCCCGCGCCGGGCGCAAGAACCCCTTGACGCGGGAGGCCGGGCGGGTAGAGCATTACTGCTGTTCTCGGGTAGCTATCCATCAGTCGCATCGGGCGCAGTGGGTCGCCAAGGGAGGGAAAGATGCGCGACACCAATCGGCCGTTTGAATTTCCGGCAGCACATTCTCCGTTTCACGGACGGCGAGGCGCGAAGCCACGTAGCCTGCAAACGAGCTGGTGGGCTAGGGCGTGCGCGGCCCTGATGCTCTGCGCGGCAACGGCGATTGCCTCGCCGGCTCAGACTTTCACCAGCCTGTTCAACTTCGACAACACGGACGGCTATTACCCCTACGCGGGGCTGGTCCAGGCTACCGATGGGAACCTGTACGGGACAACCATCTATGGCGGGGCCAAAACCAACTGCCAATTTGTCATTGGCTGCGGTACGGCCTTCAAGATGACCCCAAGCGGCACCCTGACCATGCTTTACAGCTTTTGCTCTCAAAACGATTGCACAGACGGATCCGCACCGCAAGCGGCGCTGGTCCAGGCCACTGATGGGAGCTTCTACGGGACCACCGAGTTTGGCGGGGTCAACGACTCCTGCGAGTTTTTCAGCGCCCCGTCCGGCTGCGGGACGGTCTTCAAAATGACCCCAAGCGGCGCGCTGACGACGGTCTACAGTTTTTGCGCCCAAAGCGGTTGCACGGACGGCCGTGAGCCCTCAGCAGGACTGGTCGAGGGCACCGATGGGAACTTCTACGGGACAACGTTCGGTGGCGGGGCCAACGTGAACTGCTACCTTGGTAACTCTTCTGGCTGTGGTACCGTTTTCAAAATCACCCCAGGTGGTACGCTGACCACGCTCTACAGCTTCTGCTCGGTACTGGAAAACTACGTTTGCACGGACGGCGCCGAACCACAAGCGGCGCTGGTCCGGGCCACCGATGGGAACTTCTACGGGACAACCGCCGCCGGCGGGGGCGTCTTCAACTTTGGCGGCACGGTTTTCAAAATCACCCCAAGTGGCACCCTGACTACGCTTTACAGCTTTTGCTTGCAAGGCTGCGGCACCGGCGAGGACCCTGCAGCGCTGATCCAGGGCACAGATGGGAACTTCTACGGGACAACCTCCGCCGGCGGGCTCGACGTCTGCATTCCCATGCCCGGCTGCGGCACGGTCTTCAAAATCACCCCAAGTGGCACGCTGACGGCGGTGCACAGCTTCGACGGCACGGACGGTGCTGTACCGACAGCGGGGTTGGTCCAGGGCACAAATGGAAACCTGTACGGGACAACGGAGTTTGGCGGGGCCAACGGCGCTGGGACGATCTTCGGCACGACTCCAAGTGGCACGCTGACGACGCTTTACAGCTTTTGCTCGCAAAGCGGTTGCACCGACGGAGAATACCCCCAAGCGGGGCTCGTCCAGGATACGAATGGGAGCTTCTACGGGACAACGCCCGTTGCCGGGGTCGACGGCTATGGGACGGTCTTCAGCCTGTCTGTGAGTCTGCGCCCGTTTGTAGAAACACAGCCCGCCGCCGGCAAGGTTGGAAGGGCCGTCAGGATTGTGGGAACTAATCTTACCGGCGCGACCAGCGTCACGTTTGACGGCACGCCGGCGGTCTTCAAAGTATTTTCGAGTTCCTTAATCGGGACCATCGTGCCCGCGGGCGCCACCAGCGGTAAAGTCCGAGTGACCACACCCAGCGGCACACTTTCGAGCAACGTGCCTTTTCGCGTGATTCCGTGATCTCCAGATTTCAGATCGACGCATCACGCGCGGACCTCAATTGCAGCTACCTGGTTTGCCGCCCACGCCAGCGGTCCCCAAGCCATGAACTGAATCAAGGCCGTACCACTACCAAACAGTCGTTGACAGCGGGCCTCCGGGGTCTAAAGTAGCAGGCTTGGAGATGCTAAAAAGGAAATCCTGGCTTCTATGTCTCGACCGACCACGGAAAGAGTTGGGCGGACGCTCTGACGGTGCCCAATGCGGTAGACCCTTCCTGCGAGATTGGTCCTGACGGCGCGTTATTCGCTGCGAGCGTCGGGATTTTGACACACTTCAAGGACGGTCTACTCCCGCTTCTTCAAATCGCTCATGCGTCCCTGCCTCTGGCTCTCTGATTCAGCTGTGCCGGAGTGTCGCACTGATCCAGCAGGATTGGTGCAGGAACAGCAGGAGTTGTATATCAATTCGCCTTGCTACCTTGGCGGTCGGGTGCTATAACCGGAGGCACTTCAAACCGAATAATGAGGAGGCCCCATGAACGCAAACGACCGGAGGACATGGATGGTGAAGGCTTGCGCGGCATTCTTGGCTTTTGCGGCTTTCGCGATTGCCTCACCGGCGCAGACATTCACCGTGCTGCACAATTTTGACGGTACCGACGGC
>JASHPE010000025.1 GCA_030038235.1 Terriglobia bacterium
GCCTCCCTCACTTCGATGGGCCGCGTCTCGAAGGCTTTCTTCTGACCCTGATAAAGGCTCACGAAGGCAATCAGCGGCTGAGTCCGGGTCTCACCCTGCTCGTAGGCCTGGAGGTAAACGAGCATATCGTGATCCCGGTTGAACACCCGCGTCACGCTGGGAATCAACTTCCACCCGTCCTCGACCAGCGGGTTGGCAGCTTCTTCTTTTTCGTCCTTGGCCTTTACCGCGTTATAGAGAGCTTCTTTGAGCTGTACGCGCTGGCTGCTCAATACGACCGAGCTGATGGCGATTCGCCGCTCCACTTTGTTGAGATTGGGAACAACAAACGTGGTTTGATACGTCCCGATTCTGCCCGTCTCGGCGTCGCGCGCAAGAAACTTGATGGTGTACTTTCCGGGCAGCAGCGTGAAGCCGGCGTCGTACTCGATCGGTCGCTTGGCTAGTTCGGCGGCGGTAGCGTCGCTCAGCTTGACGTTTATTTTGTCGCGGAGGTTGGTTCTTGTCAGGCCGTACTCGTCCTTGATTTCGCCAATAAAGTCAAGAAGAGTGTGCTCCGCACCGCCGCGCTTGGCGATCGCCAATTCCCTGCCTGGAATCTTCACAACGATCGGAACGAAATACTCAGCGCGATTCAACTGGAAATAGTCGATCTCCATGGCGATGGTAAGATCCGTTATGGGGTCGGGCAGCATCAGGGCGTCCTCGAGCTGCCGTTCTTTGTCGGCCGGCGTGAATTGGCGGAACTCTTTGCCGGCGTAATACCCCTGGCGGTAATCGAGGCTGGCGGATAAGTCGCCGTTCAGAGAAATCCTGATGCGGCGAAACTTGCCGTCTTCAGCGCTGTCGCTGGTATAGTAGCCGAGAATGTAGTAGCTGGAAATCGCCTGCTCGGCCTGCACGAGTCCTTTGGCGAGGTCGTTGTAGTCGAAGAGCGCTTTCCCACCGGTGTCGCTTCCGAGGGCGTAAAGAGTATCCTGCGATTGTTGGAAATCGCTGGTTAGGGCCAGCGCGGCGGCCCCGGTGTACATTCCGATGTTGCCCTGTGACCCTTGAGTGGCGTCGCCGAGAGGAGCCTCCGCGACCAGCCCGCGCGCGTCGATGGGCCAGAACGAGACGCCGGAGCGGATGGCGTCATCAATGGTGGCGTGGAGCTGCGCCTGGTTGTCCAGGCCGTTCAATCTCAGGCCGCTGGCGAAGTAGATCAACTCTTTCTTCTCGCTTAGCTGCCCCAGCATTTTGGCGGCGGTCTGAAGCGCGGCCAGTTGACGGTCGGTATTGAAGATGTTGAACTCACTGTCATCCTGCCCAAAGGCCGCGCCCACGTCGGACGCGCTGGCGTCAGTGGTGGTCTCCTCGAGTCCGCGGTCTTCTCCCACGAGCATCGTTTCGAGAATGCTCAGCAGTAGTCCGCGGTCGGCTGTGAAATCCGACAGCACGTCCACGGAGCCGCCGGAATATCGCAGGATGGCGATGAGATCGTTCGGGCCCATCTCTGTTTGGATGAATTTCTGGCCCGCTCTCAGCGCGCGGAACTGGTCGCCGGGGGGCATGGAAGTCATGTCGAAGTAGAGCGCCAGCAGGCGGCGATCCTTATAGCGATTGCTCACCGGTGTTTCTGGTGCAATCTGGGTTCGCACGAGCTTGTCGTAGACGCGGATGTTCGCTGGCGTATAAGGCGTCTCGGGCGCGGAACCGGATACGGCCGGCAACTGCTGGTATTGAAGAAACGCGATTTTCTGCGGGACTCCGTTCTCGGTAACCGTGAAGTCCTTGGCTGTCAGACCTTCAACCGGATTGCCCTTCTTGTCCTTTACCGATACCGTCTCCACCACGAGCTGAACGTTGACCTTGAGCGTGGCGGTTTGTTGGGTCTGGAGCGGGGCATTTTGTCCAACCTGCTGTGCGGCGCAAGGCAGCCCTGCCAAAGCGATGACCGCCATGATCTGTTGGAGCATTCGATGCTTGTCACTCATCACTTGTCATCTCATGTCACTCATCACTTGACTTGTCGCTCGTCACTGTCTTTAGAACCTCAGGCGCAGCGTGGTCTGAATGCTGCGCATCGGATCGACCGCCGCCGGCAATCCGAATTGTGCGCTATTGATGGTTGTGATCCAAGTGTTGAACGTCGGATGGTTGAGCGCGTTGGTGGAATCGAAGCGCAGATCGAGATTGTAGCGGCCACGCAACCGAAACGTTCGCCCCAAGGAAGCGTTCAGGACGAACTGGTTCGGTCCGACGATCGAAAAACGTCCTGCGTTTCCCCACTGCCCAGCGAGCGGAGCGGCGTAAGCGGCGGGGTTCAGAGAGAGCCCTGCGGGCGCCGAATAGACCGGCGCTCCGGTGTAGTCCGGACGAATGCTTCCGGTAAAGCCGGTGCCCGGCACGGCGGCGAGATCGATGGGCGTCTCCGGAAGACCGCTGCCGTAGGAGATCTGGCTGAGGACGGTCCACTCTTTCAGGAGGGCCCCTTTCCAGCCGCTCAGCAAAGTCTCCCCGCCGAGGCCCATGCCCGTGGTGTATTGCAATTGCGCGGCAAGCAAGTTCCGCTGATCGAAGGCTGAAAGGCTACGTTCGGCGCTCAAATCGCGCCAGTTCTGTGCAATCGTGGTAGGACCTTGGGACGTTTGACTCGATGCGTTGAGGCCAAGGCTCTGCCAGGGCAGGGCCGTCGGGCTTGACGACGAAGTCGCTCCCTGGCCGCCAAGCTGCGAGTCGTCGTCGATCGATTTTGAGTAGGTGTACTGCAACGTTCCCGTAAATCCGCTGTGCAGCCGCCGGCGCAACTGGACCTGGCCGGCTCCGCGGGTTGAATTGCCGTTCGAGGCGAAGTAGGCAAATCCCACGGGGCACGCCGGGCAAGGATTCACCGCGCCGGGCGGATAGGTGTTCGGGAGGAACTCCTGAAGCCCCCGCGTTCCCTTGGTGCCCAGGTACGTGACCGTCAATTGCAAGGATCCGGGCAGGTCGCGTTGAAGCGCCAGATTCCAGTTCTGCGCGAAGCCCACGCGAAAATTCGGATCGATGGCAAAAGTGTCGGACGTGACTGCCGGACAGGAGCTGAAAGGATTGGCCAGCATGAGCGGGCAGGCCGCGCTGTTCTGGACGTTCACGCTCTTGGAGAGCGGCGCCTGCTGGGCCATCTGCAAGGCAATCGTTTGATAGACGGACGTGTCGTAGTAGATGCCGTATCCGGCGCGGATCACCATCGATGAGCCGCCGACCGGGCGCCACGCGATCCCAATGCGCGGCTCAAATCCGCTCCTGTCCGGGCGGATGAGCGAGTTCGGATAGCGCTCACCGGTCAGCGGTCCGACAGGGTCGGTCGCTAGCACCGGCGCCGCCGCCGAAAACCCGGGGACGATATCCAGATTGACCAAGCGATCGTACAACTCGGTGATCGGCGCGCCGTACTCCCAGCGAAGGCCGGCATTGAGGGTAAAATCCGGCCGCATCCGGTAATCGTCATTGATGAATGCGTCGTAGACAGACTCGCGAAAGTATTTATCCGCATTGCCAAACGCGACGGAGCTCG
>JASHPE010000277.1 GCA_030038235.1 Terriglobia bacterium
GGACCTCCAGACCACCGCCCGCTATCTTCACGTCTCGGAACGCCGCTTCCAAACCGCTCCCAGCCCTCTGGATGCCCTTCCGATTCGCGAGATTCTCCATTCTGATGGAGATGGTCGCCGCAGGTGAGGGAACACCGGCTGGAAGTGGCCGAGGTCTTTCGCCGTTATGGAGATCGGTTCCTGAACCGCTGGGGTCATACCGTTTCTCCTGAGCAGCGCAAGGCGCTCCACGACATCGTTATCTGCCGCACGGCCGCCTTAGGCGGCCACGTCGAGGAGTGCGATAGCTGCTCTCATCGCCGCATTGCCTACAACTCCTGTCGCAATCGCAGTTGCCCCAAGTGCCAATCGGTCGCGCGCAATCGCTGGCTGGACAAGCAGGCCCAGCAACTGCTGCCGGTACCCTACTGTCACGTGGTGTTCACCGTCCCCCAAGCTCTCGCTCCTCTGGCTCTGCAGAATCAACGCCGCTTCTACACCCTCTTGTTTCGCGCCGTCTCCCAAACCTTGCTCGAGATCGCCGCCGGTCCTCGACATCTGGGAGCACGCCTCGGTTTTCTGGCCGTGCTTCACACCTGGAGCCAGACCGTGCGGCATCACCCGCATATCCATTGCCTTGTTCCGGCCGGCGGCCTGGCTCTCGATGGGTCACGATGGGTGAGCTGCCGGCCGAAATTTTTCCTGCCAGTCCGGGTTCTCAGCTGCCTGTTTAAGGGCAAGTTGCTGGACTTTCTAAGAGAGGCTTTTGACCAAGGGAAGATGCGCTTGAACGGGCAGCTGAGCACGCTCACCGACCCGGCTCAATTTCATGCCTGGCTCAATCAACTGGGCAAGCCCGACTGGGTCGTCTACGCCAAGCCTCCCTTTGGTGGCCCCGAGCACGTCATCAAGTACCTGGCCCGCTATACCCATCGCGTCGCGATCTCCAATGGCCGCTTAGTGGGTCTAATCAATGATAGCGTCAGCTTTCACTGGCGAGACTCGAAGGATGCAAACGTCTCAAAGTCATGACGCTTGAGGCGGAGGAATTCATCCGCCGTTTCCTTCTCCATATCTTGCCCGCCGGTTTCGTCAAGATCCGTCATTTCGGATTCCTTGCGAACCGTAACCGCTCGCAAGCCCTCGCACTCTGCCGTCAACATCTGCAGTCAGCCCTTTCCGATCACCCGACCCCTGAGGTCCTCACCTCGGAACAGCGCCGAGCAGCGGAACGTCGCTGCCCCGAATGTCAAAAAGGCACGCTTCAAATCGTGGCTTGGCTCTCGGCCACAGAACTGGTCTTTAGCACGGATTTCTCTTCAATTGCGGAGGCAATCGATTCTTCATGATCGAGATGGAGAGCAGTGCGAAAGCGAGCCTAGGCCGGGCGCCACACGCGCCTCCCGATCCGTGTGTCCCTACGGTCTCATTCTCTGCTCCCTCCCACGCACCGGCCTCTCCGGCTGTCAGTTTTTCGCCCGAATACTTCACCTCATCCTTCGTGCGATCCCCCTACGCACTGTTCCGCCAGCATCCAGTTCCAACTCTCTGCCAAACAGTCAACATTCAATACCCATAGGGCCAGGACCGCGCTAGCGGCTTACTGGAAATCGCCGTATCGGCAATGCTCCGGCCACCGACTTGGTCCGTCCAACCTGCTACCCTCGGGCCGGAGCACTGCCGATACAGCGCTAAGGATTTCTAAGGATTTCCCGACACTTATCCGTCCAGGCACGAATGCGTGGAGCGTGGGGACTCTGGACTCGGAAGTGCGACCTTTAGGCAGACAGAAAGTACCCGCTGGCCGGCTAGATCGTTTGGCCCCACGCACCGGCGGCGGCTGAGGGCGCGCAGTGCGGTCAAGTTCTCCCGTCGCTTAGAACGTAATGTCGACTTTTATCGGACGGGGCAGATCACCTTTGCGGAACTGGATTCAAGTGTCCAGGGTTGGATCAATCATATCCGTTACGGCGATACCTCGGGGCTGCGCAAGCACTTGTTCGAGACGCATCCCATCCGGAGTGGGTCCACCGCATAAAAAATTTCGACGACTCGCGCCAGGCGCGAGTCGTCAGAGACCAGAGTCCAGAGCAACAGAGAACAGAGCTAGGGAGAAGGGAGGACCCCAACAACCCGAAACCCGATGCCGTCGTAGCGGTAGTCGGGACGGTCGTCGTAGCGATAAGCGGCACGAGCGAGGGCCTGGTAGTCGTCCCACGACCCGCCCCGCACCACCCGGGGCTCTCTGCTAGCAAGGTCGCCGCTTTTGCCGCTCTGGTATCCAGTAAGTGTCCATTCCCACACGTTGCCGCTCATGTCCAGCGCGCCGCAAGCCGCAGTCCCCGCCGGATACATCCCCACTGCGGTAGTGCGACCCAAGCCGCTCTCGGTCGTGTTCGCGCAGCGGCCGTCCCAATCGTCTCCCCAGGGATATGTCCTGGCCGAAAGGCCAGCCGCCGCCAATTGCCATTCCGCTTCCGTCGGTACACGTACCGCCCAAGTGAAGGGGTTCAGCCCTGGGAGCGCGGGCGTCCCGCCCGCTCTGGCTTGTCCCATTGCGGACGCATCGGGCCGAGTAGAGAAGAGCGGGCGGGACGCCCGCGCTCCCAGGGTTTCCGGATGTGCTTTCAGGCGCCAGGAGAGCCAGCGGCAGAAAGCCATCGCCTGGTACCAGTTCACTGTTTCGCGCGGGTGATTGGAGAACTTGAAGCGCTGTTCCTCCAACTTCTTATCGCTCTCACCCGCCGTCAGACCGTCGAACCAGTCAATCTCACGATTGCCGAAGCCATCTGGCGCCTCGATGAATGCCTGAAACTGGACGTAGCTGACGGGGTAACGCGCAATAAAAAACGGCAAATTCACCTTGACCTTGCCAACGCTCTCAATTCCGACCTCCACGGCTGACTTTCCCTCAACTTCCACCTTGCACCAGTCGAAGTCTGGCAGCCCGTAAGGCCTCAGCCCCACGCCCCGGCGCGGATCGCCGGGCGGAGCGCCGATCCGGTTGAGGCGCTCTCCAATCTCGCTGCGGCGGATGTGGGGCGTGTCGGGGTTCTGAAGCTCCACCAGCAGCCGGTCAGATTCGCGTCGAATGAATTCGAGTTCCGTCGAAGAGAACTCGCGCGCCTTAAACAGCTCCAGGCGCTCGATCATTTTGTAAACCGGCTGCAGGCGCTCGTCCGGCCAGCGGAAAGCCTCTTGCCGCGAATTGTGATCCCACTCTGCCGCCGCCAGCTTCACCTGTCGTAGCAGGCGCAGGTCGTCTTGGGTCTGCTCAATCCAGTTCGCCAGGCGATCCCACTTCCGCAGCAGCGCTTCATGGGCCACTTCCACGGTGGGGTTTGCCCCCTGCTCATCGCTCACCAGCAGGCGCGCTTTGATGAGCTCCTTCAACAGCTCTTCGGCCGGTGCGGAACGCTCCATCTCTTCAATCGGCGCTCGCCGGAGGCCGGCTACGCCGCGCTCGTCTACTTCCACCAGGTGGAGGAACACAGGCGGGAACACCGCTTGTGCGGCAGCCGAAAGAACGCCGAAAACCTGCTCCGCGCGCCGGCCTATTGCTCCCGCCACCCCGCCCAGGTCCTCATAGGCTTGGAGAGTTAAACGTCCGTCTGCGGTTCGGCGGTGATACAGCTCGTCAAGCAGGAAGGCCATGAGCGCCAGTGCGCCCGGTTCCGCTCCTGTGTCGTTGACGATGCGGTGAGCCAGACCCACTTCAAACTGCAAGCCGGCGCGCTCCGCCGGGCGAACGATCATCTCCTCGAGGGACAGCGCGTCGGGCGCTCCCAGCGGATAAGAGCCGTTCTGCAGCAGTTCGACCAGCGCGGGGCTAACCGGGATCATCTGGTGATAGAAATCAGCACGCAAGGTCGCCACCGCCCGGAACCGCCCTGTTGCCACGGCTTGGTGCAGCATTTCCGCGAATGGTGCGCGATAGGTAGACCTCACTACGGTGACCAATTCTTCCAACTGGTCGATAAAC
>JASHPE010000278.1 GCA_030038235.1 Terriglobia bacterium
TGAGGCAAAGGCGGGGGGCGCATGTTGATGACGTGCGCCCCCCGCTTTGCCGCAAACTATTTGGCCAGAGGATCAGGACGCACTTGAATGTGCACCAGTCTAGGCTTGCTTCCTTTGCCCCCCTCCATCAACCACGGTACGCGGTCTCCGCTGGAAGCCCACAGACCTCGGCCCTTCCAGCCGGCGTCTGGATCGTCGATGCGGCCGTCCATACCTTTGGCGTAGAACCCGAGCGGATATGGAATCCGCAGCATGACCATCTGTCCGTCCTTCAGCGCAGCGAAGCCATCATTGAGGTTGGCAGTGGATACCGGAACGTTCTCGCCCAGCCCGAGCGTGTTGTGCTGGTCGACCCATGTGTAGTAGCTCGACTCTGCACTGTTATCTCCGATCCCTTCAAAGCCGGGACCTGGATACTTGTAGAACGACCAACCCTCGGGACAGTGATTGCCAGTCGCCTTCGGCCCGTTAAGTGGCCCTTTGCACTTGCGCCGGTCGAAGCTGGCGAGATGGCCGCTCGTCAGCGATGCCCAGACCACTCCGTTTTTGTCGATGTCCCCGCCGCGAATACCGAAGCCGGGCAACGGCACATTATAGATCTCCGATAGTTGGGTTTTGGGATCAAAACGTAGGATCCCAGGAGGTCCGCCGAACACGGCGACAGTGTACCATATCGAGCCATCCACCGGACTCGGCATCACCGCATAAGGTCCAAACACGCCGGGGATGATCCGCTGGTCCTTGGTCGAGTCGATCGGCTCGCCGGGCTCGACGTAGGCGTCGAGTTTGCCGTTGCCATTCGTGTCCAGAACGAATGGCGACCAGCCCTGTGACTTAGCCGCGTCGCCCGTTTCGTCAAACATTCTGGTGTTGATCCAGCTGGCCACCGTGCCGCTACCGCTGAACCACAGCGTGTCGTCACTGTCATAGCCGAACTGCAGGTGATGGGTTCCGAAGCAGGTATCGACGAACGTCCACTTCATAGTCTTGGGATCGAGCATCCCCACTTGACGGGGTGATTTTTCGAGCGGGAAGATCTTAGCCGATGGATGGTCGGAGCCCTGCTTGCAGAAGGCAGGATTATCCGGTCCACGTCCCGTGGCGGCGAACCATACTCTGCCCTTCCTGTCGAACATCCCGTTGTGATTATCGGCCTTCGTGTTCCAGATCTTCTCGTCACCCCAATAGGCAGAGGGCTGCATCGGTGTGAGGCTATCACCGAAACCCGGCAGTTCCGGCATTTCGGGATCCTTCACCGGCATCTTGAAGAACGTTACTTTGCTGGTCTTTGGATCGAGGATCGGCATGTCGTCGGAGCTGTACTCCGGCGAGCCAAACAGCGGTCCATAGGCATTGACGGTGGGATTGCGCCGGTCGGTAGAGATCGAGTCGTGCAAATACGTGCTCTGGGTGCCCCATTCCCAGGAGGTCACGACAACATTACGTTCGACACCCTGTGGCCGCGGAGGCGTGCTGGTGGGCAGAGCGCCCTTGGCGATGCGGTCCGTCCAATCACCGAGGTACTTGAAAGGCGCCCCGCCGAAGGAGCCGGCCTCTTTGGTCATCTCCTCGCCAGCGAGCCCTGATTGCAGGCGCCGCATCCAGGCCTCCTCGCCCGAATTGAAAGCACCGAACTGCGCAGGGATCGTACGCGTGGCTTCCTGACCGATCTGATGACAGCCAATGCAGCCGATGTTCTTCATCTGCTTGAGCCAATCGATTTCCTTGCCGCCCAATTCGCTCTTCGGCGGCATCTTCAGCATCGAGTACCAGTAGATAGCCGGATAGTAGTGCGCTGCTGCCGCCGCGCTTGGCGCGGGCACTGCCGATAGATCGAGATGCTGGCCGGGCTTCGCGCGGATCCGGGGCGAATCGACGAGACCGTAGCCGCGAACAAAGACGCTGTAGTTCACCGCCGGCAGATCGGGAATGACGTAGCGCCCCTGATCGTCGGTGACGACCATTTTGACAAACTTGGTCGGAAGCTCGACGCTTTCGGCGATCACCCAAACGCCCGCCTCCGGCCCCTTCGGGCCGGTGACGATGCCACCAATGTCGTCGTCATCGATTGCCGGCGCGGCGGGTTGCTGCGCGTCTGCAGGCGAGGGCGTGCCAGCCAGTATCGCCGTCGACAGCACGGCGATACCCATCACTGCCATAAATAATTCTCTTGTACGCCTCATCTTTTGCCTTCCATCGAATGCGGTTGCGGTGGCTAGCGCTCAGTCCCTTGGGGATCGTTGGCTAATCACAGGCATGAGCATTGGAACATACGGAATGTTCGTCGGCGAGTATGACTTGCAAGGCGGCGAGCGTCACCTGCGTGGGCGACGCGGCGCGGGCCGCACGTCCGTTATCCGACGCGGACGGCGACGCTTTATTGGACGCCGCCAGCCTCAATCTTCGCCGAAGCTTTGATCCATCTCGCGAGCTGGTTCTTGGTTGGCGCACGCACCGACGAGACGGGCAGGAACGCCCGCCGCGGTGCAGCGAGCCGGTACGGCTTTGAGCACAACGCTGCCAGCTCCAATCTTGGCACGGGCGCCGATCTCGATGTTGCCGAACACGCCGGCGCCAGCCCCGATCATGACGCCTTCGCGTATCTTTGGATGACGGTCGCCGACCTCCTTGCCCGTTCCCCCCAGGGTCACCCCCTGCAGCATGGAGACGCTGTCCTCCACGACGGCGGTCTCGCCGATCACGACGCCAGTACCATGGTCAATCATAATGCCGCGGCCAAGCCGCGCGCTCGGATTGATGTCGATGCCGAAAATCAACGCCATCCGACTCTGCAAATAGAACGCCAGCGCCCGACGATTTTGATGCAGCAGCGCGTGGGCCATCCGGTAAGCCTGAAGGGCGTGAAAGCCCTTAAAGAACAATAAGGCCTCGAGCGGAGATTTGCAGGCCGGATCGC
>JASHPE010000026.1 GCA_030038235.1 Terriglobia bacterium
TACGGCGACGAGCGCGATCCCAAGATGCGTGCCTTCCTGGAGCGGATCGCGCCCATGAACAACGTCGAGAAGATCAGGAAGCCCATGCTGGTGGTGGCGGGCAGGAACGATCCCCGCGTGCCGGTGAGCGAGTCCCAGCAGATCGCGGCGGCGCTCAAGGAGCACGGAACGCCGGTCTGGTTCCTGACGGCGAACGATGAGGGCCACGGGTACCAGAAGAAGGCGAACCAGGACTTCCAGTTCTACGCCTCGGTGCTGTTCTTGCAGGAGTACTTGTTGAAGTGAGCGTGCGGAAACCGGCGGCTGAGCGCCGCGAGAGCATGCAGACGAAGTGCCTGGACCTGTTGCCATCCGGTGGTGTTCAACGGCTGGCCGGAACCGCCCGGAATGAAAGGATCGACAGCGTCTTCACCTTCTTCCCTTCGACCTTGTGCTCGGCGGTCATGTAGTAGATTTTCAGGTTAGTACCGAGTGGGAAGTCAGAAGGTTTGACGGGGTGCACTGTGCCGTCGGACATGCGAGCCTTGAAATCTGTCTTGAAGGACGCGGTGAGCGTCTCCGGCTTATCGTTCTTGGGGTTGGTGTAGGTGAGCGTTATCGAGCGCGAGGCATCGTCGGCCGCAGTCACGACACCGGTGAACGTGTCGCCCGCATAGCCGGGCGGATAATACCCATCCTTAGCGGTGCCGTGCTGCGGGACCGCGCCCGCGTTCATCGCGCAAAGGGACAGCCCGATCACGCATGTGATCGCGAGAACCAGTCTGCGATTCATGAACGCCCAACCTCCTGGCCGAGGACTATCATCGAGCTTTCTTCCGCGCCGCCCACCATGCCTTCTTGGCCGCTGCGATGCGCTTCCTGGCGGCCGCGCTCATCGTTCTGCGTTTCGGAGGCGTTGAGGGTGCGGCGGAAGATGAGCCCCGTGATTTCCTAGCCGCCCAGCGGGCTTTCATCGCCAAGGAGATGCGCTTCCTGGCCGCCGCGCTCAGCACGCCGCGCTTTCTGGGCGCAGACGCGCCTTTGGACGTCCTTCCAGGTCCCCGCCGTCCGCCCTCGAGGGCAGCAATGGCCGCGCTCAGTCTGTCGCGTTCGGATTTCAGTTCAGTAAGGATACTCTCGCGTGTCAAATTGAACTCCTCTCAGGGCTGGTCTGCTCGGGGTGGCGAATCCGCAATGTCAAGGTCCGAGTATATCACTTGACACAGGTTCAGCGCCGCTACACGGAACAGTAACAGGCCGCCTCCGAGCCCGTCACACTTTCCGACGGAACGATTGATGAGGGGTCTGTTGAAGAATCAATCCTCCGGGGACTCGCTCGGATGACGGGGGAGAGTCACTCGGCCTGGTGATCCAAACCCAACACCGGCACGTCTCTACCGGCAAGGAATCCACTCTGAGCACGCCGCTTGAACCACGCTGCGGAGCGCTCGAACGCTTCCGTGTCAGCGATGTCTCGGATGCTCCAGACCTGAAGCTGGCCCTGCCTAGCGAAGTATATGCCCAGGCTATCAATGCGGGGCTGTCTGCCGGGAACGCTGAAGCCGCCGAGAAGATACAACAGATAGTAACCGATCATTTGATTAAAGTAATCCCGCCAGCACTTGGGGTCCTTGGTCGTCTTAGCATCCAAGATCAGATTGTCGAGGACGAGGTCAACATCTGCGCCACCGACAAGGTGCGCCATTCTCAGCTTGGGATTCAGGAGGCAATGCCTCTTCGGCTTGAATCGGTCGGTTGGGAGAACGTTGAGCAAGTTTCTGAGGTCGGTTATATCGCCGGGGCTGACTTGGAAATCGAGGGACTCCGAAATGAGCGCTCCGCGATAGAC
Source organism: Terriglobia bacterium (assembly GCA_030038235.1). Lineage (GTDB taxonomy): Bacteria > Acidobacteriota > Terriglobia > UBA7540 > UBA7540 > Gp13-AA77. The sequence goes on from JASHPE010000026.1 coordinate 1,829, forward strand.
CGGATCGAGCTTTGCCACCTGTAAAGCCGCCTCAATTAGCCTGTCAGACAGCTTGCCAGTTCGCACGAACTTGCGTACGCGTAGACGGGCGGTTCTGAGCGTCTGCTGGGCTGCGGCTTGGTCGGCAGTGCCGGGTTGGAGAAGCTGAAACGCCAACTCCCCAATCCATGGACCACCGATGGCAAACGGATGGCGGCTCTCCAACCGCCATCGCAATAGATAGTCGAAGGCGAACCCGACTAACTGGTAATGGTCAGTTTGGGGTGGGCGAGCATAGGAGCGCGGCGGGAATCGGACGGCTTGCTGAAGTGCTCGCGAAGATATGCCCGTATGTCTACGTTTGACTCAAGGAGGGAAGACAGACTCATCGGCGCTCGTCGAGTTCGTAATTTCGCTCTTTAGGCCCAGTCCGGATTTGGCCGAGCCTTTCCCGGTTTCTTTCCGCGACATCCTTTCTGACGCAGATCAACATGTTGAGTCCACGCGTTCAGCGGGCGGGCCTGAGCCTGGATGCGCATGTCGAACAGAAGCGCCAGGCCGTGGGCAGTTCCGTTTGTCTATCACCCGGCCCGGTGGTACACTCGCGCTGCCCACGGTTCTTTATATCAGACGCCGGAAACCAGAGTGAAGAGACTGACCGCCACAATCTGGCTCCCGCTCGCCATCGCGGCACTGCCGTCGTCCGGCTTCGCCTGGGGACGCGAGGGACATGAGGTCGTTGCCTTGATCGCCGGGCATTATATGAGCGCCGCTGCGGTCGACCGGGCGAAGGCCATGCTGGGCGGCGAGTCTTTGGAAGACGTCGCCAGTTGGGCGGACGACTACCGTCGCGACCATCCCGAGACCGGCCCGTGGCACTACATCGACATCCCGCTCGCCGACAGCACCATCGACATGGCGCGGGAGTGCGCGGACGGCCAATGCGTGATCGCACAGACGGAGCGTTTCCTGGCCGTGCTGAAGGACCCGAAGGCGGACCAGGCGGCCAAGGCCGAGGCCCTGAAGTTTGTGGTGCACTTCGTCGGCGACCTGCACCAGCCGCTGCACGATGAGGACGACAACGATAAGGGCGGGAATGCCCGGCATGTGATCTTCGACGGCAAGCCGGACAACCTGCATTGGGTGTGGGACACCGGCCTGCTGGAGCACATCAACCGCGACCCGCAGGCGCTGGCGGCAGAATTGGAGCGGCGCATCACGGCGCAAGACCAGGCGGGGTGGACAAAAGGGAGCATTGAGGATTGGGTCTTGGAGGGGACCGGCTGGCGCAGAGCGTGGCGTACGGTGATTTGGGCAGTGAGAATCCGGCCCTCATCAGTGGCGCGTACGAAAAGCAGGCGGACCCGGCGATCGAGATGCAGTTGGAAAAGGCCGGGGTTAGGCTGGCGCATCTGTTGAATGGGGCTTTGAAGTAGCGAGGACGTTGCTGCGTACGGAGATCAAGAGTCATTTTAGAGATGCCGTTTCTCAAAGGATGTCCGATAAGTACAGCAGTTTTTCGACGCTTGCTGAGATAGAAGTCGACAATCGCGACTATTGCGTGCGCCTTCAAGAGCGATCCGGAACCGTGGTTGTCGTCGCGCCTCACGGCGGTGGGATCGAGCCCGGCACCTCGGAGATTGCCGAAGCTATCGCGGGAGACGACCTGTCTTTTTGCGCGTTCGAGGGACTAAAGCCGAGGGGCAATCGTGACCTTCACATTACCAGCACCAGATTCGACGAACCGCAATGCACCGGGCTTGTTACCACGTCGCCCTGGGCCATCGCCGTGCACGGAGAGGACAGCAAGAAAGATGTGGTGTATCTCGGCGGGCTATACCTGGAAATGTGCGGGCGGGTTCGCGACGCACTTTCCGCGCGCCGATTCACCGTAAAAACCCACAGCAACCCAGGGTTGCAGGGGCTAGCGCCAGCGAATATCTGCAACCGCGGTAAAAGGGGTCGCGGAGTTCAGCTTGAGTTGAGCGAAGGATTCCGCTTGTCCCTGTTTGAGTCACTTTCAAGAGTCGGCCGTCAAACAAAGACCGAACGATTTCACGAGTTTGTCGCAGCAGTAGGAAAGGCGATTCGTCAAAAAGGCTCCCTAACGGATTTGGTTGGTGAGGCTTGGTAGGCCAGCCCGAATATAACACTCGCTGCCGAGCCTGCACGGAGGCTCCCGCCTCTAGCGCGGGAACCCGCGTCGCGGCGGTGGTAATAGGTCAGGATTCCGGGCCTAAAGCCCACCGTGGCGGGTGGAAGAATTGACAGCTACGGATCTGGCGGACGGCGAGCGGCCGGTGAGGAGACTCTTGGAGCAAGCATGAACACCTCCTAACATCAATTGCATTTCAAGTAACGCACTTCCCCGGCCTCGGAGGAGACTTTGACCCATGCGCAAGATAAAGGAGTGCCTGATCAAGCCCGACGCTGCCCGCGTGCTGAAGGCTCTCGCTTCCCATCTCAAGGCCGCTGACGATAGCCTCGTGTTCATATGTCCCGGTTGCAGGGAGCCGGTCCAACCGATTGGGGACCATTTCGAGCACCTGGACAAGAACCCGCGATGCCCGCTGACCCATGAGGGATGATCGGGTCCGTGAGGAGTGATGTGCCCGCGTGCTCGTTCTCGGAGGCGTGAATGAAAGCGGTCGGAGTCTGGGCGGTGGAGAAGGACAAGGTTGCCAGGATCGGGCCAGCCAGCCTGAGCCTTGAACGCGAGTTGGAACAATGGATCGAGCGTGACCCCTCGCTTCTTGAAGGCGGGCTCGAAGTTGTCGGGCGGCAGGTCCGCGTCGAAGCCGGGATCATCGATCTGCTGGCGCTCGACCCGCAGGACAGGTGGGTGGTCATCGAGATCAAGAGGGGAGCCCTGCACCGCGATACCGTGGCACAGGCGCTCGACTACGCTTCCTGCATAGCGAAAATGGACCTCGAAGAATTGGCCAGCAAGATCGGCGGCTACCTGAAGGCCGCGGCCAGCAAAAGCAAGACATCCGAGGCGTCCCTCAAGGACCGCATGCGAAGCGAGCAGGCCGACAGCAAGGGCCGCGAAGTGATCGTCTATGTGGTAGGGACCGGCCAGGACCCGTCCCTGGAGCGCGTCCTCGATTTCCTCGGCGACAAAAGCCAGCGCGTGGTCAACGCCGTGCTCTTCAATGTGTTTGAGCTTGAGGGCGGCCAGCGCATCTTGGTGCGCGAGCTAACGTCGAACGACCTAGCTCCTCGCAGCGCCAAGCCTCTGCGAAACGCCATTCCGTCCCCTGCCGGGCCAAGCGTGGACGAGGTCCTGAAGGCCGCCGAGCGCAACGGCCTCGCCGAAGCGTTCGAGCCGCTGATGGCCGCCGCCGACCGGCATGGCTTCCATCCCCGGCCGTACAAGCGCAGCATCATGTTCGCGCCGCCGAACAACAGGACCAGGTGCCTGTTTGTTGCTTGGGTCGAACCGCCAGCGGACCGGACGGTGAAGCTTTTCGTTGCGCCCGACGCCTTTGAGGAGTTCTATCCTCTCGGAAAAGGATTGGCAGCCAAGGAACTGGGGATCGCAGGCTACAGGCAACTGCCCGTGTCCCAGGTCGCAAGATTCGTGAGTTCTCTCGACCGGCTGATGTCATCGGTCGAACAATAAAGACGGAGAGCGAGCCATGACGATGAAAAACCCGTCGCGCCTCAGGCGTCAACCGCGACACAAAGTGGGAACTCGTCAGCGCTAGACCATGCCAACACCGCCTGATTGGTCCGACCGCCTGAGAGAATTTCTCAAAGGCTGGAAAAGCGGCGAGGATGATTACCTCGGCGACAAGCCGTTCAGCAACTTTGTCCTGACAGAGCAGGCGTCATCTTGGGACGAGTTTTTGACGTGGTTAGCAGGACTTCAGGGCACATGGTGCTTTCGCGGGCAACGCGATGCGGCGTGGTATTTGGACACATCGCTTGACCGGGCCGTGAAAAAGGAAATCTCCACGCCGACGAGCAGAGGTTATTACCATCTCGACCGGGAGGCCGAAAGCCGTGAACTGCTTTTCCGGTTTCAGCAACAAGCGCACCAATATATCCTGGCCCCTC
>JASHPE010000027.1 GCA_030038235.1 Terriglobia bacterium
TTCGTGCTGGTCATGGGGCTGATCGAGTTCTGGGCGTCGCTTACTCAAGCCGGCTCCGGCGTAGCGCACCTGGCTCACCTGGGTGGGATGCTCTTCGGATTCTTCTACGTGCGATCCGTGCGGGCGCGCCGTGGACCCCGAGCTCCGAGCTTGAATCTGCGCGAGCGCTACGACGACTGGCGCCGGGCGCGGCTGCGTCGCAAGTTCGAAAGCTACATGCGGGACCGCGACGACCGGCGAGATCCACCCGATCGCTGGATCAACTGAACACTTCTGCGACGTCGTCCGGCGCTCCACCTCAATCCGCGGAACCTGTCTCCACATTCCAGCCATCGACGCGCACTACCGGCTTTGCGCCCCCGAGTTCTGCGGCGCCGTAAGTTGCGGTGATCTGGCGGGACTCGCCGGGCAGAAGTGAAACGTAGTTGTCCTGCCACTGGATGGGATGAACGTCACCACCGTCTTTTCCCTTGAGAACTTCGAGGTGAACGAAGAATGCGAGGGTCGATCCCGGATTCTTCACCGTCACCTCGGTGATCTCTTCGCCGCCATGGCTGCGGCTGCGAGCTGTGAGGTCCACCCGCACTCGCGGCAGATTGCCAAGTTCCTTGTAGTCGGCGTATGAGCTGAGCGGCGTGTAGTACCATGTCGAGTTCGCGAAATCGTTGACGTCGGGATGGGTGGAGAGCCAGTAGAAATTGTGGCTGAGCGTGCGGCCGGCGTCGTCGCTGAGATCGAGCTTGAGAAAATACGTCTGGCTCAGCCCGTCGATTTTGGGCAGTGTCAGCAGCGCATTGCTCGAATCCGGCGCGACGTCCAGCGTGGCGGCGTGCGAGAATTTCGGCGTCAGGTCGAAGTTCAGCACTTCAACCTTCGCCTGGAGCCCGGAATAAGCCTGATAAGTGGAGTTCACCACCACGATGGCGCCGTTGCTATCGGAATACTGGATGTGCACCGGCTCGCAGCCTTTCTTGGCGCCGAAGTATCCGCCGCCGGGCCGCAGGTACCAGTCGTAGAGATGCCAGATCATCGAAGGCCACGCGTTATTCTCCATCCACTGGATCACGCCGGTGGACTTGTACTTGTTCTGGCTGTACGCCTCGTACATGGCGCGCTCGCCGGCGTAGGTCTGGAGCTGGCTTTTCTCCACGTAGTCGTCGAGTCCGGTGGGAGCGCCGTAGCGCGCATCGAGCGCGCGGTTGAAGATGTCGAACTTCTTGAACTCACCGCCGCCCGCATGGAGTTCCCAGACTTCGTTCACCGGCCAAAGCTTGTCTGCGGGCAACATCTCGCGGATGCTTTCGATCACGGGAATCGCCGGACCGGGGCTCGTCTCAGTGTTGAAACCGTACGCGCCCCCGTGTTCGCTGTCGTCGAGCCAGTAGGACGGCGCCACGTAATCGTAAGGTCCGGTCATCTTCACGCCGCTCGGACCGATGGTGGTTGGCCGCGCGCTGGCCGATGAAATGTAAGGATTCGGCCAACCGGTCTCCTTGATGACCTTGAGATACATCTCCTCCACGCGCGGCGGCGGCGGATTGTCGCTGCCGTACGCGAACATCAGCAGACTCGCATGGCTGCGGAGGCGTAGCAACTCGGTACGCAGCGACTCGGTGGCGATGTCGTAATCTTCACCCTTCCAGGTCCGCCAGCGCTCCCAATGATCGCAGCAGCACCAGCCAGCCATCACCAGCACCCCGTAACGGTCCGCCAGTTCAAAAAGGTGATCGTCAACCAGCTTGCCCTCGAGCCGGATGGTGTTGAGGCCCATGTCGCGCGTATAGCGCATCTCTTCTTCTTCGCGCTCGGGATCGTAACGCAGCATCATGTCCGGCGCCCAACCGCCGCCGCGGATCAGGATGCGCTTGCCGTTGACCGAGAACACTCGATGCTTGTCCTGATCAAGCTCTGAAGTGATCTCGCGAACACCAAATTGGAGTGACTGTTCCTCCGATGTCTTCCCGCCGGACTCGACCTCGATGTGCAGATCGTAGAGATTGGGCGTGCCCATCTGCGCCGGCCACCAAAGCCGAGGCTGCTTGAGATTCAAGCCCTCAAACTTGCCGGGCGTGAAGCTGACGACTTTCGTTTCGCCCGGCCCGAGATCAACCTCTTGCGCCAGGTTAACGCCCGCCAGCCGCGCCTTCAGCACGCCATGCGCAGCTTCCTTTCCGGGGTTCACGAGGTTGGCGGAGACGGTCAGGTGAGCGACCTCCAGGGAGGGCAGATCCAAATCCGTGGCGACCTCCGGATCGCGCAAGGCGATTGGGCCGCTGGCGGAGATCGAGACTTCGCGCCACACGCCCATGTCTTTGTCCGGCGGCAGCGGATTCCAGTCCACCCAGGTTATCGAGAGCGAGTCGGGCTTGGGCGGGAAGATCTCAACCGCGAGAACGTTGGTCGCGCCGAGCCGGGCTGCAGCCGTCACGTCGAACTCAAACAGCCGCCACATGCCGGCCATCTTCGTCTGGTCCGCGATCTGAACTCCGTTGAGCCAGACATTCGCTCGATAGTTGATGCCATTAAAATCCAGCCAAAGATTCTTGTCCTTGTAAGACGCGGGCAGCCGGAATTCCGTTCGGTACCACCACGGAACTTTGAATGGACTGTCATCCGGCATCGGGAGATTGGCGAAGTTCGCGCCTACCGGATACTCAGCGCCCGGAATCGAACGAAGATTCGCGCCATAGTACGGATCGGGATAGACGCGGTCAGCTACAAGCGCCGCCAGTACGGTACTCGGGACTGTGGCCGGATACCAGCCTTCAGCCTTGAATTGTGGTGTGGAGATGGTGTCGCCGGAATCGGCGACTTTGGCCGACGATTGGATCGCCCAGCCTTGTTGGAGAACGATGGTCGAGGAGCTGCCTGCGGCGCGCGCGTCAGGGGCGACCCCGACCGCAAGCCCGAAGGCCAGAATGAGCAGGGCTACTGCCGTTGCCGCTCTCGTCGCCTTCTTGCTCATCGCGTTGCGCCTCTCCGACGACACGCGAGCCTGCCCCTGCCGGCCGAGGCCTGCTGTCTTTCGCTGAAGGACGCGCCGCCGTTTCGGGTTTCCGGCCGCTTGAACATGCAACCGGCTCCGCCCCGGGACTGTCCGGGGCTACTCAGGTGGGACTACTCGCCCGAGCCGCGAACGTTTTCCGCTCGCGGGCCTTTGTCGCCCTGCCGCATTTCGAATTCCACCGCCTGACCCTCGTGAAGGCTGTCGAAATTCAGTCCGCGAAGCCCGCTGCGATGGAAGAAGACTTCCTGGCCATCCGGTGTCTTGATGAACCCGAACCCTCGGTCTCGAACAACCCGCTTGATTGTCCCCTGCATTGTGCACCTCGCACGCTTCAAAAAAGCGCCATCCGGCAACCCCGGAGTTCAAAACTGGAGGAACCGGACACGGGTTCTCATGCGGTGCTGACTTTAGCAGCACCACAGGGTATTTGTCAAAGCGAGCACGGGTGTCAAGACCCGAAGTACAAGATTTGCAAGGGCGTTTGCTGGAACAGGCGCGACGGAATGATCGCTCCAGTCCATCAAAATAAAGAGCGGACTTACCATTTCGCGCTAAGATCGTGGGGACGGCGGCGCTGCCGTAGTTTGGCGCGCGGCTCCGCGGTGATGGGCTTGGGGAGCGTGAGATCCACCCGATGAGCACAAAGACTTTGCCGTTAGAAGCGCCGGCGCACTCCACGAGTGAGGACCTTGGGGCCACGCGGCCGCGGATCGCCGGGCGCCTGGTCTCACTGGACGTATTTCGCGGACTCACCATCGCCGGCATGATCCTGGTCAACAACAACGGCGACGAGTCTGCCGCATACTGGCCGCTCAAACACTCGCGCTGGAACGGCTGGACGCCCACGGATCTGGTTTTCCCGTTCTTCCTTTTTATCGTCGGCGTCTCCATGGTGTTGTCCTTTGCTTCGCGCCGGAAGCGAGGCGAATCGACCGGCCAGCTTCTAACGCACGCCGTGCGACGCGCTATCATCATCTTCGCGCTGGGCGTCTTTCTGAACGGCTTCCCGAACGAGTACCATCCGGCCACCATCCGAATCGAAGGTGTGCTGCAGCGCATCGCGCTGTGCTATTTGCTTGCGGCCCTCGTGATCTTGTGGACGGGCACGCCGGGACGCGTCGCGATTGTCGCCATTTGTCTCATCGGCTACTGGGTCCTCATGCGCTATGTGCCCGTGCCGGGTTTCGGCGTGCCGACCCATGCCGTTCCGCTCCTCGACCCCAATCGCAATCTCGCGGCGTGGCTCGACCGGAAGCTGCTTCTGGGCCACCTCTACGAAGGAACCCGCGATCCCGAGGGACTGCTCAGCACCATACCTGCCTTGGCCACGACGCTCATCGGCGTCCTGACGGGCGATTGGCTGCGCTCGAACGCGAGCGCGCGCCGCAAGGTGCTGTGGATCCTGGCGCTGGGCGTGATTGGAATCGTGGCGGGCAAGTTCTTCGGCATTTGGTTCCCCATCAACAAAAAGCTCTGGACCAGTTCTTACGTGCTGTTCACCGGCGGCGCCGCACTTCTGGGACTCTCCCTTTGCTACTGGCTTCTCGATATCAGAAAATGGCGAGGCCGCTGGACGATGCCGATTCTGGTGTTCGGCATGAATTCCATCGTCGCCTACGCGTTCTCGGAAGTGCTGTCCAAGGTGCTCGACGCCTGGCCCGTGCGCGTGGCCGCCGGCCAAGCGCTGAGCGCCCAGGAGTTCATCTACCGGCAATGCTTCGCGCCACTGGCGAGCCCGCCCAATGCTTCGTTGATCTACTCTTTGGCCTTTGTGCTGGTTTGCTGGGTTGTGGCGTGGCTCTTGTATCGCAAGCGCATTTTTATCAAGATTTAGTTTGGCCATACCTCCACGATTTTCCCCTGGCGATTCCGATTTGTCGCGTCGTCCGAGTTCGCGTGTTTGCATCCGGGTTTCAGCGAAATCGGGAATGTCTTTTAGAATGATTAGGTTGTAGCCAACGAATGGGCAGCGGTGGAGACCTGCCGCCGGCAAGCGCCGCGGCGTACTCGAAAAACCTCGATTTTCCTGAGAAATCGGCAAATCCGGCCGTTTACGCGCGGCCGCCGCGCAGGTTACTGGTAAGTAAAATGGTTGTTTGGACTCCCGGTCGGAGGCGCTCGTTTTATTGATTCTAAAAGACATTCGCGTGAGGCTGGGGGCGCATTTTTCATATTTCGAATCTTCTCGAAGTAAGCTCATGTCGCTGATTCCAAACCACATTCCCGTCTGGCCATTTTTGTAAGCATCGTTCGCGATGTGGACCCGGTTTATTGATTCTAAAGGAGATTCCCGTTCTCCGCTTGCAACGCAAACCCGGAACGTTATTGATTCTAAAGAAGGGGCATTTTCGGTCGTGGGTGTCTGAATTTTCGTGTTTTTGCCTATTTTTCGGCTTGTCGGTTTAGACGTGTAGGCTATACATGCGCTCAAGAGACGGAGAATCATAGGGATGCAAAATGCGAAAAATTCGCGTTTTGAAAACACAGGGGCGCCCCTTAAGGGTGATTTTCCCAAAACCCGGCCATGCTTCTGATTCCACATGACATTCCGAGTTTGGAGGGGCGCGCCCCCGTGGATTTTGCCGGTGTTTTTGGAGAGATAGGCCTCTACAGATAGGCTACACTGACCGCCGACGCGGGCGAGGTTTCGGGTCGTGCGGGTGGGGTCCGGGCCGTGCCGTCCAACCGGCGCCGGCAGACCGTGAACGAGCGATAGCGAGCGGCGCAGAATCATGGCGCGGCCCCTCGATATCTCCGAGGACAGTAACTGAATAACACACTGCCGGCGGCTTTGTCAAGGGATTTTCGTGGCGGTGGCTAGTGGCTAGTGGCTAGAAATCTGAGTCTAGCCACTCGTCAATGACGTCACTGACCATTAGCCACTGCCCTCTTGTCCGGGCGAAAACCGCGCTTCATAACAGGTCGCAGGCCGCAAAGCCGTACGCCTCACGGTCTCAAGTTCCAAATCAACAACTGAGAGTCGCGCCGGTCTTCCGCTGTTATAATCGGAAGCCGGATGGAAACAATCAGCCTGCCGTGAGCATCACTAAGAATGGGGGACTCGGTGGTGCGCGAAGGGGCATCGCTGACTCCTCATCCCGAAGGGAGCCCTGCCTTGCCGACTGAGACCGCCGTTTCGATCCAACCTGCTGCCGTCAACGCTTCGCCCCTCGACGGGCTTTCCATCAACACCATCCGCTTCCTCGCCGTCGACGCTGTCCAGAAGGCGAACTCCGGCCATCCGGGGCTGCCGATGGGCGCGGCCGCCATGGGCTACGTGATCTGGACGCGGTTTCTGCGCCACAATCCCCGCGATCCGAAGTGGCCGAACCGCGATCGCTTCGTGCTCTCCGCCGGGCACGGCTGTATGCTGCTGTACAGCCTGCTGCACCTGACCGGATACGACCTCTCGCTTGACGACATCAAGCAGTTCCGCCAATGGGGAAGCAAGACACCAGGACATCCGGAAAGCGCGCTCACGCCGGGCGTCGAAACCACTACGGGTCCGCTCGGGCAGGGCGTCGGCAACGCCGTGGGCATGGCGATCGCGGGCAAGTATCTTGCAACTTATTTCAATCGTCCCGGACACGAGCTGATTGACTACACCGTATACGGCATTTGCAGCGACGGGGACCTGATGGAGGGCATCTCGGCCGAAGCCGCATCCCTCGCGGGATTTCTCGGCCTCGGAAACCTGATTTTTCTTTACGACAGCAATCACATTACGATCGAAGGGAATACCAGCCTGGCTTTTGACCAGGAGGATGTGGGCAAGCGATTCGAAGCGTACGGTTGGTTCGTGCAGCACGTCGCGGACGGCAACGACCTGGCGGCGCTCCAGCGGGCCATCGAGGCCGCGCGCGCCCAGAAAGAACGTCCGTCGCTCGTCCTCTGCCGCACCCACATCGCCTACGGAAGTCCCAACAAGCACGACAACGCAGCCGCGCACGGTGAAGCGCTGGGCGAGGAGGAAGTGAAGGCCACCAAGCTGAATCTCGGGTGGCCGCTCGAGCCTACGTTCTACATTCCTGACGAGGCCCTGAAACATTTCCGCGAGGCTGTGGACAAGGGAGCGAAACTCGAGTCGGATTGGAACCGGAAGCTCGACGAATACCGCAAAGTTTTTCCCGACCTGTCCCGCGATTGGGACCTTTATTACGAACGCAAGCTGCCCGATGGTTGGAAAGACAGAATTCCGGCCTTTTCGCCGTCGGACAAGCCGATTGCCACGCGTTCCGCTTCTGAGAGAGTTCTGGATGCGATCGCGCCTCACCTGCCCTTCCTGGTGGGCGGCGCGGCGGACCTGTCGCCTTCCACCAAGACTTACGTCAAGGAACTCGGCGACTTCGCACGTGGACATTACGGCGCCAAGAATTTTCACTTCGGCATCCGCGAACACGCCATGGGTGCGATCTGCAACGGCATGGCGCTGAGCGGGCTGCTCCCGTACGGCGCCACGTTTCTGATCTTCTCCGACTACATGCGGCCCACCATCCGTCTGGCCGCCATCATGGAAGCGCACGTCATCTTCGTCTACACCCACGACAGTATTTTCCTCGGCGAAGACGGGCCGACGCACGAACCGGTAGAGCACCTGGCTTCGATCCGCGCCATTCCCAACGTGAGCTTGATCCGGCCCGCCGACGCGAATGAGACCGCGATCGCCTGGCGCGTCGCCTTGGAGCATCGCGACGGGCCGGTATTGATGGCGCTCACTCGCCAGAATCTGCCGATCTTCGATCGTTCGAAGTATGGATCAGCGGACGGCCTGGAGCGCGGCGCGTACGTCCTTGCCGATCCTGAGGGCAAGAAGCCGGAAGTCATCCTGATCGCCACTGGATCCGAGGTTGCATTGGCGCTCGAATCGCAGCAGCAACTTGTGGGGCAGGGCATCGCCGCGCGCGTGGTCAGCATGCCAAGTTGGGACCGGTTCGAGAAGCAGCCGCAGTCCTACCGGGACGAGGTGCTGCCGCCGGAGATTACGGCGCGCCTCGCGATCGAAGCGGCGTCCGTGTTCGGATGGGAGCGCTACGTGGGAACGAAGGGCGCGGTGATCGGTTTGAACCGCTTCGGCGCTTCCGCCCCGTACAAACAGATTGCCGAACACCTCGGATTCACACCGGCAAATGTGATCGATCACGTTCACCGGCTCTTGGGACGGTAGCGGGACTGACTCATCGAATCAATGAGTCGATGCCCCCGCGCTGCTGAGGCAACCCACATGTCCATGACAACCGACGTAAGCCAAGCGATCGGCGCCGCGCTTTCGGCAGGCGCCCACCCCGGGCGGCGTCTTCCTGAGCCGTGCGCGATGGTCATCTTCGGCGCGTCCGGGGATCTGACCGAGCGAAAACTCATCCCCGCGCTCTACTACCTGTACCGCCATGAGCTGCTGCCGCAAGGATTCTCGGTTGTGGGGTACGCGCGATCGTCATTTTCAGACGATCAGTTCCGCGCCCGGCTGCACGATGCGGTCAAAGAGTTCCTGAAGGTTCCCGTCGAGGACGAATCATATCTGACCAGCTTCCTGGAGGGGGCCTTTTACATCCGCGGCGATTATAGCTCGGCCGATGCCTATGACCGGCTGGCCAAGGCGCTCGACGATCTGGACGAGCGTCGCGGCGCCGGCGGCAATCGCCTGTTCTACATGGCGACGCCTCCCAGCTTTTTCGGCGATATCGTGCGCAATCTCGGATCCCGGGGATTGGCGCGTCCCAAGCATGAGGGAAAGAGCTGGACGCGCGTGGTGATCGAGAAGCCCTTCGGGCACGACCTGGAAAGCGCCCGCGAGTTGAATCGACTGGTCACCGGCGTCTTCACGGAAGACCAGATTTATCGCATCGACCACTATCTTGGCAAAGAGACCGTGCAGAATCTGTTGGTGTTCCGGTTCGCAAACGGCATCTTCGAGCCCATCTGGAATCGCCGGTATATCGATCACGTGCAGATCGCGGTGGCAGAGGAGCTGGGCCTCGAGGGCCGCGGCGGCTATTACGAAGAAGCGGGCCTGGTGCGGGACATGATCCAGAATCACGTCCTCTCGCTGCTGAGCCTGATCACGATGGAACCGCCGTCGCAGTTCGAAGCCAAGTCGGTGCGCGATGAGAAAAGCAAGCTGATGAGGGCAATCCGGCCGCTGCCGCTCGACCGCCTGAATGACGTCGCGGTGCGCGGCCAGTACGTGGAAGGCTGGGCGGGCGACAAGAGACTGCCCGCGTACCGCGCGGAACCCAAGGTATCGCCGCAGTCCGTCACGGAGACTTTCGCTGCCCTGAAGCTTTACATCGACAATTGGCGCTGGGCCGACGTTCCTTTCTATATCCGCTCTGGAAAGCGACTGCCGAAGCGAATCTCCGAAATCACCATCGAATTTCGCCGGGCGCCTCACCTGTTGTTCCGCGGAACGATCACCGAGGATATGGTTCCCAACCTGCTCCGCGTCCGCATCCAGCCGGATGAGGGCATCTCACTTCGATTTAACGCCAAGATTCCCGACACCACGATGCAGATCCGGCCGGTGGAGATGGACTTCCGCTACAACGACGTCTTCGAGGCCTCGCCGCCCACCGCGTATGAGACGCTGCTGCTCGACTGCATGCTGGGCGATCCCATGCTTTTTACGCGCGATGAATTTGTGGACCTGGCATGGGAGTTCATCACACCACTACTCCGCCGTTGGCGTGAGGACGGTCGCAAGGGTCTCTATTTCTACGAGGCTGGGACCTGGGGCCCGCCCGAAGCCGAGGGTCTGATGGAGCGTGACGGACGGCATTGGCGGCATCTGTGAGTTAACAGTCCACAGTCAACAGTTGGCAGGTAGCAGACTGCGAACTGTTGACTGTGAACTGTTGACTCTTGACTCTCGACTGTTAACTTGAAATGACTGCTGAAATCGAAGTCTTTCGCGATCTCGACGAACTAAGCCATCGCGCTGCCGAGCGCTTCGTGGAAGCGGCAGAGGAAACGGTTGCGGCTCGCAGGCCATTTTATGCCGCGCTCTCCGGAGGATCGACGCCGCGTACCATGTTCAGCCTGCTCGCCACTACGGACTTCGCTCTGCGCTTTCCCTGGAATTCTACGCACTTCTTTCAGGTTGACGAGCGCACGGTCCCGCCGGATCATCCTGACAGCAACTATCGGATGATCCGCGAAGCCATGCTCGATCGCGCGCCGCTGCCGCCAGAGAACTTCCATCGCATGCGCGCTGAGTCGCCGGACCTTGAGAGCGCCGCGCACGATTACGCCCACGAGATCGCGGAGCGGATGCATCCTCTGGGCGGGGCGTTTCCGCGCTTTGATCTGATCCAACTGGGCCTTGGGACTAACGGCCACACGGCATCGCTCTTCCCCGGAACCGCGGCTCTGGATGAAACAAAACGCTGGGTGGTGCCGAATCACGTGCCGGAGATGCACACGTGGCGCCTGACGCTGACCTATCCGGTGATCAATGCTGCCCGCGAAGTGATCTTCCTGGTCGATGGCGAGGGCAAGGCGGACGTGCTGCGCCGCGTGGTTTACCCGGAATCGCCTGAGGATCGCTTCCCGGCGCAGGGGGTCGCACCTCGCGAAGGCCAGTTGCGGTGGTACTTGACGGAATCGGCGGCACGGCTCCTGCCGAAGCGCTCGTAGTCCCGGGAGCGCGGGCATCTTGCCCGCTCTCGACACGAGCAATCCTTTGATGTTGCCGGTGAGGAAGCGGGCAGGATGCCCCCGCTCCCAGGGCCAATGCGATCTGCAAACGACCTCAAAATCGCTCCTTCGATTCTCTCCGCTGATTTCACGCGCCTCGGTGAAGCCGTGCAGGAGGCGGAGGCCTCCGGCGTCGATCGCGTGCAGATCGACATCATGGACGGCCGGTTCGTTCCCAACATCACCTTTGGACCGCTGGCGGTGCGCGCGCTTCGACCCTTGACGAAATTGACGCTGGAGCTCCACCTCATGGTGACGCCTCCCGAGGACTTCATCGATGCTTTCGCGGAAGCCGGAGCCGACACGCTGATCGTCCACCAGGAATCCACGCCTCACCTGCACCGCGCGATCCAGCACATTCACTCGCACGGCAAGAAGGCCGGCGTCGCCATCAATCCCTCCACGCCTGTCTCCATGCTGTCGGAAGTGATTGCCAGTGTGCAGTTGGCGCTGGTGATGACCGTGAATCCCGGCTTCGGCGGCCAGGAGTTCATTCCGGAGACGCTCAGCAAGCTGCGTGAGCTTCGCCGGACCTTTGCTGAACGCGGGCTCAACTGCGAGCTCGAGGTGGACGGCGGCATACATCAGCAGACGGCGCCGCTGGTGGTGGAGGCGGGCGCGAACGTCCTCGTTGCCGGCTCCGCCGTCTTTGGCGTCGCGGGCGGCGTAAAGAGCGCCGTCGAGCAACTCCTGCGAGCCGCGTCAGGCATGCGCGAGGCTCATCAGTAGGGGCTGATCCGGGCGCGGGATCGCAGGTCAATGTCGATAAGTGCCGACACATCATCAAGCGCGGCGTCGCCGTATCGAGAGCGCGCATTCTGCTGTGCTCAAGGTGTTTCGTCGCAGTTTGTCCACCGGCGTGACGCGCGAAGGATGGCTTGCGATTGAGGGCCCGATTCTGTTCGAGGAAGCCCTCGATGCCGGAGGCTACCTGAACCGCGAGCGAGGCGGGACGAAGTCCGGCCCGATCCTTCGGAGTGTGCTCACGACCGAGTCACAGGCACAGCGGTTCGGCGACCGTCTGGAGCGGCTTCCCGACGAGGTCGAGATCAACCTTGTAACGGACACGTTATTCGAGCGCGTCACCCATACGCAGACGCCGCAGGGGATCGCTGCGTTTGTCGAGCTGCCAGTATACGAGCCCGACGCGGCGATGGGCGGTCGCGGCGCTCTGGTTGTAATTGCTTGCGGTTTGCAGGATCCGGGCAACCTGGGCGCCATCATGCGAAGCGCCCAGGCCCTGGGTGGCACAGCCGTGGCCACACTGAAGAACACTGTGAGCCCGTTCAATCCCAAAACCGTGCGGTCGTCGGCCGGAGCCGTTTTTCGGCTGCCGGTGTTTGCAGCCCAGGATTCACATATGTTGTTGGCTCGTTTGCATCGGCTGGGAGTCACCGTCCTCGCGACGGACCGTCACAGTGTTGTGCGCGTGTCGGACGCCGATCTGCGCCGTCCGATCGGCGTGCTGATCGGCCAGGAGGCAGCGGGCCTGGAGGCGGGACTCATGCAACAGGCGGATGAACGCGTCGCCATCCCGATCCGCACCGGCATGGACTCGATGAATGCCGCTGCCGCTGCCAGTGTGATTCTTTATGAAGCCGCGAGGCAACGAGGGTTTCACTTCGATGAGCCTCTTTGATATCGGCCTGCCGACCCCGAGCGCCGACTCCGCAGCCGGCCGACCGCTGGCCGACCGCATGCGTCCGGAGACGCTCGAAGAGTTTATCGGCCAGCCACACCTGCTCGGTCCCGGCAAGCCGCTGCGTCTGGCCATCGAGCGCGACGGGGTCTCCTCCATGATCTTGTGGGGACCGCCGGGCTCGGGTAAGACGACGCTCGCTACCATCGTCGCCCGTCAGACCCGCAGCAGGTTCGTGAAGTTCAGCGCCGTTCTGGCGGGCATCCGCGAAATCAAAGACGTGATGGCCGCTGCGGAAAAGGCCCGTGCCTACGGCCAGCGCACCATTCTCTTCATCGACGAGATCCATCGCTTCAACAAGGCACAGCAGGACGCGTTTCTCCCCTACGTTGAACGCGGCGACGTGATTCTGATCGGCGCCACCACTGAGAATCCATCGTTTGAGGTGAACTCGGCGCTGCTCTCACGCGCCAAAACCTACCTGCTGTCGCCGCTCTCGACCGAAGAGATCCTGAGCCTTCTTGAGCGCGCGCTCCGCGATGAGAAGCGCGGCCTCGGCGGTCAGCAAATCGTAATCTCCGAAGATCTTCTTCGTCAGATAGCGGTGTTTTCGAACGGCGACGCGCGCGCCGCCTACAACGCTCTGGAGTCCGCCGCAGCCGGCACCGCTCGCGACGCCCAAGGGCGCGCCACCGTCACGCCGCAAGTCGTCGAAGACGCGCTCCAGCGCAAAATGCTGCTGTACGACAAGGCGGGCGAAGAGCACTACAACATCATCTCCGCCTTGCACAAATCGGTTCGCAACTCGGACCCGGACGCCACGCTTTACTGGCTGGCGCGCATGATCGAGGCCGGCGAAGACCCGCTCTACATCGCGCGCCGCCTGATCCGCATGGCTTCGGAGGACATCGGCCTCGCGGACGCACGAGCTCTGGAGATCGCGATGGCCGCGCAGCAGGCGGTGCATTTCGTCGGCATGCCGGAGGGGAACCTGGCGCTGGCGCAGGCGGCAGTGTACCTTGCGCTGGCGCCGAAGTCGAACGCGCTTTATGCGGCCTACGGAGAGGTCCAGCAGGACGTGGCGCGCACCGTGGCCGAGCCTGTGCCGCTGCATTTGCGGAATCCGGTCACGGGACTCATGGCGCATTTCGGCTACGGCAAAGGTTACGAATACGCTCACGACGCACCCGAACATCTCACCGCGATGAGTTGTCTTCCGGAGAGCCTGAAAGACCGCCGTTATTATCTGCCGAGCGATGAGGGTGTGGAGAAGAAGCTGAAGGAGCGGCTGGAAGCCATTCGGGAATGGAAGCGGCGCGCCGTGCGCGGCGAATCCGATCAAACGTAGGCTAGATTAAGCAGCCCACATCTCAACAAGGTTACATCTCGACCGGACACTTGTCAACGAGCTCTTAGATTCCCTCGCTCAAGAATCGTCGCGCGTGCTCTTTCAAGATGCAGCGATCCTGAACCACTTCGAGTCCTGCCGCCCGCGCCCGCTCCGCTGCCTTTTCGTGGCTGAGACCTTCCTGCATC
>JASHPE010000279.1 GCA_030038235.1 Terriglobia bacterium
GGGTGCTGTGGGAGGGACGAGCGGGTGACCAATCCCCCTGTCCCCATTTCGAACTTGACAAGCGCCCGTCGATTTGCCGTATTTAAACTGATTCAATTCTTTGAATCGAGGGGTCACCAAAAGCGTTGTCTGCATTGCGGCCGCGGTCTAGTGGCGACGGGCCCGTACTCCCGTTGTCCGGGTTGCGGCACCCTTGGTGAGCCCCCTCAGGCGAACCCTGAGCGCAAGGCACAACTGTGAAATTCGATGTTGCAAACAAGCCCGAAACAACGGGAAAACGCCTGGGCGGGATAAGCGGCGAGGGCTTTATGCCGCACAAGAGTGGCAGTCGCTCAGGGCGGCCCGGGTTTCCCGTCTCAGAAAGGGTCTTTTTCGGGACGGTCAGTGAGCGCGTCGAGTCTCAACTGTCGGAACTCGCCAGCAGCAGGCCGCTTTCGGTCTTGCCTCGGATAGCGTGCCCCGGTTTGGCGACTACAACGCAAATGTGGTGATAGAGTTAGAGGGGAGGTAGGTAGATGTCCCAGGCAATGATGATCAGTTCGCTGCTCAATGGACACGTTATAGAGATCGAGGAGAATTCCACGGTCCCCGGGGGGCCAGTCTTTCCGGCTCCGAAAGCCGGACTCGACGCCTCCAACGCCAAGGCCCAGGGCTTCTCGCTCGAGGGCCCGCCACCACCACTTGCCGCCAACCAGACCTGGGAGATATTACCCGATCCCGCTGGCTCCAAGCACTTCATCTTGAAGAACCCGGCTAGCGGGAACTGCATCGACATCCGGGATAACTCTGTGAGTCCGGGCGCAGCGCTGGATGCATATACCGAGAAGAACAGCGACAATCAAAACCAATTGTGGGATCTCCTGTCCGACCCGTTCGGTTCGAGCGGCTTTTTCGTCCAGAACCCGCAAACTGGCTTTGTGATCGAGATCGCGCATGGCTCGGATGCGGACGGAGCGGCACTGGTGGTCAATCCGAGGCGATTGTTCGACAGTAAACGCCAGTTGTGGTCCGGTATCGTGGTGGGCGGAGCAGTGGCCGATGGCCTCCCGTTGCTCACGAACGCCGAGCAGCCGTCACCCCCGCTCATTGGTAGCGGGCAATACGTGTTGGCGCCGACCGATACGAGTAGCAAATTGACGGGAATCACCATTACGCTTGACATCATCGAGGACCTCGTCGCGGAATCCTTCTCGGTGCAGATCAACGGGAATCCACCATATCCAGCCCCGAAAGGTGCAGGTTGGCAGACGCAATTCTGGATGCAATACGGGCTATTCATGCAGAACAACGGCCTATTTCTGTTTACTCAGGTTTACCCCGTACACCCCAAAAACCAGCCTGCAGAAGGTCCTCTGCTGACTCCGTCGGTCCAGGAGGCTTCGTCACAGTCGATGCTCCAGCTTCAGAATAATACCGTGCCGGCGGGAACGCAGATCGTGCTGACCCTGACCATCGATTCGAGCAACGACTACGTCACCGGCGTCTCAGGCAAGGTATTCGATAAGTCCGGGTCCTTGATTGGTAGCCCGGACAACTGGTCCGCCATCAACCAACCGACTTGGAGTAGCAATGGCCCAGGGGCCACGCCTAACGGACCGCTGATTAAGGAATTGGACCTGGCGCCTCTCGGTGCGTTCCAAGTCGTCGTGGTCGGCAATCCGGATCCGGTGTCGAGCGGCGGTGGGGCTGGTAAGGCCCATTTCACTGCTGGGATGGGCACAATAACGGTGACGTGTACACCGGACATCTCGGCGCAGGTGGCTTGGCCCAGCCCCTCCGGCCAGGGCACCGGTGAGCAGTCGAACATCTTCTACGGCCCTGTGCAGGACGGCCCGCACGCTCTGATCGCGCAGCCGTTCGGCGTTCCGAGTCCAAAACTCACGCCCACAGGCACGCCCTTCTCGTTCAGCGGAACCGGTCTGTATCCCAACAGCAAGCTGACCGCTACCTCCGCGTTCTCGCCTGGCGGGGGCGACCTTGGGCCGACGGTGGCTGGAGTGGTGACGGAGCTGAGCCCGACTTCGGCGCCCGACGGCTCGTTCTCGCTGGCCGTGTCTCCGGAGAACGCGAGCGTCTTGGACGACTTCGGAACCACTGTCGCAGCGACAGTCACCGACGCCTACGGCAACTGGGCCGAGTCCTCGTGCGTGACTTCCGGATGGCCAGACCTTGGGGTCTCTCAAAACAGCGGGACGTCAACGATCCTCAGGTGACATGCGGTGGTAGGACCAATAGAGCGGCGCTTACGAGCGGCAACGATAGCTGTCCCCGCAAGGACCTTATTACGTGGTTCGCCGAATAAACCCGTTAGAATGTCGGCGGAAGCTGACACGACTCTGGTGGAAGCCAGAGAAAGAAGAGCCTGTCGGGCTTTTGGAGCCATGAAATGACGCCGGAAGGCGTGTGCTCTCTACGTTCGTTTAGGTTTGCCTTACACGCGAAAGACCGGTCCCCCGCCCCATCTCAGGGGCGCGATTCCGGCTGCGGCGGGCACCCGCCTCCAACTGCGCCTGCCTGTGATAGAACTCCGTCACCTTGATTCTGGCCCCGTGCACCGGCTGGCGGAGACCTTCTACGAATACGACAAGGGCGCTAGCCTCGTCACACAAGGTCTGCGCCGGCCCGACACTGAAACCACGCGCCGGCAAGCCGACCCGTCGTCGGAGGCTCGACATCGCGCGCGATATGATATCATTCTCTCCGTGAGGCTGGTTCTCGACACCGATGTGGTGGTCGCGGCCCTTCGCAGTCCGCAGGGCGCATCAGCGGCGATATTGCAAGCGGCCCGCGAAAATCAGGTGAGCCTGCTCGCAACGGTGGCTTTGGCCCTGGAATATGAAGCGGTCTGCCGACGCGCCGAGCACCAACTGGCTTCGGGCCTTTCCGACCGCGAAGTCGATGTGTTTCTGACTGCGGTCGTCGCGCTGACCGAGCCGGTCGAAGCGCGTTTTCTGTGGCGGCCCCAGCTTAGCGATCCCGCCGATGAGATGGTGCTCGAGGCGGCTATCAATGGCCGGGCTGATGCATTGGTCACGTTCAACCAGCGGGATTTTGGAGCCCTGCCCTCGCGATTCGGAGTGGAGCTCTTGCTTCCGCGAGAGGTAATCAGGAGGATCAAACCATGAGCGAGACCACCACCTATCCATTGCGCCTGCCCCGATCGCTCAAAGAAGCTGTCGAGCGATTGAGCCGTCAAGAGGGAACCAGTATGAACCAGTTCGTTGCTATGGCGGTCGCGGAGAAAGTTTCGGCTCTCGAAACCGCGCGATTCTTCCAGGACCGAAAGGCGCGGGCGGATTTCAAGGCTTTCGACAGGATCCTCAAACGACGAGGGGGCGAACCGCCCCGTGAAGGGGACGAAATTCCGCGGTCGAGGGGCTGAGCGCGTGAGGCGCTACTCGGCATGGCCCTCCAGTCCTTCCGCGAACGACGCCTGACCGGGCATTAGCTCCGCACGCTGCCGGGGATTTCCTCACGTTACGAACTCGACGGCTTTCTGAAACTGCATCGGATCGAAGAGTACACGGCCGAAGATTTTGAGCACGACCTGGCGGCGCCAGACGAGAGGTGGGAAAAGGCCGACCGGCCGGCATGATGGTCGTCGCCGACATGCCTAAAGATTGCCCGGTGCGCCTTTTTCGCCTACGGCTGCCACAGCAATCTTTGGGTGGCGCCCATGCCATTCGCGAGTCCTCGGCAAACCCGTTGCATTTACGCAAATCGCGTAGTACTATACGCAATATGCGTAAGAGTACGGCAGCGCTGGATAGCCTCTTTCCTAGCGTGCGGCAGGGCGTGCTGGCCGCAACTCTCACCCGCCCGGAGAAGTGGTGGTATCTCTCCGAATTGGCCCACTTCCTTCATACCCGGCCATCAAGTCTGCAACGTGAAGTGCACTCGCTCGGGCAAAGTGGCATATTGCAGCAGCGCAAGGACGGGCACAGAAGGTACTTTAAGGCCGAGACGCGATCCCCGATCTTCCGGGACCTGCGGAGCATATTCGAAAAGACCGTCGGACTGATTCCCGCTCTGAGAGCGGCTCTTCGACCTTTCGAGAACGAGATCGTGTGCGCCTTCATATACGGCTCGGTAGCGCGCCGTGAAGAACATGCGACAAGCGATGTAGACCTTATGGTTATTGGAAAGGTGGGTTTGGGAGACCTGGCGCCGGTTCTACGGAAAACCGAAAAGCGCCTGGGCCGGGAAGTGAATGTGACAAACTATTCCGTGGATGAATTCCGCCAGAAAGTCGCCGAAGACGACCACTTTTTGACAACGGTGCTGAAAGGCAGTCTGCAGTTCGTGAAAGGCGAGCGGCGTGACTTGGACGCAATTACTGGCAAATAACGAAGTTCAGCGACACAAAACGTCCAAAAACGAGCTGGAGAAGCTGCGAGCCGTCATCCGTCGCGATCTGGCTGATGCATCACTGGACGGAGCGTCTGCCGATAGACGTTTCGCAACTGCTAACAATGCCGCACTCCAAGCCGCCAAAATGGCGATTGCGTGTGCTGGGTATCGCGTTGTCGGCCCGGGACACCACAGGATTTCTTTAGACGTAATCAGGCTCGCGATTGGCAAAGCTGCGAACCCGTACAGTGATTACTTCGACAGGTGCCGTCGAAAGCGGAACGTAATTGACTATGACGATGCCTTTGTTGCTACCGAAACGGAGGCCTCGGAGATTCTAACGAAAGCGAAAGAATTCGCGGACGTGGTCGAGCGGTGGATCGCTAAAGTACATCCATCGTTGAAAATCTAGGGCAGCTCGGGCCGTGAAAACCGCGCGCTCCTCGACCCTGGGGAACGTGCGGCCATCACGCTCGCCCTCGAGTCCTGATTGCAGACGTACGGGCGGCCCTTGTGGCCGCCCAATTGCGGCGCATTCCTAGTGCGTGACATCATGGGGGCGATCACAAGGGCCGCCCGTACGTCTGCATCAGGCGCCACGTGCAGTCGATACTTCTTGACCCCCTCTGGAGCATGTACAACAATAGACTCTCTTCCTTGAAATGAACGGAGTTATTCGGTGGGTGTGAACTTCCGGTCTGTTTTCAGCATGTTTTCGTCCGACCTGGCGATCGATCTCGGGACCGCCAACACTCTGGTGTACGCGCGCGGCAAAGGTATTGTTGTAAATGAACCCTCAATCGTTGCGATCAACAAGGCCAACGGTGAAGTGGAGGCAGTCGGGCGCGAGGCCAAGGAGATGCTCGGCCGCACGCCGGGCAACATCGTGGCCATCCGCCCCTTGAAGGACGGCGTCATCGCCGACTTCAAAGTTACCGAAAAGATGCTGAATTACTTCATCCACAAGGCCCACAATCGCAAAATGTTCGTGCATCCGCGCATTGTGATTGGCGTGCCTTCGGAGATCACGCAGGTGGAGAAGCGCGCCGTGCAGGATTCCGCCATGCGCGCCAAGGCCAGCGAGGTGTTTCTGGTCGAGCAGGCGATGATGGCCGCCATCGGCGCGGGTCTGCCCATTACCGAGCCTTCGGGCTCGATGATCGTCGATATCGGCGGCGGCACCACCGATATCGCCGTCATTTCGCTCTCGGGCATTGTTTACAGCCGCTCGGTGCGAGTGGCTGGAAACGAAATGGACGAAGCCGTCACGGCTTACCTCAAACGGCGTTACAATCTGCTGATCGGCGAGCGCACGGCCGAGCAGATCAAGATGGAACTAGGCTCGGCCTATCCGCTGGAGAAGCCGCTGACCATGGAGATCAAGGGCCGGCATCTGCTGGAAGGCATTCCCAAGACGATCACGATCGACGATTCCGAGATCCGCGACGCGCTGGCGGAGTGCGTGGCCACCATCGTGAACGCGATTCGGGTGGCGCTGGAGCGTACGCCGCCCGAACTCTCGGCCGACATTTCCGATCGCGGCATCCTGCTGACGGGCGGCGGCGCCATGCTGAAGAATCTCGACAAACGCATCCGGGAAGAAACGGGTCTGCCGGTTTCGATCGCCGAGGACCCGCTGGCTTCGGTGGTGCTGGGCACGGGCCGCATGCTCACCGATTTCCACCTGCTGCGGAGAGTCGCCATTGAGTAAATTCGCCGACCAGGTCCGGCATGGCGCGCAGTTTGCCGATTCGCGGCTGGCGCGCGATACTCTGCTGGAAATCCGCTCGCCGCTGACCGCCCGTCCGATTCCCCCGCGCGTTCCTGAAGGGCCTCAACTGGTGCAGGCCTTCATCTCCCGGCATCGGCCGTTCTTCATCCTGCTTGCCGTGCTCATGGCTCAACTCGTGCTGCTCTCCGTCCAGGTCACGCGCGATCGGAGCGTTCCGCTGGCCAAGGTCTGGGCCGTCTCGGCCCTTGCGCCCGTGGAGCGCGCGCTTCGCGGGACGGCCGATGGAGTCGGAGGCGCCTGGACTGCGGTTCGCGATCTCGGACATGCGGAGCAGAATGAGAGCGAACTGAACGCGCGCCTCGCCGCCGACGAGACCGAGATCCAGGAACTCTCCGCGAAAGCTGCCGAAAACGACCGGCTCCGCTCGCTGCTCGAGTTCAAAACCCATGCCGGTTATTCCACGGTGGCCGCTGAAGTGATCGGATCGAGCCCGGGCGAAAGCTCGAATACGCTCCTTATCGATAAAGGAGCCGACGCCGCGCTGATGACAGACTTTCCCGTGGTGACGCCCGATGGCGTCGCAGGCAAAATCGTCGCTGTTTATCCGCACAGCGCTCAAGTCCTCCTGATCACCGATCCCGCCGCCGGCGCCGGTGCGCTCGTCGACCAGAGCCGCGTCCAGGGCGTGCTGAAGGGCGCCGGCCGCGGCCTTTGCCGGTTGGATTACGTGATGAACGACAACGCCGTCTCGGCCGGCGACAAGGTGGTGACTTCCGGCATGGATCAGGTGTTCCCCAAGGGCCTGCCCATCGGCACCGTGATTGAGACGAAGGACGGCAACATCTATAAGAACGTGGTGGTGAAACCCGCCGTCGCTTTGAACCAGCTTGAGGCGGTCCTGGTGGTGGTGTCCAAGCCGTCCGCACCCGAGGAAGCCCGGAGGAATTGAGGGATTGAGTGCTTGGGTGATTGAGTAATTGAGAAGCTTACCGGTCCGCTGCCGATCTTCAGGCGACAATCAGGCAATCGCTCAATCAGCCAATCACTCCATCGCCCAATCTCTCAATCGTCAATTCCATGCCTGCTCCTGCCGAGCGTCCCATCAACGTCTACCGCGTGCATCCGCTGACGCTCTGGATTGCGGCGTTTCTGGCCCTAGCGCTCCAGACTTTTCTTCCCGTCGTCGTGCCCGCGGCGCATCTGCTCGATCTGCCACTGCTGCTGGTGGTCTATTTCTCTCTCATGCGCCGCAGCAAGGTGTTTGGGACGCTGTTCGGCGCCGCGCTCGGCCTTGCGGAGGACGCGCTCAGCCACGGATTTCTCGGCATGTACGGCATCGCCAACGCGCTTGTCGGATATCTCGGCGCCTGGGCCAGCATCCAGTTTGACCTGGAACAGTTTCTGGGCAGACTCGCGCTGACGTCGGCGCTAGTGCTCTTCCACAGCCTGGCGCTTGACGCGCTCCGCCGCGTTGTGGTGGCACTTCCGCCGCCGTTTCAGCCGCTCGATCTGGTCAGCATCGTGCTCCTGAACTCCGCGCTGGCCATGATCGTTTTCCAGGCGCTCGATCGCTTCCGGCGTCCGGCGTAGTTCGAGTCATGAGTTGCGTCGCGCGGTTGACCGCACGCCGGACACCACGGAATAATGGCCGCACTGTTTTCGAATCGGGAGGCGTGTGATGCGTTTCGCGCGTTGCGCTTTGATGCTCGTTGCTTTCGTGGCGGGCCCGCTTTGGGCCCGGGGTGCTCCGACAACGGTCAGCGGTGCGCCGGTAGAGACCGGCTATAACGCGGGTTCGCCCGCGCTTATTCGCGCGGTCTTGAGTGGCGCGACCGACTCTCAGCGGTATGCGGTGTTCGCCGAAGTGCGCTACGCGGGCTCGAGCGCGACGAACAGCATCGAGCTGCGGGCCGCGGCCGGCCACGGCGACTACGAAGGCGCCTGGCAGATTCCCGGCGATGCAGCGACCGGTCTTTACACGGTCGAGCTGCGCGTCGAAGACGCCGCCAGCCACGCCCTGATTGCGTCTGCGCAAGCGCCTGGGTTCTTCGTTTATCGAAAACTTCTGCGGATCACCGAGGTGGCGCTCGATAAGACGTTCTACACGCCCGGCGAGCGCATCCGGTGCGAGATCGGCATCGAGAATCTCACCGCGCGTCCCCTCCAGGGACTGCGGATCGAGTTTTCCAATGAGAATTATCCTTGGATATCCACCTTCTCCGGAGAGGAGAACGCCGCCGGAAGAATGGCCGTGAATCCCGCCCTCGGGCTCGTGGTCCTGCGGGAGAGTCTCGACGTTGCGGCGCACGGCGAAGCACGCCTGCCCATGGAACCCGCCGGGAAAGCGGCGTTCCTGCAAGGATCCCAGGTGGCGATCATGGGCGCCGGCGGCCCGGCGCGGCACGAGGAGGTGGCGCCGCCGGAGACCGACCGTTACACGATCGCGGTCTGGGACCACGACCGCAGGAATCTGCTTGACATGCAGTTTTCCCCGCAGGTGATCGTGCGCGAGCCCGGCCGCGTTCTGCCCAAGCCGTACAGCCGCAACTACACGCATCCGTACAACGACGAAATCGATTTCAAGAAGTACCGCGAGTTCTATCCGCCGGGCTATATCTCGTCCGTCTTAAACCTTGACCGTTTCCGCACGCTCTACCGTCCCGGCGACCATGTCAACATCATCGGCAACCTGCCGCCGCCTGGGACCGGCATCTTTCACGTCGAGGTGCGCGATGCGGCGGGTAAGGTGGTGAGTCCGCGGGACGAAACTGACGTCGAGCTTGAGGCTTCGGGCGCGCTCAGGCTGGATAATGTCTGGCCGATTCCCGACGACGCCGATCCGGGCTATTACACGGTAACAGTCTCCGAACGAAACGCGGCCGGTCAGGACGTGGCTTCGGCGAGCATGGACATCGCCGTCAATCCGCTCCCGCCATCTCTCATGGTCTTCTGCCCGCACGAAGATGACGAGCATCCCTTCGCCGGACTGATGCGCGCCATGGTCGAGGCCGGACTTCCGGTGCACGTGGTCTTTTACACCGGCGGCGACGTGGGCGAGTGCGAGCGCTACTTCGACGGCCATCCTTGCGACCCGATTCGCTCCCGCGAATTCGGCACCGTGCGCATGGAGGAATGCGCGGAGGCGCTGGAGCACATCGGGGTAGGGCGCGATCAGATCACATTCCTCGGCCTCCCGGACGGAGGCTCGGGCGAAATCTGGTTCAACCACATTCACCCGGACAATCCGTTTCTCGACATCTACATGGCGGTCAATCACTCGCCTTACGAAGGAATGTTCGCGCCGAATCTTCCCTACGCGCGCGATTCAGTGGAAGACGCCGTCGAGCGCCTCATAACCCAGCTTCATCCCGCCATGATCGCCGTCTCGCATCCTGACGAGCGCCACGTGGACCATCGCACGGCCAACTGGTTCACCGTGAAAGCGTGCCAGGAACTGCTGCGCCGTCACCAGATCGATCCCGCGACTGTGGTGCTCGCCGATCAGGCTTACGGGTCCGGAGGCTACAAGCCTGCACCCTATCAGTACAAGCCCTACGTGCTCCGCCTGAGCGGCGAGGTGGCGGCGCTGAAGCAGGAGATGGGCTGGATCTACCAGTCGCAGGACGGCAATCTGGAGGAAGGCGCGAAGAAAACGTTCATCGATCTGTCGCGGAGCGAGACCCACGAAGTGATCGTCGATTGGCAGCAGCACGAAGGCTGGAACGAGTAGTGAACAAGCCTGATGCGACGCCGGTGAGGTCCGAAACTCGAAAGTCGAGGCTCGAAACTGGACGAGCCGTCCGAGTTTCGATTTTTGTTTTTCGAGTTTCGCTTCACCGGCCGCCAACAGGAAATCCAGGCACAATCTGGTAACTCACAAACGCCACTCGCTTGCTGTCCGGCGACCACGACGGCACGTTCATCGTGCCCTGTCCGCCGAACAATTTGGCCAGCACGGTGATTTTCCTGTCCGCGAGCGACATCAGCCGCAGCGTCACGTCCTTATCCGCAGGATGGCCGGTCACACCCGCGCCGTACGAGAGAAAGGCCATCCACTTCCCGTCCGGCGAGATGTGCGGGAACCAGTTGTTGAATTCGTCGGACGTCAACTGCCCCTGGTGGCTTCCGTCCGGCGCCATCCGCCAGATCTGCATGCTTCCCGTGCGGTCGGAGTTGAAGTAGATGAAACGGCCGTCGGGCGAGTATTCCGGTCCGTCGTTGTGCCCCGCCGATTTCGTAAGCTGCGTCTGTGTACCGCCCGCCGTCGAGATCGTATAGACGTCGAACTGGCCGTTGCGCTGGCCGCAGAAGCAGATGGTCTTGCCGTCCGGCGACCAGCCGTGCCAGTACGACGGACCCTGCTCCGTCACTTGCCGCGGCACGCCGCCGGCGAGGGGCAGCACGTAAATGAGCGACGCGCTTCCCTGCTGCGCCTGCTGGGATTGATCGCTGATCGCGAGCAGCGTGCCGTCCGCCGAGATGCCATGATCGTTGTTGCAGCGCGTGGCGAATCCGGTGTCGATGACGTCAGGTGTGCCGCCCTCGACCGGAATGCGTTCGATGCGGCCGTTGCGATTGAACACGAGCGACCGACCGTCGCGTGTCCAGTTGGGAGCTTCGAATCGGCCCTGCGCCACGTAGACCACGCGCCGGTCGGTCGATGCGATGTCTACCGTCTCGAGCGTGCTGTAGAGTCCGCTGGGTGGCCCGGAGGCGCCCTCGGTGAGCGGAGCCTCGCCCGGCGCCGGTGTGCCCAGGCTGACTTGTGAGAACACGGCGGTCTCGCTCACGTTCTTGTCGTGCGAACATATTCCGATGCCGACGTAGAAGGGCTCCTGAAAGCTCACGCGAATTGCTGCGCCCGACGGCTGCAGGTTTTCACCATCCGCGGCGAGCCACAGGTAGACGTACGCGCCTCGCTTCTCGATCCGCAGTCGCTTGGGCGCGGTAAGATTCGACTGGATCTCGTGCGTTGCGGCGCCCTTTTCGTCGCGATATTGCAGGGACGTGAGCCCGACGCCGTGAAGCGCCACGTCGGCGTAGACGGAATCGGCATCGAGACTCTGCCGGAACATCAGCACGGCCTTGCGATGCGGGTTGCCGCCGCTGCCCTGAAACGCGATATCCGCCGCCAGACTAACGTCGCCAGAGACCTCCTTCCAGACGAACTGAAAGGCATCGGAGGACAACCACATGTTTTCGCCGCTGCCGGTGATGGTGTACGTCTGCGCGGACGGGTCGTAGCGGACCGAGCCGGGGTGAAGCACCGTGCCGACGTCACCGTGGCCCGTGAACAGTCCGAGATCTGGTGTCGCGGCCTGGCTGCGAATCGATATTGCCAATGAGAGGCAGGCGATCGGAACGAGTAGCGTGATCCGTTTGCTCATATGTTCGGCGCCTTGAACCTTTATACCGTAGCATCATCAGATACCCAGGTCCAATATCTCGATGTCCGCCCGGCCATAGGGCCTCGGATCAGAAAAGTGGGAAGGGCAGACTGACACGCGAGGGTACTGGACGGTCGACCGTTGACCGTTAACTGCCTTCCCCAACTAACCGCGTGCCCCAAAGCGCGGTCTAAGGTGGTGGATGGAACAGGCTGATGAAGCGGCAGTGGCGCTGGCCCAGGCCGGCGACGAAGACGCCTTCCGATCGCTCGTGGAGCGGCACAGCCGTGCCATTTTCAGGCTGGCGTTTCGTATGACGGGCAACGAACAGGACGCCGAGGACGTGGTTCAGGAGGCTTTTCTGCGCGCTCATCAGCGGTTGCGGCAGTTCGAGAGCCGGGCGAATTTCGGCACCTGGCTGCATCGGGTGGCCGTGAACTGCGCTTTGGACTTCATGCGGGTCCGGCGCCGGCACGACACGGGCCGCGAAGAGATTGACACGGTGGGCGCCGACGGGACGCGTCCGCTGCCCGCCGAAGGTGCCGCGCCCGATCGCCTCGTGTTCGCCGCCGAAGTGCAGCAAAAGGTCGCGGCCGTGCTGGCCGGCCTGGCTCCCAAAGAGCGCGCGGCCTTCGTGCTGCGCCATTTCGAGGAGATGTCGATTGACGAAATCAGCCGCACCATGGGCGTGCACGCGGAGGCCGCCAAGAACAGCATCTTTCGAGCGGTCCGCAAGCTGCGCAAGGGACTGGAACCGATGGTGACACGATGAAACACATCGATAGCGAGCAATTGATCCTCTACTACTATGGTGAACCGGACCGCGCGCCTGGCAGCACCGAGGACCGCGCCGCGGTCGAGGCGCATCTTGCGGTCTGCAGCCGCTGCCGCGACGAGTACGATGCCCTGGCGCGGACTCTCGCGGCCGTAGGCAGCCTGCCGATTGCCGAGCGCGCGGCAACCTATGGACAGGAAGTGTGGCAGCGCATCGAGCTGCGGCTGAAGCATGGGAGCGCAGGCATCCTGCCTGCAGGTTCAGAGAGTGCAGGCTGGAAGCCTGCGCCACCAGCCAAGCCACAATCCCGCTGGCTGGACGTCTTCGCTTGGCCGCGGTTGGCGATCGGCGGTGCCGTGGCCGCGCTGCTGGTGGCGGCATTCCTGGCCGGCCGATTCTGGCCGCGTCGGGAACCGGCCGCGCCCCGCTCAGCCAACGCCGCGCCGATTTCCGCGCAAGCTCGCGATCGCGTGCTGCTCTCGGCCGTCGCCGATCACATGGAGAAGTCGGAAATTCTGCTGATGGAGCTTGAGAACGCGGGCGAGGGCGGCGGCAGGCAGATCGACATCTCGCTGCAGCGCGAGCAGGCGGAGGAACTGGCCGTGGGCAGCAGCTTGTATGAGCAGGCCGCCGAGCAGGCGGGTGAGCCGGGCATCGCCAATCTGCTTGACGATCTCAATCGCGTGCTGCTGACGGTTGCGCACAGCCCGTCAAAGATCTCCCCGACCGAGCTTGCGGAACTGCGGAGCCGGATTGAAGGTCCGGGAATCCTGTTCAAGCTGCAGGTAGTGGATTCGGGGATCGAGCAGCGATTGAAACCCGCACCTGCGAGGGCGGGATCGAGCAGTGTGCAGGATTGAGTGGCTGGAACAAGAGATGAGAGACAAGAGACGAGAGACGCAGCCACTGCCAGGGCGCTTCGCGCCGACAGAATAGGGAGAAACGCAAATGCGAAGTTACATCCGAAATTTGGGCCGCTATACCGTGGCGGCGATTTTGATGGCGCTGATCTTCAGCGCGCCGCCGAGCGCGTGGGGCGGGCAGGCCGCGTCGGACGCCGATCCCGCGGCCGGCTGGTTCGCGGCGGACAGCGCGGGCGCACCCGCTGTAGCGCCGGTGTCCTCACCGGCGGCCTACGCCGAAGACGCGCAGAGCGATGCGCTCTATAAGTCGGGTACCCAGGCGCTCGACGATCATCAGTGGCAGATGGCCGTGGACAAGTTCGGCCAGCTCGCCGATCGGCATGCCGACCACGCCGACGAGGCGCTCTATTGGAAGGCCTATGCGCAACAGAAGCTCGGCGATCGCGCGGCGGCGCGAGCCACTCTGGACATTTTGAGGAGAGAGTATCGGCAGAGCCGCTGGTTGCGTGACGCGGCCGCCCTGCGCATCCAGATGCAGCAGGACAGCGGCGAAAGCGTCCCGGTGCAGGACCAGCCCGACGAGGACTTGAAGCTTCTGGCGCTCAATGGCCTGATGAACTCCGATCCCGAAAAGGCCATACCCATTCTGCAGAAGTTTCTGGAGAGTTCTCAGCCCGAGAAGCTCAGGGATCGCGCCCTCTTCGTATTGAGCCAGAGCAACTCGCCGCAGGCTCGCGACGTGCTGGGCCAGATCGCGCGCGGCAACTCTTCGCCGGAATTACAGAAGAAGGCGCTCGATGACCTGGCGCTCTTTGGCGGCAAAGACAGCCGGCAGACGCTGGCCGAAGTTTACAGCTCGACCGGCAACGTTGATGTCAGGCGCCAGATTCTCCATGACTTCATGCTATCCGGCGATCGCGACCGGCTGCTGACGGCCGCCAAGGGCGAGACCAATCCCGAGCTGCGCATCGATGCCATCCATCAGCTTGGCCTGCTCGGGGCGAACGATCAGCTCTGGCAGCTCTATCAGCAGGAGTCCTCGGTCGATGTGAAAAAGGAGATTTTGCACGCTCTGTTCCTGAGCGGGAATTCGCAGAGACTTCTGGAAGTCGTCCGCACCGAGCGCAATCCCGAATTGCAGCGCGAAGCCATTCACAGCCTCGGGCTGCTCGGAGGCGACAAGACCGGCGACACCCTGGTCTCGATCTATTCGAGCAACATGGACCCCGAGACGAAGAAAGCTGTGCTTGACGCGCTCTTCATCCAGGGAAACGCCCACGCGCTGGTGGGCATCGCGCGCAAAGAGACCAATCCGGCGATGAAGAAGGAGATCGTCTCCAAGCTGGCGCTGATGAATTCGAAAGAAGCGACGGATTATATGATGGAGATTCTCAGTAAGTAGGGGCCGGGCCTTGTGCCCGCCGGGACCACGAACGGAGAGGCGATCATGAGAATTCAACGCACAATCGGAATATCGCTGGCAGCGATTTGCACGGCGACAGCCGCGGTCGCCCAGACACCGTCCATCGTGAATGGCAACGTGCAACAGCGCGCCGTCACGTCGACTCTCAGCGCAGAATTCGGC
This sequence comes from Terriglobia bacterium, assembly GCA_030038235.1. GTDB lineage: Bacteria > Acidobacteriota > Terriglobia > UBA7540 > UBA7540 > Gp13-AA77. The sequence continues at coordinate 14,693 of JASHPE010000279.1, forward strand.
GCGCTGGTGAAAGCGCAGACCGCGCCGGCGTGGATCGGCTACGCGGTGCCGGCGGTGAACGCCGAGAACGAGGAGTGTTGTAACTACGAGAATGGATCAACGCGCTTCTGCGGCCAGTGCCGGCTCGAGGACGGCAACCAGGGCTTTAACATGAGCTCGGACAAGCGCACCACGCACCTCGAAGCTCCTGATTTACTGGTTCTGTTCCGCGCGGAGAATGGGTCGGTGGAGAAGATCAGGACTTTTTCTGAAGACTGCGAACTCGATGCCGGCGGTCGCACGGTCTACTGGCTCACGGGCGTGAATCCTGCCGAGAGCGTGGCCCTGCTTGCGTCGCTGGTTACGGGGTCAGGTCAAGGTCTCGAAAGCGCCGACGATCGGGATCACATCACCGACGGCGCTGTGGCCGCGATTGCGCTGCATGCCGCGCCTGAAGCTGACGCCGGGCTCCGCGGATTCGTCGCGGCGAGTCAATCTGAGAAGCTGCGCGAGCGCGCCGCCTTCTGGATGGCGGCGGCGCGGGGCAAGACAGGATTCGACACGCTGAAGTCGCTTGCGCACGAGGACGACGACGACCACTTTCGCGAGAAGCTGATGTTCGATCTCTCGATCAGCAAGCAACCCGAAGCGATCGATACCTTAATCGAGTCCGCACATCATGATCCGAGCGATTCCGTCCGTAGTCAGGCCATCTTCTGGCTGGGGCAGAAAGCCGGGAAGAAGGCCGAGGGCGCCATCACGGAGGCGATCGAGCGCGACCCCGCAACCGAGGTGAAGAAAAAGGCGGTCTTTGCGCTCAGCCAGCTTCCGAAAGACGAAGGCGTGCCGCTGCTCATCCAAACCGCGCGGTCGAACCCTAATCCCGTGGTGCGTAAGGACGCCATGTTCTGGCTGGGTCAGTCGCACGATCCCCGGGCGCTGGAGTTCTTCGAACAAGTCCTCGGCCGGTAGGGGCGGCACCCAGCGGCCGCCCTCTTCCAGGGAGCTACTGGAGCAATTCCAAACCGCAAGAATCTCGGAACTTCGAACCAGGATCTTACGTTTCAATTCACGTGATACCAATGGCGGACAGATCGGCTTGATATGCAGCCACAGAGACCGGAGCGGTTATGTCGAATGAACCTCGTCCTGACGAGGGCAGATTGCCCGGGTTCGACGTTCTGACGCAGGACCTGCGCTATACATTTCGCACGATGAGGCGCGATCGGGCGTTCACGTTGATCGCGGTGCTGATCCTCGGTCTCGGCATTGGCGCCAATGTGGCCGTATTCAGCGTGGTGAACACGATTCTGCTGCGGCCTCTGCCTTTTCGTGATGCCAAGGAGCTGGTGTGGATCCAAGGGCCTCCCAAAACCTGCGGCCTGTCCTGCGTCACGTACTCGGTGGATGCGTTTGAAAGCTATCAGCAGCGCCAGCGGTCCCTGGAGAGCGCAACGGCTTACATGCCTTTTTATGGCGCCGCGGATTACAAATTAAGCGGCTACGGGGATCCGAAACCCGTCTCCGGAGTCTGGGTGGCCTGCAATTTCTT
>JASHPE010000280.1 GCA_030038235.1 Terriglobia bacterium
TACGGGCGGCCCTTGTGGCCGCCCCATTACGGCACGTCCTTTGTACCCGAGCAGTTGGGCGGCCACAAGGGCCGCCCCTACGTCCGAACTTACGACACTACTCTTTGAGGGGCTCTCGGTTGGCCCCGCTGCGGAAACGATCAGAAGGCGAAACGAGCACCGATGACGGGAGCCAGGTTGCTGTCGTATCGATAGGGCACGCCAGGGCCATGCGGAATGGCGATGCCCAGACCTCCGCTCACCCAGGAGTAGGCAACGCCGGCGAAACCGTCCAAACGCTTGGTGAAGTGATGGTCCGTATAGAAAGACACCTCATCGAGGTCTCCCGCGCAGGAGGCGCGGTAACTCTCCGGCGAGCAGGTCGATGGGCGACGAAAGTCGTTCTGCTGCTGATGATACCAGGCCGCAGTGACATCGGTTTTCTTGTCGACGGCATATTTCGCGCCGGTCCACCAGATCTGCACGACCTTGGGAGAATCCAGATTGTTGTCTTCGACGCCGCTCAGGAGATAACCGCCCTGGTCCGAGGCGCCAACGCCCAACGGGTCCGTCGGGTTCTGCTGGTAAATCCACTCGAAGCCGCCAAAAATCTTGACCGGGTCCCACGTATATTTGGCGGCGGCCATAACGGCGTTGTTGTCCGTCACGATGCCATAGAGGGTGTTGGTCGTATCGACCAGATTGGGCCCCGTGATGGGGTTGGTGTTGATGCTGTTGGTGGTCGACTGATAGGGCGCCGCCAGGCTCTGGGGCCCGAGCAACGGATTCAGTACGCTGATCGCCTGGTTGTAATGCTGGTAGACGATGTCTCCGGAGAACTTGCGGTAGCCTCCACCGAAGTCGATCCCATAGGCGTTGTTGTGCGCCGATTCGGGCTGACAGGTGGCGGCCGTCCAGCTCGAGGAGGCCGAGTAGCAGCCGCCAGAACCATCGGCGAATTTATACATGGCGCCGAAATGGACCGGCCCATAGGTGAGGCGGTATTTCAGCGCGTCGTCCCAACGGCTGTCTTCGGTGTCGCCGCCGCCTGACATCGTGCCGTTATATCCAATGTACGAAAAGGCGTAGCTCCCGCCGGCCGGATCGTAAAGGAGCATCGCATCGGTACCGAGAGACCGCTGACGGCCGAAGGTCAGCGTACCGAGCTGCTCGGACGATATGCCGAGGTAGTATTCGTCGTTGAACGGCTGGCCTGCGCGTGCGCCGTCGATGGCCATCGAATAGCTGCTCCGGGGAAGGCCGTTGTTGATGTAGTCGGTGGCCGACGCGTTGGCGAGCAGACCGGACTGCGGATTGATGCCAGTCGATGCGTTGAACACAAAGGACCAGCCGTGCGCGAACTCTTCCTTGCCCCGAACGCCCAAGCCCGTCTGCTGCAGATTGTTCGGCGCGATGAGGAATCGATGTTCGTAGCCGTTCCGGTTTATCAGGGATTCGCCTTCGTAGTTATAACCGTTTTCCGGCAAGCCGTGGCTGACCCAGCCCACGCCGACGTCATAGGCGCCGTACAGCGTGATGCCGTGCCAGGTCAGCGTGCAATCGGTGGTCGCGAACTCGTGGCCGCTCGCGCAGACGTCGGGAGTGCCCGGCTTCATCTCGGGCGTGCTCACTTGGGCATCGGTGGCGCTCAACTCCATCTTAAGGTCGACTGTGGGGTCCCGGCCGTCCGCCAGGCGGATTCGAGTGTGCGTTTCATGGGCGAACCCTGGTTTTGCCGCGCGAATCTCGAAGCGCCCAGCCGGCAGGCCGGACACCTCATAGTGTCCCCCGCCGTCGGTCGTCGTGGTTTCGACCGCGCCTGTCCCGAGATTGGTCACCGTCACGATGGCGTTTGCCACCACGCTGCCCGAGGAATCGGTGACGGTGCCGGCGAGTGTGGCCGATGTCTGCGCCAACGACGGCGAGGCGAGGATGAGCGAGAAAAGGAGCAACCGGGCGCCAGCGCGCAGCCTGGGGACAACCGGCTTGGCAAAGTTGACGGTCAATTCGAACCTCCATTCGAGATTGCGGGCGGCGCCGCTCCAAATCGCCACGGACGCCCTAATCCGCGCTTGCAATCGCATTATTTGGGGACAGCGGAACAGTACGAGCAGCAACCGTCAATATAGACGAGTTACGACGATATGTCTATCGATGATCATACGATTCGCTCGCAGCGAGACGGTAAGCGGAACGCCATCGGCTGGCGACACATGGAAGGATGTTGAGAAACACTCGCGATTCCTGTCATTCCGAGCGCAGCGAGGATTCTCCTATCTCCTTCCTTGCAGGGCGAGATTCCTCGCTGCGCTCGGAATGACAGGAATCGGGGCTTTTTAATACGCTGATCGGAACGTCACACGACTGATGGGGATCTTGTGGCCGCCTCGATGCTCCGAGGTTACTGAACTGCAGCCGGTAGACTCACTCGGCTGGCATGTCATGCGCGTCGATGTGTTAGTCCGGGCCGACTGACGAACTGGCAAACTGACGTATTGACATACTGACGTACTGACTTACTCAAATACTGAAACGAGCTGACCAATCGCGAAAGAGACGCAGGTTCCGATCACGACGTACCAGGTCCAGGCGACATCAGTCTCAAGGATCACCACGATGAGCGTCGCAAGTCCGGCGAGGGCGCCCACCAGTGCGCCGCGCGGCGTGGTGCGGCGGGTGAGCGCGCCCAGAAGGAAGATTCCGAGCATGCTTCCGTAAGGCACCGAGGCTATGGTCAGAGCCAATTCGAGTACGCTTTCGTGCAAATGCGAGGCGGCCATGGCGATTGCGATCAGGACGGCGCCCCAGACCAGCGTCAGCAAGCGCGACATTCGCAGATAATGGCGCTCGTCGGCGTTGGGGTGCAGGAACGGCTTGTAGAAGTCCATCACGGAACTCGACGAGAGCGCATTGAGCGCGGCGCTCAGGTTAGCCATGCCGGCGGCGAGGATGGCGGCGGTGAGCAGGCCGGAGAGAATCGCGGGCAGGCGCGTAACGACGAAGGTGGGGTAGATGGCGTCGGGCCGGCTGAAGGGACTCCCGGGCGGAAAGTCGCGGTAATAGGCGAAGAGTGCCACGCCCATCAGCAGAAAGAGCGCGAATTGCCCGAGGATCACCACGCCGCTCGAAAGCAGCGCCGCCTGGCTCTGGCGCTTGCTGCGCGCCGCCAGCAGCCGCTGGACGATCAACTGGTCGGTGCCGTGACTGGCGCTGGTCAGGAAGGTTCCGCCTACCAGTCCCGACCAGAACAGGTAAGGCTCATGCAGGTTGAAGTGAAAATCGAACACGCGGAACTTGTCTCCGCTAAGCGCGGCCACCTCGCGGACGTGAGCCCAGCCGCCGGGGATGGCATGAATCGCGACGACGAGCGCTACCGCGGTTCCGCAGACGTAGATGGCGAGCTGAATTACATCGGTCCAGATTACCGCTTTGAGGCCGCCCTCGAAGGTGTAGAGCAGGGTCAGCAGCGTGACCACCACCACGGCCGTCAGGACGCCGTTGTGAAACATCACCTCGACCAGCACCGACATTGCAAACACGCGGACGCCTTCCGCCAGCGCGCGCGTGGAGAGAAACAGGGCGGCGGTGAAAAGCTTGAGGCCGCGGCCGAATCGCCGCTCGATGAATTGGTAGGCCGTGAACAAGTCGCCCGCGAAGTAGCGGGGGATGAGGACGAAGCTCACCACCACCCGGGCGACCAGATAGCCCAGCACGAGCTGCAGGAATCCGAAGTTTGATCTGTAGGCAATGCCCGGAGTGCTAATAATCGTAAGTATGCTGGTCTCGGCGGAGACCACCGAAAGCGCCAGCGCCCACCACGGAAGCTGGCGGCCGCCGAGGAAATAATCCGAAAGGGTGCGCTGGCTCTTGCGGAAATGGACGCCAAACCACGTGATTCCAAGCAGGTAAGCGACCACCACCGCAAAATCGATCGGGCGCAGAGCCACGCAAACTCCTCACGGAAGCGTCGGGCGCCGAGTCTAGCGGATGCGTGCGGCGGCGGTCAAGTTCGGGCGTGGATGGCGTGGATGGTGTCTAACTCGCATGTAGGGGCCGACCGCCCTCTGTGGTCGGTGTGAAAACCTGCGGCTTTGGCGCCTGCCTTGTGGAAAGGCTCAGCCTTTCGGGAAAAAGGGTAAGACGATGATTAAAGGAACAAAGGCTTTGCCGCCGGCGCCGGCCGCGGCGAGCGGCGAGAAAAAAGGATTACCTCGATGTCGAAATCAACATCTAAGCAGACGAATTGTGTATGCTGGAGGTGAGGGCAGCAGATTCTACTTGAAAAGTTCGAGCAGTCCTGATATCTCAGTTGCGGCACCTTTTGCGCACACTGCAGGTCGGAGAAGGCGTGCCGCACAGTGGCTGGCCCGGAAGCGGTCTCAAATCGGTTGCGGCCCACATCCTACAATTGCTGAGGTCACGAAGAAGATGCGAATGCGGATCAATACACTGTTGGGCCCGGCGGTTCTCGCCGCCTGGGTGCTGAGCGGCTCCGGAGCGCGCGCCGCAACTCCGGCCGGCCTGGGGATGGCGCAAGCCGCCGGAGGTCAGGCGCAGTCAGGTGAGGCGGGCGGCAAGAAGCCGGCGTGGAAGAATATCGACGAGTACAATGCGTACCAAACGATGTCCAAGGAAACCGATCCTCACAAGAAGATTGCGGATGCGGAGGCGATATTTACGAAGTTCCCCAATTCGGATTTTAAGGCCATCGCCTACGTGGCCGAAGTCGGCGCTTACCAGCAGCTGGGGCAATCCGATGAGGCCATTGCCGCCGCCAAGAAGGCGCTGGGCGCGGACCCCGACAATCTCGACGCCCTGACCTATCTTTGCTTCGCGTTTCCTTTTGTGTATAACGCCAAGGCTGCGGATGGGGCGGCGCAACTGGACCAAACGGATCAATACGCCAAGCACGGTCTGGAGGTCCTGGGCAAGCTGCAGAAACCGGCCCAGGTCTCGGATGAGCAGTACACGACCTACGTGAAGGCCAAGCGGGCGATCTTCAACAATGCCGTCGGATTTGTCGATCTTCAGAAAAAGGATTACGCCGACTCCCTCACGGCTCTGAAGGCCGCGATAACGGACAATCCGACCGATCCGCTGACCTTTTCGATGCTGGGTCAGGATTACCTCTACTCGAACCCGCCGGACTACGACAACGCCATCTGGAATCTGGCGCGTTCGGTGGCCCTGGCGCAGGCGGCCGGCAGCCCGAACGCCGCCGCGCTCGAAAAGTTCTATGACCAGGTCTACACCAGCCGCCACGGATCAAATGCCGGCGAAAGCGACATCGTGACGCAGGCCAAAGGATCCGCCACGCCGCCCGCGGACTTCAAGGTGGCTCCGGCACCCAAGCATGCGGCCACGGGCAACGCCTTTATTGATGCGTTCTACAACTACGAGGACAGCCTGAAGGTGGGCGGCGACACGGCGCAGCAGGCCTGGACGCAAATCAAGGGTCAACCGTTCGGCGGGCCCGGCCTGGTGGATAGCCTCGACAAGCAGCCGGACGGCAGTTGCCTGATCCATGTCGACATCACCGATGAGTCGAAGGCGGGCGCGGCCTACGACATCGACCTCAAGGACTCGCAGCAGGGTTGCGAGGATCTCTCGAAGGGCGATCCGATTGCGTTCAAGGGGACGCTGGCGAATTTTACCACCACGCCGAGCTTTGTCCTGACGCTCGACAACGGCAACATCGACGAGCAGTATCTACAGGCTGCGGAGGACAAGAAGAAGGCGGCGCAGAAGCCCAAGCCGAAGCATCACGCGACGGCATCGCCTAGTTCACAAGGATAGCCTACATCCCAGGGGCCGCCGCAGAAAGCCGTTGACTCCGCGGCGGCCCGGCGAAAAACCGCCGCTTAGCAGCCCGGCTTTCCCCGGCGTCCATCCAGCTTGAAATCCTCGATCTTGCGGCTCAGGGTGTTGCGGTGGATGCCCAGCTCGGAAGCGGCCTTCGAGTGATTGCCATTCGACTTTTCGAGCACGCGGGCGATGAATCGCTTCTCAAACTCCGCCACGGCGTCCTCGTAAACGATCCCCTGATCCACCATCTGGCGGACCAGGGCCTCGAGTTGATCTTTCAAACCTACCCCCAACGCGCAACTGCTATTTTCCCGGCGAATCGCTGCCGCCGCGGACGTTTTTCTCGGTCCTGACGAACTCGCGTTCGACTGCTTCAAGGCCGGCCTCGAACTGCTGGCGCAAATCGGAAGGCATCATGCCGGCCATGCTGCGAACGCTGCTCATGGCCACCGGACGAAGCTGTGAGTTTCTTAGGGCCTGGGGCGCGAGCGCGAAGGCCACCATCACCATGATCACGATGGCGGCGCCGATGAGTCCGCGGACGAGGCCGAAGCCAAGGCCCAGCAGTTTGTCGAGCCACCGGATGCCCGCGTCCTTGATCAGTTTGGCGGCGACACTGGAGATGATGGCGCCGACGATGAGCACCAGAATGAACAGCGCGAGGAACGCGGTGCCATAGGCAACGTTTTGCGAGTGAATCCACGATCCCAGGGCGTTTCCCAATCCGTGGTAGCCCGCGGCGGCCACTGCCAGTCCCACCACCAGCGACGCGAGACCGATTAATCCCCGCACCAAGCCTTCGCTGGCGCCGCCCACAATCGAGACGAACACAATGGCAGCCAGCACCCAGTCGAGCCAGTTCCAAAAGTGTACTTCGGTCATGTGATCAAACCCCAACGCTAATCGAGCGGCGAACCCGTGAGACGAAAATACGCCTCGCGATACTTTTCACCGGTTTTGCGGACGACTTCCGCAGGTAGCGGAGGCGGAGGCGGCTGCTTGTTCCAGCCCGTGGATTCCAGGTAATCGCGCACGAACTGCTTATCATAAGAAGGTTGACCGCGGCCGGGCTGATAGCCGTCGCGCGGCCAGAAGCGGGAAGAATCCGGCGTGAGCACCTCGTCAATGAGAATAATCCGATCCCCGTACAAACCCCATTCGAACTTGGTGTCGGCGATGATGATGCCGCGACCTTCCGCGTAATCGCGCGCCCTCCGATACACCTCCAGGCTGCCGCGGCGCAACTCTTCGGCAGGTCCCGCGCCGATGGTGGCCACCATCTGTTCCCAGGTGATATTCTCGTCGTGCCCGGTCTCAGCCTTGGTGGACGGAGTGAAAATCGGCGGATCGATTTTCGAAGATTCCTGCAAGCCCGCCGGCAGATCGATGCCGCAAACGGCGCCGGTGGCACGATAGTCTTTCCAGCCCGAGCCCGATAAATATCCACGCACAATGCACTCGATCGGGAAAGGCTTCGCCTTCAAGACCAGCATGGACCGCCCGGCAAGTTGATCGGCATAGGGCCCAAATTCCGCCGGAAATTCCGAGAGGCTCGACGTGATGAAGTGACTCTTCACGGAATCCTTCATCAAGTCGAACCAGAAGCGGGAAAGCTCGGTCAGCACACGCCCCTTGTCGGGGATTCCCTGCTCCATCACCACGTCGAACGCGGAAAGGCGGTCGGTGGCGACAACGAGCAGGCGTCCCGCGCCGGCTTCGTAGACGTCGCGCACCTTGCCCCGGGAGAAAAGCTTGACGCTGGGGAGTGAAGACTCCCGTAAGACGGATTGGGTCGCTTGTCGGGTCACGTATTCATCCTTGGCTGATGCTCATTCTAGTTGAAGTCACAGCAATGTCAATCGCGAAACGAAGGCGAAAGCTGAGAACAATGTGGACTGGAATTAAGGCCGCACGCCTTTCCCTCTGCTGGACCACCGTCAAGAGGCCGGCCGGTTAGAAGGACGCTGCGGTCGGCAGCTCGGCGCTCTGTGGGGTTTCGAAGCGGACCGAGACCAGCTTCGACACGCCGGGCTCTTCCATGGTCACACCGTACATCAGCGGACAGATCTCCATCGTTCGCTTATTGTGTGTCATGAGAATAAACTGCGTGGTCTGGCTCATGGCCTTGATCATGCGCGTGAAGCGCTCCACGTTGGAATCGTCGAGCGGCGCGTCGACTTCATCCAGGATGCAGAAGGGACTCGGAGTATAGCGGAAGATGGCAATGAGCAGAGCCAGGGCCACCAGCGCCTTTTCGCCGCCCGAGAGCAGAAGCACATTCTGCAGACGCTTGCCGGGCGGTTGCGCCACCAGATCGATGCCGCTTTCGGGATCCGATTCGTCGCTAAGGCGCATGGTGCCGACGCCCCCGCCAAACAACGTGCGGAAGGTCTCAGCGAAGTTGCCATTGATGGCCTGAAACGCGTGCAGGAACTGCCGCCGGGAGACTTCATCGATCTCGCGGATGGCCTGCGCGGTGTCCTCGATGGAGGTCAGCAGGTCCTGGCGCTGGGTATCGAGAAAGGTGAGCCGCGTTTCAGCCTCCTGCAGTTCTTCAAGAGCCATCATGTTGATCGGACCTAGATTGGCGATGCGGCGTTTGAAATCGCGCACCTCATTTTCGGCTGCTTCCAACGCGTCTCCGGCCAGAGCGGTTTCGCGCGGAAACGCCGCCGCCAATTTCGCAGGATCCGCGCTGAGCTCCTCGCGGCACTGAGCCGCATGATGATTCAGATCAGACTCGGCGCGCGCCAACGCAACTTCGCATGCGGAACGCTTCTCGCGTTCTGCGTCCAAGCGGCCGCGCGCCGCTTCGACAAGCGGGCCAAGGTCATCGCGATCATGACGAGTCTGTTGGGATTCCGCCGTCAGATTGGTCATCGAAAGGCGCGCCTGCCCTTGCGCGCTCTCCAGTGCTTGCAAGTCAACGCTCAGCCGCCCGGACTCCTCGGCAAGCGCAGTCTGCTCTTCCGTCCACGCCGCCATCTGCTGCTCGATCCGCGCCCGCCGCAGCTCGGTGACATTGAGACGGCTTTCCAAATCCGCACGCTCCGACTCGGCTGCCTGACTGCGCTCATCGAGCGCGCTGCGCCGCGCCTGCGCATCCCCCAAGTCCTGCGCCAGACGGTCGCCCTGGCTGCGAAGCTGTCGCGCAGCCTCGCCAGTCGCGGCGATTTCAGCTTCGCGCTGCGCCTGTTCCGCAGACGCGGCTTCCAGCTCACGCTCAATCTCAGCACGCCTCCGGCGCAGGAGCTCCCCTTCCTCGACCGCGGCCCGCCACTCGCTTTCCAGCAATTCCAGACGACGGCGGCCGCGCTCCAGCGCTTGCTCGTTCTGTCCCAGCCGTTCGCTGAGCCGCAGTGAATCCTTCTCGGTTTCCACCTGCGCCGTGCTCAACTGGCGCACCCGGTCTTCGAGGCGCGTCCGTTCGGCGGTGGCGCCGGCGAGCGCAATCCGTGCCTTTTCGAGTTGCGGCTCGATTTCCGTGAGGCGACGTTCCAAGTCGCGGAAGTCGCGCCGCAAGGCCAGGGGACCTGCGCTCGGACCCTTGCCGCCGGAAACCAGCCGGTGGTGGTAATGCTCGCCGCGCAGTGTGAGGAAGTGATGCGCCGGATAATCCGCCGCAAGCCGCTCCGCCGCACTCGCGTCCTCCACGACATAAGCGTGGGCGAGCGAGGGAAGCATCGGATCGCCATTGAGCCCGAGACATGACTCGACGCGGACCAGGTCGGACAGACGCGCCGTGACCCCGGGCAATTCAGCCGCGTTCGGGGCGCCGTTTTCATATCCATGGCCATTGGAATGCAAGCGCGTCACGAAAAATGTGGAACGTCCGGCGCCTTCCTGCTGCAACAAATCAAGACCGTGCCGCGCGTCTTCGTGACGCTCCACGACGACGCAATCCAGTTCCGGTTTCAGGAACTCCTCGACCACCTCCTCGTATCCCGGCGTGACTTCGAGAAAATCGGCCAAAACGCCGAGCGGCTTGAAATCAACCTGGCCATTCCCATTGCCGCTGCTCCTGCCGTTGCCGCTTCCATGGCCGTTTTCATGCGCGATGGACCCGGCAAGCAGGCGGCGTACGCTTTCCGTGCTGTATGCGTGGCGCGCCAATGATTCGCCCAGAGCTTCGTGTCGCGCCCGCACCTGCGAAACCTCGTCGCGCAGGCTCTCCACCGCGGCACGCTCCGTCGATTCCTGCTCGCGAGCCCGTTCCAGACGTGCGGCGGCGTCCTCGGCCGCATCCGCAACCGTGCGCAGAGTTCCTTCCGCCGCCTCGCGATCTCTGCGGCAAGCTTCAAGCTCCGCCGTGAGACGCGCGTGTTCCGCGGCGGCTTCGGCACGCTCTGACTCCAGGCGGGCCGCCCGGCGTTCCATCAAACCAGCCGCGTCATCATTCTGCACGCGTTGATTGCGCATCTCCCCGCCCTTGGCCACGGCCCCTAGCAGCGCGTGCCGGCAAGCCTCAAGACGATGTTCCGCTTCCTGTAGAGTCGCGGCGAGCCCGGCCTGGCAAACGAGCAAGCCGTCCACCGTCTCTCCGGCGGTGAGCGCCTCCGCTTTTACGGCTTCGGCGTGACGCGAACGGTCCGCAACCCTCTGTTCCAGGTTCTGCAACTCCGCACGCAGTACACCTTGCTCCGTCTCCGCATCGTCACGCCGACGACCGAGAGCCGCCACCTGCTGCCGGATCTGATCAAGGCGGGAGATCACGCGTTCCCGCTCGAGATCGGCCTGAGCGATCGACTCCCGCAGGGCGACGAGTTCCGCCTCGAGCTGTTCATAGCGCCCAGCCGCCGACTTTTCACGCGTTTCGAGCGCTTCGAGTTCCCGCGCGACTTCAGCGCAGGCGCTTTGTGCTGTACCCAGATCCTCGCGCGACCGCGAGCACTGTCCATCGAGCAAAAGAAGACGCGACGTCAGGGTCAGCTTCAGGCGCTCCGCCAGTTCGGCGCTGAGTTCGCGATAACGCCGCGCCTTGGACGCCTGGCGCTTGAGCGCTCCGACCTGCTTCGACACTTCTTCCAGGATATCGGTGACGCGCGCCAGATTCTGGCGTGACGATTCCAGTTTAGCTTCGGCAAGGCGCTTGCGCGTTCTGAACTTGGAAACGCCCGCCGCCTCCTCGATAATGGCGCGGCGGTCCGAGGGCTTCGAGCTCAGGATCTGGCCGATGCGGCCCTGCTCGATGATGGCGTAGCTGTCCGGGCCGAGCCCGGTGCCCATGAACAGATCTTGAATGTCGCGCAGCCGGCAGGTGTCGCCATTGATCAGGTACTCGCTTTCGCCGGAGCGGAACAGCCGACGCGTGATCACGATCTCGCCGTCGCGGAAGTGCAGGCGTGAAGGCACTTGCGAAGTGGCTGCGATGTCTGCGGCGCCGGGCGTCTCAGAAACCCCGTTATCGGCGGGCGCCGCAATCGGAATCGCTCTCACCGGATGCTTCGCTTCGGGCGCAGTCGCGTCAAGCAGCGTCAGGCTGACTTCGGCCATGCTGGTGGCGGGGCGCAGACGCGTCCCGTTGAAGATCAAGTCCGCCATACGATCGCCGCGCAGCGTGCGCGGGCTCTGCTCGCCGAGCACCCAGTTGATGGCGTCGCCCACGTTCGATTTGCCGCATCCGTTTGGCCCTACGATGGCGGCGGTGCCGGCGCCGAACTCCAGCCGGGTTCGATCCGCGAACGATTTGAAGCCGATCAGTTCAACACGCTTAAGCTTGAACAAGACACACTCCTCCCGCGAGCTTCTGACGAAGTTCCTTGCGGACGATAGCTTTTAAAGTCAGAACCTGTGAAAGGACAGCCAGACGGCGACGAACCGAGACGTGAAGACACGAGGCTGCACGAGTCCTGCCTGCGGCCTTACCCGGACCCGCTCTGCGGACAACAGATCGTGACTTGATTCCCGTCAAAACCGCCCCTCGTGCCGGCCCTTTTTCACAGCCTTGCTTCTGGCGCACTTCGGGTGAGGCTTGCGCGAGAAATCCCCTCAGTCTTCAGAAGCAAACTAACACGAAAAAGATGCCGTGTAAAGGGAAAACCACAACCTGATGTGGTGGGTCTTGGTGCGCGGCCCAAAATATAGATTTGAAGGGTGGGGCGACCCAGTGGCCGCCCGGGCAGGCAGAAGACCTGCACTTACCCGGATGCAGGCTTCCAGCGCAGGATGGGCTTGCGCGCGGCGCCAACCTCATCGAGACGCGAGACCCGCGTGGTGTGCGGCGCTTTCTGTACCAGCGCGGGATCCTCTTCCGCTTCCTGCGCGATTGATCGCAGGGCGTCGATAAGCGCGTCTAACTCCGGCTTGCCGGCGCTCTCGGTGGGTTCGATCATCAGGGCGCCGTGCACGATCAGGGGAAACGACGTGGTGTAGGGGTGGAATCCGTAATCGATCAGCCGCTTGGCGATGTCGCCCGTGCGCACGCCGCGCGTCTCCTGGCGCCTGTCCGAGAAGACGCACTCGTGCATGGAAGGCGCGTCGTACGGCAGGTCGTAGCAGTCGCGGATGCGTTCTTTGACGTAGTTGGCGTTGAGAACAGCATCTTCCGTCGCCTGCCGCAAGCCCGCCGGACCGTAGGCCAGAATGTAGGCCAGAGCCCGGACGGCCATGCCGAAGTTGCCGTAGAAGGCTCGTACACGTCCCACGCTTCGCGGACGATCGTAATTCAGCCTGACGCTTCCGTCGGGCTGCTCTTCCACCGTAGGGGTGGGCAGGTAAGGCTCAAGCAGGCGTTTGACGGCAACGGGTCCGGAGCCCGGGCCGCCGCCGCCGTGCGGCGTCGAGAAGGTCTTGTGCAGGTTCAGGTGCATCACATCGACGCCGAATCGGCCAGGCCGCGCCACGCCCACCAGCGCGTTCATGTTGGCGCCATCCATGTAAACCAGTCCGCCCTTGGCGTGGACGATGTCGCAGACCCTCTCGATGTCCTGTTCGAAGATGCCGAGCGTGTTGGGATTGGTCAGCATCAGGCCGGCCACCTCCCCGGTCATGAGCCGCTCAAGCTCCGCCAGATCCACGCAGCCGCGGCTGTCGGATTTCAGAGGCAGCGCTTCATAGCCGGAGATCGTCACGCTGGCGGGGTTCGTACCGTGGGCCGAATCAGGAACCAGGATGTAACGGCGGGCGTCGCCGCGCTCGCGCAGGCAGGCGCGGATGAGCAGCAGACCGGTGAGTTCCCCCTGCGCTCCGGCGGCAGGCTGCAACGAGATCGCGTCCATGCCGGTGATTTCGAGCAGGGCGCGTTGCGTGTCAGCAAGCACCTTCAGACAGCCTTGCGACAGATGCTCGGGCGTATAGGGGTGATCGGTGCCCAGGCCCGCGAATCGGGCCACCGTCTCGTTCAAGCGCGGATTGTACTTCATAGTGCAGGAACCCAGCGGGTAAACGCCGGCGTCAATGGAGTAATTCCACGTGGAGAGCCGAGTGAAGTGCCGCATCACGTCCAGTTCGGAGATCTCAGGGAAGCCCTCGATGTCGGACCGGTAGAAGTCGCCGAGCGTCCGCTCGGGCGGCCGCGCCGGGACGTCCAACGGAGGCAGCTCTGCGCCGGTCTTTCCCGGCGTGGAGCGCTCGAAGATCAAGTCTTCGTTGCGCGTCATGTGGGGTGTCGCATTTTTGATTCGATCTACCATTGGGTTCTCAAGATTATTGTGCCCACTGAAGCGGAGACAACCAAGAATCCAGCCGCTTCAATCGCTTCTTCCATTCGTTTTTGACCTTGGCCTCCGTTTGAATCAGGGTTCGTAGCGCCCTGTCAGTGCGACGAACATCGCTGCGCAGCGACACACCATATCGGACCAGCCTGGTCACCACGCGGTTATTCAGGCGGACGACTCTCTCCAGACGCTCCAGACGTGCCTCGGCCTTGCGAAATCGCTCGTCGGCTCGATCAAACTTGGCGTCGAAGCGGGCATCCATCCGCGCCTGGTTCTTCAGCAGGATTTCAATGCTTCTCTCGATGTCCATCGTCGTTAGCTCTAACCTGCCTGCCCTAGCGCTGCCGCATCAACAGTCGTTTCAGTCCTGATTTCTGCCGTTGGCTTTCGGCTTTGTCCTGCCGCCGTTACGGTGAGTCATCGTTTGAATGAAAGTTTTCAAGGCGCGGTCAGTGCCCGCCTGAGCCTGCGTCAGGCGACGAACATCGCTGCGTAGCGATACGCCGTATCTTACGAGCCTCGAAACCACGCGATTATTCAGGCGAACCACTTGCTCCAGACGGTCAAGGCGTGCCTCGGCCATGCGAAATCGAACCTCAGACCTGCGGAATTGCCCCTCGAACCTGCGGAATTGCTCCTCGAACCTGCGAAATTGCTCCTCGAACCTGCGAAATCGCTCCTCAGCTCGATCAAACTTCGCTTCGAAGCGGGCGTCCATGCGGGCTTGATTCTTCAGCAGGATCTCAATACTTCTCTCGATGTCCATCGTCGTTAGCTCTACCTTCTATCCTACCGCTGCCGCGTCAGCGACCTTCTCAGTTACTGGACGACTGAACCGGTGCCACACCTCGATCGTGCGGTCGAGTGCGCGCCTGGAGACCATCTCGGTGACGCAAACCAAAATGTGATCCTTCAGTTCAGGATAAAATCGCTCGAGCGGCAGACCGCCAATGATCTTCTCTTCGCGCAGGGCAGCCAGGAGTTCTCCGCAATCGCCGGGCGCTTTGACCACAAACTCGTTGAAGTGGGGCGCTCGGAAAGGAATCGCAGCGCCCGGCACTTTGCCAAGCTCGTCCGCGGCGTAGCAAGCCTTGGCGAGATTCTGTTCCGCCAGCGCACGTATCCCGCTCTTACCGAGCAGGCACATATAAATCGTGGCGTTAAGGGCCATCAGCGATTGGCTGGTGCAGATGTTCGACGTCGCCTTCTCGCGCCGAATGTGCTGCTCGCGCGTCGCCAAAGTCAGGCAGTAGCCGCGACGGCCCTGTGAATCCTTGGTTTCGCCGACAAGACGTCCCGGCATCTGCCGGATGAACCGCTCCCGGGTGGCGAGAAATCCCACGTAAGGCCCACCGAAAGCCACCGGAACGCCGAAGGACTGCGCTTCGCCGCAGATGATGTCCGCCTCGATGGGCGGCCTCACCAGCGCCAGCGACAGCGGCTCCGTGATCACGCTTACCAGCAAAGCACCACACTTGTGGACGGCTTCGGCGACCGCCGCCCAGTTCTCGAGAGCGCCGAAGAAATTCGGCGACTGCACGACGACCGTGGCAGTTTGATCGTCGACAGCAGCCTCGAGCGCCGCCAGATCGATCTGCCCTGATGGCGCATACGGCGTCTCCACGACCTCGACGCCCTGGTGTTGAACATAAGTTGCGATCACCTGCCGGTATTCGGGATGAACCGTGCGCGCGACTACCACCCGATCGCGGTGCGTCAGCCGCATCGCCATGAGCACGGCCTCGTTGGTCGCCGTGGAGCCGTCGTAAAGCGAGGAGTTGGCCACATCCATGCCCGTGAGCTGGGCGATCAGCGTCTGAAACTCGAACATCGCCTGCAGGTTCCCCTGGCTGATCTCGGCCTGGTAGGGCGTGTAGGAGGTCAGGAATTCCCCGCGCAGGATAAGAGCATCGATCACCACCGGACGGTAATGCGCGTACGCGCCCGCGCCCAGCAGCGAAACATAATCGCGCGCGCTTTCCCGCGACGCTTGCTCGAAAAACTCCAGCAGTTCGGGCTCGGAAAGCGGACCGGGTAGGTTCAGGCGATCGCGCAGACGCAAATCGGCCGGAATCTGGTCGAAAAGCTCGTCCACGGACTTCTTTCCGATCGCCTCGATCATCGCAGCGCGATCGGAATCGGAATTCGGGAGATAACGCATCAGGTTCTTATCCTTTGGAAGCTTCGGCGGCCGACTCGGCGGCGGAGCCCTCGATGTACGCCTCGTACTGATCGGCGGTCATCAGACTTTCTGTCTCGCGCCGATCCTTCAGTTGCACTTTGATGAGCCACGCCTCGCCGTGCGGGTCCTCATTGACGAGCTCCGGACGGTCGTTGATTCGGCTGTTGACCGCGGTCACTTCGCCGGTGACCGGCGAGAAGACTTCGGAGACGGCCTTCACCGATTCCACGGTGCCGAAGGATTCGTGCGCCGTCACCTGGTCGCCCCGCTTGGGCAGCTCGACGAAAACGATGTCGCCAAGTTCTTTCTGGGCGTGGTCCGTGATGCCGATCGTGCCGATTTCCTCATCGACCCGGATCCACTCGTGATCCTTCGTGTAAAGCAGCTCTGGTGGGTACATGGTCCCTCATTCGAAAGCAGAAGTCGGAAAGCAGGAGTCAGAAGAAAGAAGCCAGAAGTCAGAATACCTCATCCTCACCTGGCTCATGAGCACCGCAACAATCTCGGCTTGGAATCCCAGGTTCGACAAACTCACCCGACTGCTTTGCCCTAACCCCTGATCCCTGGCCCCTGACCCCTTATTTGTGTCGCTTGTAAAACGGCAGCGGCACCACGCGCGCCGGGGCGCGGCGGCCGCGAATTTCGATTTCGATCTCCTGGCCCGGATCAAGGCTGAGCGCCCGGCCTTCGCGGCTCACGTAAGCCATGCCGATGTTCTTTTTCAGGAACGGTGCGGGCGACCCGCTCGTGACGCGCCCGATCTGCTCCTGCCCCATCCAAACGGGATATCCGTCACGGGCCGGAACGCGATCAGACATTTCAAATCCGATCAGCTTCTTACGCGTTCCCTGCTCTGTCTGCCGCGCGAGCACGTCGCGCCCGAGGAATTCGCCTTTGCCGAGCTTGGTGATCCAGCCCAGGTTGGCCTCGAGCAGCGTCGTGTCCTCGTCCAGTTCGTGACCGTACAGCGCCATGCCTGCTTCCAAGCGCAAGGTGTTGCGCGCCCCGAGACCGGCGGGAATCATTCCCTCCGGCTTGCCGGCATCCAACAGAGCGTTCCACACATACTCGGATTTTTCGGGCGTAAAGTAGAACTCGAATCCGTCTTCGCCCGTGTAACCGGTGCGTGCCAGCATCCCGGGTATGCCCGCAACGGTGGCGTTCGTGAACCAATAATATTTCAGTCCGGCAAGATCGGCCTCCGCGACCTTGCTCATAATCGCCACGGCTCGAGGGCCCTGGACGGCAAGCTGCGAGTACTCCGCCGAGACGTTGCGCGCGTCGGCGTCGAAGCGATTATGCTCGGTGATCCAGGCGAAATCCTTGTCGGCGTTCGACGCATTCACGCAGAGGAAGAAGTGATCGTCCGCAAAGCGATGCACCAGGCAATCGTCCACGGAGCTGCCGTTCGGATACATCAGCGCCGAATAGTGCGCCTGCCCGATCTTGAGATGCGACGCGTCGTTGGACGTGACGTGCTGCACGAGAGCCAGCGCGCCCGGGCCGTGAATGTCGATCTCACCCATGTGGCTGACGTCGAACATCCCGGCGCGCGTCCGCACCGCCACATGCTCGTCGGTGATGCCGGAATACTCTACCGGCATGTCCCAGCCGGCGAAATCCACCATGCGGGCGCCGAGCGCGCGATGCACCGCGTTCAGCGCCGTTCGCTTGAGCGCCTGTTGCCCGGTTGCTGTCGCCAATTTATTCTCCGACGGGCGCGTGGGTCCCGATGCGATCACGCCTCTAAGTATGGAAGCTAACACACGGTGGGAGAGCGGTCAAGGAAGCGCGCCACGGCGGCAGAGTCCTAATCTCAGACGTACGGGCGGCCCTTGTGGCCGCCCTGACTATTGGCACGCGCGAAGGCGCGCTGTAGGCGCGAAGCCGCCGCGAAGCCCGAGCGTGCCGGCGAAACCTACCGCTGCAGTTTGAAAATCGGCAATCGTCAATCAGCAATCCTCAATTCCTACACTTCCAGCACCACCGGCAGAATCAGCGGACGCTTCCCAAGCTCCTGGTCGAAGAACTTCCGCAGCGCCGACCGGATCTTGTCTTTGATCATGCCCCAGTCGCCGGCTTCTTCAGGCTTCGACTTCTCGATGGTGCGCAGGACCACGTCGCGCGCCGCGTCGAGCAGATCGGGCGCCTCTTCGAACTGCACAAACCCTCGGGACACGATCTCCGGCGGCGCCTCCAGCAGCCCGGTCTGCTTGTTGATGGCCAGGATGGGCACCACGATGCCGTCTTCCGAGATGCGGCGGCGCTCCTTGAGGATCACCTCGCCCACTTCTTCGAGCGATCCGGTATCGATGTAGACGTGGCCCACCGTCACCTGCCCTGCCAGGCGCGCGCCCCCGGAATCGAATTCCAGCACGGCGCCGTCCTCGAGCAGAAAGGTCGACCCTGAGACCGCATTGCCTTCATCGGCTATTTCGCGATGGCGGGCAAGCTGGCGATATTCTCCGTGTACCGGAACGAAGTACTTGGGCCGCACCAGATTCAGCATCAGGCGCAGTTCCTCAAGGCTGCCGTGGCCGGAGACGTGGACCGGCGGAGTGCTGCCGTCCTGATAGTGGACGTGCGCGCCGCGCCGGTAGAGGTGGTCCATCATGCGGAAGATGGCTTTCTCGTTGCCCGGGATGACGCGCGCCGAAAGCACCACTTCGTCGCCGGGCTCGAGCGTCACCCAGCGATGGCTATCGACCGCGACGCGCGCCATGGCGCTCATGGGCTCACCCTGGCTGCCCGCCACCACCAGCATCACTTTGTCGCGGGGCAGGCCGCCTAACTCTTCGGGCGTCGTCAGCACGCCGGGCGCAATGCGCAGTCGCCCCATATCGAGCGCGATCTCGGAGTTGCGATGCATGCTGCGTCCGATGAAGCAAAGCCGCCGTTTATACTCCTGTGCGAGGTCAGCCACAATCTGCATGCGATGGAGCGACGTGGAGAAGCAGGAGAAAACCAGCCGACCGCGCGCTTCGGCGGCGATCTCGGCAAAGCGCTCGCGCACGCCGCGCTCCGAAGGCGTCATGCCGGGGCGCTCGACGTTGGTGGAATCGGAAAAGAGCGCCAGCACGCCGCGCTGGCCGTAGTTCGCCAGCGTATGCAGATCGCTGATCCGTCCGTCGGTCGGCGTAGGGTCGAACTTGAAATCGCCGCTATGGATCACCACTCCGACGGGTGTAGTGATGGCGAGCGCGCCCGAGTCGATGATGCTGTGAGTGAGGTGGATGAACTCCACCTTGAAGGGTCCCACGTCAAACGGCGCTTTCGGGCTCATCTCCCGCAGATCGACCGAATCCGCCAGGCCATGCTCCTCCAGGCGCGACTTCGCCAGCGCCAGCGTGAACGGCGTGCCGTAGACCGGAACATCGATCTCGTCCAGCACGTACGGAAGGCCGCCGATGTGGTCCTCGTGCCCGTGCGTCAGCACGATGGCGCGCACATGCTCCCGCCGCTCCCGGAGATAGGTCAAATCCGGGATGACGATGTCCACGCCGAGCAACTCGGGCTCCGGAAACATCACCCCGCAGTCCACGATCATGATGTCTTCGCCGTACTCGAAGACCATCATATTCATGCCGAATTCGCCGAGACCGCCGAGGGGAATGACGCGAAGCTTGCCGCTTGTCACCGGAGAGTTGTCCATAGTCTGCAGGATCGTTCGGGATTATGGTAACACAAGCGTCAGGTAGCACACGCACTCTTGCCCGTGTGGTCGTGCGTGGGTGTGATATCGCGAGGATTGAGCACCGGACGGAGGAAAGGTTATGCGAGGCGTATCAACTCTTTGAAGGGATGCGCAACCCGTCCGTACATGGCTTTGGTGGGTCCCAGTGCATCGGTTTCGACGAGACCGGGCTCGGAGACCGTCCCTCTCCGGGGTAGTGTCCTAATTTCAGACGTACGGGCGGCCCTTGTGGCCGCCCAATGCGGCGCATTCCTCGCGCGCGCCCTCAAGTTATTTTCTTGACAACATTCTGTGTACTCATGCTACAGTAGAGCTTCCCTGGGGAGGGCAATTTGATCCGCTTGGCGTCCGGCCGGTAAGACTGACCGGCGCTTAGAGGCTAATTATGCCCCTCCGCGAAGCTCCCGCCCGCACCTCCCATCGCCCCGCCGCCAATCGGCTGAATGACTTGAAATACGCCCTGAAATCCGCCGGCCCGGTGCACCTGTCATTTGCGAATCCCCTGGGAAACGCAGTCATTCCCGCGCAAGCGGGAATCCATGTAGCAAGCCCTGAGAATCCGATGTCGAGGACCTGGATTCCCGCTTACGCGGGAATGACTGCGTGCGGAGAATCCGCAAATGACACCAGTAGCAGCGGTCCGCGCACCAAGGCCGGGAAATCCGGCTCTGCTCTGAACCCGGAACCTCGCCGGCTGGCGCCGAAAGCGACAGGCGGCAAATATCCGATCGATGCTGTAGCGGCGGGGCTGAAGCCCCGCCCTTTTCGGATCCGCCGCGCTTCTGCCGGCTGCAGGGTACCTGGAGGATGATTGTGT
>JASHPE010000281.1 GCA_030038235.1 Terriglobia bacterium
TGTTCTCGTTCGCCAGACCGTTGGCATTGGAGTTACTTGAGTTAAAGTTGCCACCATAGAAAAGGCAGGGGCTGCAGTACGCGGGTTGAGGTGGTACTCCCTCGTGCAGAGGTGTAATGGTGAGGGTTCCGGGCACCGGTCTTGTGGCAATGATCCAATCCAGTGACGGTATGGCCGTGGCTTTCACATCCTGTGCGGCGGCTGGGCGCCCCACAAACGGAATTAGCGCTGCGGCGAGCGCCAATGAGCAGACTATTTTCTTCACTGTCGATCCTCCTCTTGAGTTTTCCCTTCAAAGGGAACGAACAAGGAACAACCCTTGCCTTCCGACCGGGCGTGCGGCCCGGCGGCGCTACGTCGCAAGCACGCCCCCCAACAGAAGCCCCAAAGCCGATTACGGCTGCGCCCCAAGGCCACATGCAAAAACGAGCCCGCACTTGATATCACACGAAAAAAGCCGTTGTCAACTGAATTCCGCGCGGTCCTCGATGCCGCGCCGTACGCTATGGGAGTATCAACCAACTCGACAAGCGTATTCAAAGAGTGCGTAGCATACCGGTGTCTCTGGGGCAGGTCAATAGAGGAAATCCCTGATTTTGCCTGCAGCAATTTGCCGCCGAAGCCGAAACCCCAAGTGAAAGCGGTGATGCGGGCGGCCTTCCGGCTGCCGGCAAGAGAAGGCGTGGCCCGGCTGCAAGAGCTGGCCGAATGGCTGGAGCGGGAGTACCCCAGCGCGGCGGCCGGTCAGCGCGAAGGGCGGGAGGTACTGACAGTTGGCCACAGTACTGAGACCCGCAATCGGAATCCCCAGCCCGAAGCCCTCTGCTTAGTTTCCAAGGGCGTGTGCCTTGCCGAGCACTCCGGCCGAGAACTCCGTGCAGCCGAGCTGGTCCAGGGTGCAAACATTCGAGTAGTCGTAACCGTAGTAAGTCGAGTAAGAGTACGTTTGCGAGCACGTGCCCCCAGGAAGCCCCAAAAAAGCTCGATTACGAGTGCGCCCTGAGGTCAGATGTAGAACGAGCCGCAATTTCCCGTGCATTCACACAGCCATATTCAACCCAATTTTATTAGCTATAGCAGTAAAAACCAATTAGTTGACCCGAAAAGCAGACGTGATACGGGTAGATGTCGGACAGGTCATGGTGGAGATCGATGTTGCCTGCGCAAATCTGCCGGAGGCAACCTTCTGGAACGGAAACGGCACCCGGCAGGCGTGCCAGGGTGGTTCTGTAAAACTCGACCCTGGCGAAGCCCGACGATCTGGCCGTCAGTTGACGGTAAGCGAGGTAGTCACACTGTGCCCCAGGTTGCCGGCGGTGCCGCTGAGCGTCAGAGTGTAAGTCCCTGCAGGAGTCCCGGCGGCGACGGTGGCAGGCGGCGTCAGACCACTGCCGCAGCCGATCCACAGGACCACCAGAACCAGCACGGTCGCCATCACGAGGTAGGCGCGGGCTCGGCGTCGTGCAAGGCTGAGAAGCGCCAGAAGACAGCCCAGCACCACCCAAACCTGCCAGGGCAAGCGTCCTCCGGGATGCAGGTACCGACCCACACCTCGGGGCGCGAGCGAGGGAGCGCTGGTCACTACTGTTACAGTTGAGTTAACGGTGTTTGTGCCGCTCAGGTTAGCCGTGGTGGTCGAAAGGGTGCATGAAGTGTTGATCGGCTGACCCGTGCACGTGAGGCCCACGTTGCCGCTGAACTGGGCCCCGGAGACCGGTGCGACGGTCAGCGTGTAGGTCGTCGTCTGGCCCGGATTCACAGTCTGGCTGCTCGGTGAAACCGTAACCTGAAAGTCACTGCCGGAGCCGGTCAAGGCCACGACCTGCGGACTATTGGGCGCGTTGTCGGTAATGGTCATCGTCGCCGACTGGCTCCCCGACGAGGTGGGCTTGAAGTTCACCTGAATGGTGCAGGAACTGCCTTGGGCGACGGTCGAACCGCACGGATTGCTGGGAGACAAGGTGAATTCCGACGGATCCGTCCCCCCGATGCTGATGCTGGTGATGCTCAGGCTGGCGTTGCCCGAATTCGTGAGCACCACCTTCTGAGGAGTCGTGCTGGTGGTATTCAGCATTTGAGATCCGAAGTTCACAGTGCTGGCAGAAAGGCTGGCCGCCGGACTCTCACCGGTGCCCGTCAGCGTGACCGTTTGCGGGCTTCCCGTGGTGTTGTCCGTGACGCTCAAGGTGCCGCTGGCCGTTCCATTCGTCGTCGGCGAGAAAGTCACGCTGATGGTACAGCTCGACCCCGCCGCGACACTGGTGCTGCAGTTGTTCGTTTCCGCAAATCCGGAGCCTGCCGTCACTGCGACGCTGGTGATGTTGAGCGTGGCAGAGCCCGAGTTCACCAGCGTCACGTCCTCGGGAGCGCTGGTAGTGCCCACGAACTGCCCGCTGAAGCTTAGGGAGGACGGGCTCAGGGCCACGATCGAGGTCACGCCGGTTCCCTTCAGGAGCGCGCTCTGTGGGCTTCCGGTTGCATTGTCTTTTAGCACCAAAGTTCCCTGGTTGGCGCCGCCGTCTCCGGCAAGATTGGGTGTAAAGGTGACGGCAACGGCGCAACTGGAGCCGAAAGACAGCGGAACGCTGGTGAAGCACGACGTCCCGGTCGTGGCCACCTGATAATTCCCGGTCGTGCTGATGCTGCTGAAGGTCACGGCCGATCCGCTATTGTTGGTCACCGTGACGATCTCCGATTTTGTCGGAACGCCCAGGGCCTCCGCCCCGAAGGGGATAATCTGAGGAACCAATTGGACCGCCGGCTGTTCGGGGCCGATCTCCGCGACAAAGGCGTTTCCGCACGCGCCGGTGGTCGAAACTGCGCAAGCAGGCTGGAAGACGCCGGCGGTCGCAGGAAAGTCCGTCGACTGGGTAGCGCCGGCGACGTAGACGTTCTCCGAAGCATCCACCGCTATCGCGTTGCCCGCGTCATAAAGGCCCCCGCCAAGATAGGTGGCAAAACTCAGGTAGCTTCCGCCCGAGGCAAGAGCGGCCACAAAGGCGTCGTTGCAGAGAGCGCCGGAAGTGGTGGCACAGGTCGATTGCAGGGCGAGGGCTTCTACGGAAGCCGGCACGAAATTCGTGGACGTGGTGTTGCCGGTCACGAAAGCATCGCCACTCGAATCCACAGCGATGGCTGAGGCTGAAGTCACGCTGTTCCCGCCCAGGTAGGTGGAGTACGCCAGGGCGCCGCTTCCGGCCGCAGCCGGATTGAGCTCCGCCACGAAGGCGTCCTCGGTGCCGGTCAGGGCCGACTGGTACACGCCTGAGGTGACCGGGAGGTTCGACGATGTGGTGCTTCCGGCGATGTAGGCGTCACCCGTCGAATCCACCGCGATTCCGTAACCGATGTCGTTTCCGGAACCGCCGAAGTAAGTGGAGTAGACGAGCGAGGTGTTTCCGGAGCCGGCCGGATTAAACTCCGCCACGAAGGCGTCTGTTCCGCCCCCGGGTTTGTCCTGATAGGGCGTCGCGCTCACCGGGAAGTTGAGCGATGTAGTCTGACCCGTGACATAGGTCGGGCAATTGGTCGTGGTGCAGGAAGGATCCAGGGCGATGCCCTGCGCCGCATCGGCGCCGCTCCCACCCAGGAAGGTAGCGTAGACTGCCGGCGCAGTGGCCGAGGAGTTCAACTCCATGAAAAAGGCGTTTCCACTGGAAGAATTGAGGGTTGTCTGATAAGCGTTCTTGGTCGCCACGAAGCTCTTCGAACTCGTCGAACCCGCCACATAAGCCTCGCCGGCGGAATCCACCGCGATGGCAGTGCCGCAGTCGTTCTGTGTGCCGCCGGTATAAGTGGAATAGCTTAGCGAAGCCCCACCGGGGTTCAGCTTGGTTACAAAGGCGTCGAACGCCCCGCCAATCGCGATTTGTTTGGCGCCCGTCGTGATCGGGAAATTGCTCGTATTGGTGCTTCCCGTCACATACGCCGCGCCCGTTACGTCGATAGCGATGGCAGCTCCGGCGTTCATGGCGGACGTCACGCCCGCTGGCACCCCGCAAAACGAATCAGCCGGAGAAGTCGAAGTTGTGACAGGCGTTGCGCCGCCGAGGTACGTGGAGTAAACGAGGGAAAGCCCGTCCGGACCGATCTCGGTTACGAAAGCGTCCGTGCTTCCGCCGCTGAAGGTCGGCTGGTAAGCGCTCTTTACCGGAAAGTTGGTGGAGCTGGTTCGGCCGGTGACGTACACGTCTCCTGTGCTGTCCACGGCGATGCCGAGAGCGCTGTCGGTGCCCGTGCCGCCGAGGTAGGTCGAATAAGTGAACGTCGGGTCGATCACCAGCGGCAGACTGCGATCGTAGTTCGCAACCTTGAAGCCGACCCGCGACTCTTTCGGACTGTGCGCGCTCGGTCGATCCGAGGCGATCGCATAAGCGCCGTCCAGGTAATGCCTGCTTCCCTCGGGCTCCGTCTGGTAGATTACGGGTTTCTGAAACCGGACCTCGCTCAGACCCATCGGCAGCGCCAGATCGCCGTTGGCCGTAACGTGCGGCTTGGCATCGAGAGCCAATTGGATCTGCCTGGGATCTGCGCCCGGCGCCACCACAAAGTCATATTCGAGCTGTCCGGAATGCCCGTAGTAGACCAGGTCCACGCCCGGGTAGATGTTGTGGTAGGCCACGCGGCCAAACGTCGGAATATGCGTATGCCACGCTTTGGGGTCGTTGCCGAGGAAGTAGTTGGCCTCACCCGGAAGCTTCTCAACGCCGGACGCCGTCACTGCTGGATCGGCTCCGGCGAGCCGCATCGTCAACTCTGAGCGATGCGCGGCGTCCTGGGCGCCGGCCTGCGGGCCGGTCAGCACGAGCGTGGCGCCGTCCGGAGTCAGAAACAGGGTGTATCCGGCGCCACGCGCCAGAAATTCGACCGGCTCGGGCGCCTGTCCGCGGTTAACCTCAAAACTCAACGGAAGGCGTCCGTACGCCTCGGCCAGATGCGGCCGCATGTGGGCGAGAGCCGAAGGTGCGGCGCCCGGGGATGAATTCTGCACTGCCTTCTGCGACCGAGCGTCCTGCGCCGGCAATGTCCGGAGAGTACAAACGTAAAAGAGCGCAAGGAGGACTGAGACAGTCCCCCCTCGAACCAGGCGGTTGGGCCGCCGGGTTTGTCCAGCTTGCATATATACCCCTCCCGTTGAAGCTAATCCAGGACGCACTGCGGATTATGAATGCGTTACAAGACCTGGAATCAGTACAAAGGCTGAATTGGCTTTTGTAGCACCTAAAGCCTTGCTGCGTCAACCGAAATTGGGTGGAAACAGAGATACAACCGACTTAAGCAACACCTCGATCCATCGCATAAATGGCCTTCTTGAGGGAACCTGGGTCGTTTTGCGGCACTGGCGGAGAAGCACGGATTCGAACCCTGGGTACAGGTTTTGGCCTGTACAACGGTTTAGCAATTCTCCCCGCTGGCGCGTCCTCCAATGGAATCAAGCGACTACAGGCGTGCGGAGGCACCAAAAATGCCACGAGGTGACCTCAGTAGTCAGTTGCAGGACACCTTAACGGACACTGAGAGTGAGGACGAAGCCGGACAAACGACGGCGGGCGCGACCGATGGTCACTTCCCGAAGTGGGCCCAGTCGGCTTGGCATTCTTTACCGGGGAAGGTGCGAAGACGCAGAAAAGCTTCCCCTTGGGGTGGGCGTAATTCGGCCACGACGCGACGGAGCTGGATGATGCTGCCGGCGTAACCGCGCGGGCGGATCATCTGGAAGAGTCGGGTAGCGCGCAGACGAGGATATTGCTGCAAGGTCGGACGC
This sequence comes from Terriglobia bacterium, assembly GCA_030038235.1. GTDB lineage: Bacteria > Acidobacteriota > Terriglobia > UBA7540 > UBA7540 > Gp13-AA77. The sequence continues at coordinate 5,765 of JASHPE010000281.1, forward strand.
AGGAAGTCGAGGTAAGGATCGGTGACGCGAACACGCGGTCGAGGCTGGCTCCGGAAGCGATCGGTGTCGAGCGCGGCGCGCGCGGTATCGGGATGCAGGTGCAGTTGCGCTGCAATGGTGCCGATTTTCCAACGCTCGGCGTGAAACAGGTGACGGATCTGAGCGACTTGATCCTCAGCAATCATGGGGCACCTCGGAAAAAAGGGTTCACCCAGCGCCCCCGGCGGCCACAGATCTGACACACGATCCAGCCCGGAGCGAGTTCTGCGTCCGGTGGCGGTTCGGGGAAGCCTTCCAGGGGCTCCGAAGCCGGAGGCGCCGTCCCCGGCTATTGCAGGGGCCTTTGTGTACCGGCACTTTCTTGTCAGAGGCTAAGGCTGGCATCTCTCTTGACGAACATGCGGAACTCCTGCGACAGTAGGCTTCGCGCGAGCTTTTCGCCAGCATCAACAGCGTTAGGAGACCGCTGAGGCCACCCGTACCCCAAATGGGCCGCGAGCGGTTTTGTCGCGGTGTCAATGGCCGTCCCAGCCATAGAGACGACTCGACTGACTCGGCGCTTCGCGCGACTTACTGCGGTCGATGAGCTCAGTCTCCACGTCGCCCCAGGGTCCATCTTTGGACTGCTGGGCCCAAATGGTGCAGGCAAGAGTACGGTCATTAAAATGCTGACCACGCTGCTGCCGCCGACCTCAGGCGGGGCAGAGGTCGCAGGCTTCGACGTCGTGCGGCAGCCGCGTCAGATTCGGCGCCGGATCGGCTATGTGCCTCAGGCGATCTCGGCGGACGGCGGACTAACGGGATACGAGAACCTTCTTATCTTTGCGAAGATCTATGGTTTGCCGCGCTCGGAGCGTCAGGAGCGAATTCAAACTGTGCTCGACCTTATGGAGTTGGGTGAAGCGCGCTCCACACTCGTACAACGATACTCCGGCGGCATGGTGCGCAGGCTGGAGATCGGGCTCGCCGTACTTCATCGGCCATCGATTCTCTTCCTGGACGAGCCCACGGTAGGTCTGGATCCCACGGCCAGACGAACGGTGTGGCAGCACCTTCAGGAACTTCACCGAAATGAGGGAACCACCATCTTCTTGACAACCCATCAGATGACCGAAGCGGACACGTTTTGTGATCGCGTCGCTATCCTGCACCGGGCAAGGGTAGTCGGCATCGGCTCGCCCGCCGAGTTGAAGGCTTCGGCTGGTGCCCATGCTACGATGGACGACGCATTCACCCACTACACGGGCGCTGCGACAGATCAGGAAGGGAATCTCGAGGATGTTGCCCGAAACCGTGATACCGCGAGCCGCCTGGGCTGAGCAGCACCCTTTGCTCGAATTCCTCCGACAGACGGTCGCCGTGGCGGAGGCTGAACTTCGCAAGCTGTTTCACGACCCGCAGGAGCTGATCACACGTTCGGTGCAGCCTGCGCTCTGGTTGATTGTCTTTGGCCGGGTATTTTCCCGGTTGCGCGACATGCCAACGGGCGGCATCCCGTACCTGGACTTTATAGCGCCGGGGATTCTGGCTCAGAGCGTTCTCTTCGTCTCGGTGTCTTACGGAATCGCCTTGATTTGGGAGCGCGATCTCGGCATCCTGCACAAGTTTCTTTCCAGCCCGGCCTCGCGATCGGCGCTGGTGCTCGGGAAGACGCTCTCAGCCGCGCTTAGAACCTTGCCGCACGCGGCCGTCGTTTACGGGCTGGCGGTGCTCTTGGGCGTGCGGGTTCGCGCCAATCCGGGCATGGTTTTGCAGGTCATCGCGTTCACATCCCTGGGCGCCATGTTGTTTTGCGCCCTGTCTCTTATCGTCGCGTGCCTGCTCCGGACACGCCAGCGATTCATGGGTATCAACCAGTTGCTCCTCATGCCCCTCTTCTTCGCCAGCAATGCGCTCTATCCCCTCAAGATGATGAACGGATGGCTGCAACGGATCAGCGGCTTTAACCCACTGACATACCTGGTGGACGCTCTTCGGGCGGCGATGGTTCGCGGCGGACAAAGCACGTACGGCTTGAGTTTCGACTTGACCATACTCAGCTTAATCGTCCTGTTGTTGGTGGCGATCGCCACCAAAATCTATCCCAGGCTCATCTACTGAAGTTACCGAATCCCGTGCTCTTGACTTGGGACCGCCTGCCCCGCCAAAGCCTGCTTGACGGCCGCGCGCGCCTGCTCCGTCACGTAAACCACAGGTCCACCCTCATAGACCGCTTGGGCAGGGAGATCCTTCCAGGAGGCTCCGGGTGGGTACACGGCGATGTGATCCCAAACGATGCTGCGGCGATCGTGCTCGCCCATCGAATGCGAGATGATACGGCGTTTGTCCCAGTACTGGGAAACGCGCGGGTCGGAGATCCGCCGCAAGGCGGCCGTGGAAGGCGAGGACCAGTCCGTCGGCAATACCGGCTCCCACACCACGAACGCTCGCACCGGTTTGCCGCCGAATTCCTCCAGGATGTGCTCGGTTGCAGAAGCCCCCTGCAAACAGACGATTCAAGTCGGTGACAGGAACACGAGCACCCGAACGTCGCCTTGGTCGGCGTTGAATGCCGACTTGATCGTGGCGATGTTCGCAGACGTGAGGGACTGCAATAGCGGTTGGCCTGAAGGCACCTGACTTCCGGCGTAGAAATGAACCAATCCACCGATCAATACGGCAGCGAGAATTGCGCCCAATATATATCTGGCCTTCATTCGCTTATCGAGCCAGCAGGTCGGCAACCGCGTTGGCCATGACCTGCGGAAAAAAGACAGCCATCACGACGATGGCTGCCGACGTCCACAAGAGCAAAGACGTTACGACGCTCGGCCGACGCCCACACCGCTTCACGCGTCGCGCCTGGTAGAAGCCGTAACCGATAAACAAGACCGAGATCCCGAGCAGATAGGGCCTCGCGACCGAGAGAAAAGTGGAGCTGCCAGCGAATCCTGCGGCGGCTACGAAAGGCAAAAGGGGCCAGCAGCAACTCGAGGCGGCCACCACACTGCCGATGGCCGCGAGGCTGGCGAACACGGCGTGCGCACCGCGAGGGCGCCCTGACCCGGTCGACGTGGCAGCGGCATGGGTTTGCTCAGGCATCTTTCAACGCTCTCGCCGCTTCTCGCAAAGCGCTCCGGATCATCGCTTCAGACGGCGCTCCGCCCGCGTATCGCCGGCAGGCGAAGGCCGGCTCGTTCATGTTGCGGGACTCAATCTCGATGTCAAGTCCATTCACCCGAATCGTCGGCGACCCGATGAAGTTGAGTGCCCTCGCGGCCGCCTCATCCTTCACCTCGATTTCTGACAACTGGGCCGCGACGCCTTCCTGCCGGAGCACCTTTCGCAGGCGAGCCAACGAGGCGTCGTAGTTGGGGCACCCCGCGATGTAGAGAATCTCAATTTTCATCACTCAGCGCGGTCTGCGCCGATACCCCGCCGATCTGAAATCCGATCGTTGCCACGTCCCTAGCATACACTCTCGAGCCTGCTGCAGAGTCAACCCGTGGAAACGCCGCAGCGATGGGACCCGTTGGAACGCGTCGGAAGGCATTCAGCCCAAACCGAGATCATTGTCCCGCGAACGGACGCCCTCGCATCATCGACTGCCGGGTATTTTTTACACTTTCGCCTCCAAGTTGTTGAAATCAGGCTGCAAATAAAGTCTCTCGCTTTTCTCACTTTTCCCCACCTGGGACAGGCAAGTTACGGCGGTGGAGGCTTTAGCGGCGGAGCGCAAGTTCCGAAAAGAGGAAGCCTTCACGGAATTCGGGCGAGTAAAACGAGTCAGATTCCCAAACCGCTATTGTGTCGGAAGGGAGTTGACGGCATGAGCGACCGTATGCGAGTATCTTTGGCAACTTGCATGGCTGACACTGGGAAGAACTGCAGGGAAGAGGGTGAGGTCGGTGAACGTTGTACTGGTATCAACGTATGACCTAGGACACCAGCCGTTTGGGCTCGCTTCCCCCTCCGCCTGGCTGAAGCAACTGGGCGTGTCCGTCGCCACCGTTGATCTTGCCGTACAGCCGCTGGCGCAGAAAACCATTGCACCCGCGGACTTGATCGCGTTCCATGTCCCCATGCACACGGCCACCCGCATCGCGGCTCGTGTAATTCCGCGTGTGAGAGAGATGAATCCGAACGCGCACATCTGTGTTTATGGCTTGTACGCGCCGGTGAACGAGAGTTTTCTACGGGGGCTGGGAGTACAAACGGTTTTGGGCGGAGAATTCGAAGCGGGGTTAGTGGCGCTGGTCCGAAGACTCTCGGCCGGGGGCGAACCTGGCGTGAACGCTCTCCAGAGCGAACCTGTGGTGTCGCTGGCTCGACAGACCTTCCTGGTTCCTGACCGCAGCGGCCTTCCGGTGCTGTCCCGATACGCCTATTTGAACCTGAGCGACGGCGGGCGCCGCACGGTGGGATACACCGAAGCCAGCCGGGGATGCAAACATCTCTGCCGCCATTGCCCCATTGTTCCCGTTTATGAAGGCCGATTTCGGATTGTCCAGAGAGAGGTGGTTTTGGAAGACGTCCGGAGCCAGGTGAATGCCGGCGCGCGCCACATCACCTTTGGCGACCCGGACTTCTTCAATGGCCCCAAGCACGCGGCCGCGCTTATCCAGGAGTTCCATTCTGAATTTCCTGAGATCACGTATGACGTGACCATCAAGGTCGAGCACCTGCTAACTCACGCGCACCTGCTCCCTGCTTTGCGGGATACCGGCTGTCTGTTTGTGACGACCGCCGTGGAATCGTTTGACGATCGTGTCCTGGAGATTTTTGACAAGCGCCATGCTCGCGAGGATTTTCGGCGCGTGGTCGCACGGTTCCGCGAGATCGGCCTGGCGCTGAATCCGACATTTGTGTCGTTTACACCCTGGACTTCGCTCGATAGCTATCGGGACTTCCTGGCTGAAATTGCCGAACTGGGGCTGGTGGAGAACATCTCGCCCATCCAATACGCCATCCGGCTGCTCATCCCGATGGGCTCGAAGCTGCTTGAACTGACCGAGGTGCGGCGGTTCGTGGGGCGGTTTGACGGGGCGGCATTGTGCTACCCTTGGGCGCATTCCGACCAGCGGGTTGACCGGCTCTATCAGGACGTGTTGTCACTCGTGAAGAAGGGCCAGTGCCAGGGCAGGAATCGCCGGCAGACATTTCTCGAAGTGTGGAAGAGGGCGAATCAGGAGAATGAGAGCACTGCCGCCGGTCTCCGGGAATTGCGCCTCGACGACGTGCCGGCAAGAGCAACCATACCGTATCTGAGCGAACCGTGGTTCTGCTGAGCGGAGCCGACTGAGGAGCAGGTTGCTCCGAACGTGATCTGAGCTGAAGGCGCAAGGGACGTGAAAATCGTTTGCGGTGAAGAGGAGCTTTACAAAAAATCGAGGAGCCGGGCGATGAGCCCGAGAGGGGGAACCGTATGAACTACCAAGACGTCGCTGGAGCAATCTCATCCAAACTGGGACTGGCAAGCCCTCCTGTGGCCTTGTCGTTTGTCGAGTCTGAGCCCAGCGGAATGCCCGTGTCCCAACAGGACGTACCTTCGGCCTGCACTTTCTGGCGTCAGGCCGAGACGAGCGTCTTTTACGCTCCCGCTGAAAAGCACTTCAATTGTCCCATCGGTGCCATGACCATGGGTTTTGAAATGCCCAGCGACGTGCAGCAGAACCTCATGGGCGTGGTGCAGAAAATGTGCGGCGTCGGATATATCTCGGCCGACGAGCCGGCGAACATACCGACGGTGAAGAAAAAGAAGAGCGGTATCGTGTACGGGCCCTTGCACGCCTTCCCCATGGAGCCGGATCTCGTCCTGATGTGGCTGACTCCCGCGCAGGCCATGGTGTACGGCGAAGCGGCAGGCACCTGCCGCTGGACCGAATCGATGCCGGCGGCTACTTTCGGGCGACCCTCGTGCGCCGCGCTGCCGGTGGCGTTCGCCAGGGCGCAGTCAACGCTGTCACTGGGTTGCCTGGGCATGCGAATATTCACCGACATCAGTGAAAACCGGCTGCTCGCAGTGCTGCCGGGCGGGAAAATCGACGAATTCTGCAGGGCCCTGGAATCCGTTTCCGCAGCCAATCGGGAAATGGGAATCTTCTACCGGGGTCACAAGTCGAACTTTGCGGTGTAGAGAGTTGCCCGAGCGGATTGGTGGGCCCATTAGCCAGGGCGTGAGGTTCCGGGGCTCAGGGTTCGAGTCATGCCTTACGTGTTGATGAAGCTGTTCGAAGAGGCTCCACGCCGATTCGACGTGTGGATGCAGCTGCTGACGTTCGGCAGGCTGCAGAAGATACGCGAAGAAATTGCCGCCTCAGCGATCGACTCCGGCGCACGCGTGCTCGAGATTGGTTGCGGCCCGGGCACGCTCGCCGGCATGCTGGCCCGGCAAGGAGTCCAGGTTACCGGCATCGATACTTCGGCAGAAATGCTGCAGGCTGCCCGCGAGAGCCTGGATGGAAACCAGGGCGGCGGGAGGCAAGTGGAGTTCAAGCGGCTTTCAGCCCTGGAGATCGAGGACAGCTTCGCTAAAGAGACTTTCGACCGCGTGATCGGCATCCTTGTTTTCAGCGAGCTTTCCGATGACGAAATCGACTGCGTTTTTCAGCAGTGCCGGGAGGTCCTGAAACCCGGTGGGCGGCTGATTGTGGTCGATGAAGTGGAGCCTCGGCAAGCTGTGCGACGCTGGCTTTTCCGGTTCCTGCGATTCCCGTTGCGTCTCGTGACTTTTCTGGTCTTGCAGGCAAAGGATCTGAAGACAAGCAACTGGTTCAAGAAAGTTCTCTACTATGTCATCGAGTTTCCCCTCATGCTGCTGACCTTCCTGGTGGTGCCTCCGGCAAGCCATCCCCTGTCTGATCTTGAACAGAGGCTACGAGCGGCAGGCCTCTCAACTACGGGCTCGAAGAGATTCCTGGCTGGAACACTGGAGTTACAGCAGGCCGAAAGGGGGTTATGAACGGGGCCGGGGAAGCAGTGCAATCCACCGACACCTCTGACGCCCGCTCCCGCAGCGGTACGGTGACGGTTCCGTCCTCGAATGGCGCGGCCACAGCCGCGCGAGCGGAACGCTATGAGCCGGCCCGCGGAATCCTCAGCCGGGTCCTGGAGCTGCCCAAGCGGCTATTCCAAGTGGCGTTTCGCGTTGTGCCTTATCCGACCAGACCGCGCTTGATTCGCATCGGCAGCCCGGGGCGGCGGTCTCCGGTGCTGGTCACCACGAACTACGATCTGACGGTTCGCCGCGTTTGCCGTGCTCTGTCTGGAATTGACTGCTGGCTGCTGGTGGCGCCGGCCGCCGGCGTCGACGTGTGGTGCGCGGCGAGCGGCGGGCGTTTCAGCATCGAGAGCGTCATCTCCATTCTGAAAACCACCCGCATCGGCGAGCTGGTGGACCACCGAAGGCTGATCCTGCCGGAGCTCTGCGCAACGGGCATCAACCTCTTCGAGCTTCGGCGGCGCACGGGTTGGGCCGGCGTGTTTGGACCGGTTGAGGCGGCGGACGTTCCGGAATATCTGCGCACCCGTCGCAAACCTCAAGCGATGATGCGTGTCTCCTTTGACCGCAAACAGCGCCTCGAAATGGCAGCGGCGATGTGGGGCAGTCTGAGCTTGCGGTATACGCTGTTTCCCTGTCTGGCCTTCGGCTGGAGAATTGCGCCGTGGTTTGTGCTGCTGCTGGCCCTGTTCTGTTCCGGAATCGCGCTGGGGTGTTTTGTTCTGCCGGGCAAGACATTTGTGCAGAAAGCGGGGGTTCTGGCGCTGCCCGGAGTCGCGGGGCTGATCGCCGTTCTGGCTTTTGGTGGCCGCCCCGAATTGCTTTTTGTGTTGAAGTGGACCCTCCTTCTCGGCCTGGCGGCCTTTTTGTCCGGTACAGCCTTTCCGAGTTATTCGCCGCTGTGGCCTTGCGGCTACTCGAAATTGTTTTATGGCGCGTGTGACCTCAAGCTGGCTGTTCTTGAGGAGCGCTGCATCGGCTGCAAGCTCTGCGATCTCGTCTGTCCCGTGGATTGTTTCGCCGCGAGCGAAGACCGCAAAATGCTCTTCGTGAACCCGGATCTTTGTGTGGGCTGTGGCGCTTGCGTGATTCAGTGTCCGACCGAAGCCATCGTCAATCAGGTGGCGGAAGATCACCGCCTCCAAACAGCCTGTGGCTGAGCCGCCGGGTGCAGGGAACTGTCATGGATTCGCGTGCTTCCAGGATCCACCCCGATGTCGTTGCTGAGATTGCCCGATGGTGGCAGGAGTCTCTTCGTGTAATCGAAGCCGAGGGAGGAGTCCTGGCGCCACCCGATCCCCGCGAGGTCGCCGCTCGATTTCATTGTTCTGAAGAAGAAGCTCTTCGCGGCCTTACGGCGGGCGAGCAGCTCCATTGCGGAGCCGGCGAATAGGATTGAGCCGGGCCACCCGGACGGAATTCGCATACGCCGACACCAGCCATGTAGCCTATATCCTGGATTGAGCTTCGGCAAGGCACTGCTGGAACTGCCGTGCCATGAGCTGGACATTCGGCGGTTTGAACATGTCCTGATGATCCCCGGGAATCTCGTGCACGTCCACACCCAGCGTGGCGAATCGCCCCCAGCCCAGTGCCGGATCGTGATTGCCGCCGCTGGGGCGCTTCGCCCGGAAGACAGTAATGCGGCCGGCATAGAAGCCCGACGGACTGTCCTGAGCAAGCTGGCGCAACCGTTCCTCGCGCAGGAGCCGAGGCAGAGGCCGGCCAAGCAAACGCAGGATCGCGACGCACACGAGCTTCAGCCTTCCGGGAAGGGAGACCTTGAAGAGGTTTCTCAGTCTCTTCTTCAGGTAGCGGAACCTCTGTTGCCAGTCGAGTTGCCGAAGGTCGCTCGCATGGAGCCGCACTTTCGAAGCGTTGAATCGTACGAATCCTCCGCCACGCCCAAAGCGGGGGCGATAGCCGGGGCTGTCGGCTTCGAACAAGGCCAGAAACGCGACTTCCTGCCCTTGCGCCTGTAGCGCTTGAGCTACTCGAAAGGCCATCAAGCCACCCAGGCAGTGACCACTCAGCAAGTACGGACCTTGGGGCTGCAGCTGCCGGACGCGCTGCACGCACTCGGCCGTCATCTGTTCAAGCGTGAAGGAGCCTAGCCGGTCAAGAATGTCATGGTCGCGCACGCCGTAAACCGGCTGGTCAGGACCCAGCTCACGCATAACGTCGCGGAACTCCAGGCCGGCACGGATACAAAGCAAGGGCGCCTTCGATCCTCCTGGCCGTATGTCAACCCGCCAGGATGGACCAGATTCCTGGCCGCGGATCGCCTCAGCAAGCCTCGCCACGGTTGGGGACTGAAACAGCGTGGTCAATGGAAGCTTCCGTCCCAGGCTCTTCTGAATCTGGGCGAACATCTCCGCCGCCAGTAAGGAGTGGCCGCCCATCTCAAAAAAGTCGTCGTTCACACCGACCGGATGGACGCCCAAGGTTTGTTCCCAGATCTTTGTCAGTGTGAGCTCGAGGGAATCTCGCGGCGCCGCGGGCGCTTCAACGGCCTCCGCGCGCGTGGGGGCGGGCGCAGGCAGGGCACGCCGATCCACTTTGCCGCTCGGTGAAAGCGGCAGCGCCTCCAGGGGTACATAAATCCCCGGCACCATGTAGTCCGGCAGCCTGCCTTTCAGAAATCCACGAAGCTCGCCGACCGGCAGAGAGCCCGCATGATGAGCGACATAGTAGGCAACCAAGCGCCGGTCACCGGGTTTATCTTCCCGGACGATGACCGTGCAGTCTCGCACCGAAGGATGCTGGCTCAGCACGGCTTCGATCTCTTCCAGCTCGATGCGATGCCCGCGGACTTTCACCTGGTTATCGACCCGTCCGAGGAAATCAATGTTGCCGTCCGGCAGATAACGAGCCAGGTCACCAGTGCGGTAGAGACGCGCGCCCGGCGCGGCGTCGAAGGGGTCCGTCGTGAATCTTTCTGCCGTCAGCTCAGGCCGGTTCAGGTAACCGCGCGCAACGCCTACGCCAGCGACATACAGCTCGCCTGCCACGCCAACCGGCACCGGTTGCCGGCCGGAGTCCAGCAGATAGACCCGGTTGTTGGCGATGGGCCGGCCGATGGTAGGCTTGGTGCCGTCGGAATAACACTCGGCAATGGTCGAGAAAACCGTGGTTTCGGTGGCTCCGTAAATGTTAAAGATGCGGCGGCCTGCTGCCCATCTCTTTACGAACTCTGTTGTGACCGGCTCGGCGCCCACGATCAGGGTTCGCAGCGAGGGGAAGTCTTCGTCCGGCAGCGGTGAAAGCACGGACGGTGGAAGAACGATGGTGGTGACGGCCTGCCGGCGGAAAAGATCCGCCAGCGGCCTTCCCGGCAATAACGAAGCTTGCGCGGCGATGACCAGCGTGGCGCCCGAGTGGAGCGCAGCGCCGATTTCGAAAATGGAAGGATCAAAACTCAACGAGCAGAACTGAAGCACCCGGTCTCCCGGCTGGATATCACAAACTCGAGACTGCGTTTCCACCAGATTGGTCAGCCCTCGATGCTCAACCTGCACGCCCTTCGGCCGGCCTGTAGACCCCGAGGTGTAGAGTACGTAGGCCAGGTTATCCGGGCCGACCTCCGTGGCGGGGTTCTCTTCGCTCTCGCCCGACGCTCTCCACCAGTCCGGGTCAAGGCAGATCATGTCGGCCCGGTGCCGGGGAAGCTCATTCGTCAACCGGCTCTCGGTGAGCAGCACAGGCATGGCGGAGTCTTCCAGCATGAAAGCCAGGCGCTCTCGCGGGTAGCTCGGGTCGAGGGGCAGGTATGCGCCACCAGCCTTCAGGATGCCCAGCAGCGCCAGCACCATCTCAATCGATCGCTCCATACAAATGCCTACGCACACCTCGGGACCCACGCCTCGCGCTCGCAAAAAGTGCGCCAGTTGGTTGGCCCGGGCGTTCATTTGCCTGTAGGTCAGGCTCTGCTCCTCACAAACCAGAGCCACACGTTCCAGCGACCGATCGACCTGCTTTTCAATCAAATTGTGCAGACAGAGATTCCTGGAATACTCGGCCCGCGTCTGGTTCCACTCATACAAAACACGGCGGCGCTCACCTTCGCCAATCAAGGGAAGCTCGGCCATGGGCTGACGTGGATTGGCCGCAATACGCAGCAGGAAGGTCGCGAACCCGTCCCCGATCCTCGTTACGTCATTGCGATCCAACCAATGGGAGTCGTATGCCCAGACGCATTCTGCTCCCTCCTCGGCGACAACCAGCGTCAAGCGCATCCCGGTGGCGAGTTCGCGCTCATCGAATTCGCGAACCCTCATCAAGACAATAGGGAAACACCCGCGATGGCCACGCAACAATCGGAGGTCGGGGTACCTCGCCACGATGTCTCGCGCATAGGTTTTGCGCTGCCTGACAGACGCCAGTTGCTCAACCGCCTCACCAGAGTAATCCTCAAAACCGCGCGCGCGATTCACCTCGAAGCGCAACGGGACAACAGTCGCGAAGATTTCCTCGAGGCCGGTCAGCTCGAGCCGTGTTTCCCAATCTGAAAACCCGACATCAAACGCCTCGACATTTGCGAGGCCAGCCAAATAAGCCGCGGCAGCGGCACTCAGAAGGTCGGGAACCGCCGTTTCCGGCTTGCGTCCCCTGAAGTATCTGAGGGCATCTTCGGGTAATCGCATCGGCCGACACTCGAGTCTGCCGCCGTCGTTCCCGCGGCTGGCCCGGGAATCCCCGAAGGGTAGCGCCAAGGGCCGCAAGCTGGCCAGCTTCTGCAGCCAGAAGCCCTCGTGCTTGGCGCAGACGGCGTCCAGCGCGCTGATGCAGGCCGCTTTTTGGGGTGAGATTTCGCCGAAGCGGTGTCCTTCCGTCAGACCAAGTCTGGAAACACACTCGGCGGGCGAGAGCGGCTCACCTTCAAGGGTCATGAACTGGCGCAACGCGATTTCGCCGGTAACGGTTGACACCTTGATTCCACCTGGCGCAATTTCGGTCACCGTCCCTGGCGGAGCCAGCGGCAACCTTTCACGAAGCTCCGTGCGCGTGACGCCTAAGAATGTCCCGTCCGCGACGATTTTGGGCAGTCCCAGCGGATTGGGGTACGGTCCAAAATCGAGAGCCCGAACAAGGCCATCGATATCCTCGCCGCTCCGCGTCCAGGAGATCGCGCATCCGGCCGGAGGCCTGCGATCGCGCGCGAAGAAGGTTCTCTCCTCCAGATTCTGCTTTCGCGGCCTGAGCCGCCGCCAGGCGAGATCGTCAATCAGCTCCGTGAACGTCTCCAGAGCCGCTTCGTAGCACTTGGCGTTCAGAGTCAGCGCAGTCTCACGTGGCGCGATCGAAATCGAGCGTTGTTTCAGAATGTCGCCGGCATCCACCTGATTCGTCATCACGTGCCAGGTGATGCCGTGCTCGGCCTCCCGGCGCATAAGGGCCCATGATGTGGCATGCATGCCAGCGTACTTTGGTAAAAGGGCGTCGTGATAGTTGATAGCCAGTTCGCGAGGCAGGTTCAGGATCTCATCGGACAGGAGACGCTCGTTGACGATGCTGAACAGGTAATCGAAGGGGCGGCGGTCCAATTCTCCCAGATCGCTGGTGGAGTCAAGATGTGGAATTGCGTTTTGCTCGGCCCACTGCCTGAGCGGAGCGTCAGAAGAAACCACTCCCTCAATCGAGTGGCCTCGCGTTACGAGAGCGTCAGCGCATCGAACGGGCAGCGTTCCGCTCCCGATGATGGCACAACTGAACTTTCTGTGATCAGGCAGTCCCGGCATCGGCCTCATGCCCAAATTGGCCCTCGGAAAACAGAGTGTCCAAATCGAACCGCAAAGCCGGCACCAGGCTCCCATCCGGTTGACGCCGGATGTCGGGCCGGGCCGGCTGACACAGAGGGTCGAAAAACGAAACTGCCGATATGCTCACTGCCCGCTGACCCCCGTTCCTGAGAGAAAAACCACCTGAGGACTGTTCGGAGCATCGTCCGTAACCCCGAGGGTAGCGGTTCTCATGCCTACGGCTGTGGGTGCAAACGTCAAAGTGATGGTACAGGTTACGCCGGCGGCCAGGGAGCTTCCGCAGGTATTCGTTTCCACGAAGTCGCCACTGTCCCTACCGGACACCCCGAGACGGAAGATGCTTAGAGGCGTGCTTCCGCTGTTGGCAAGCGTTACGGTTTGCGGCGCGCTTGCCACCCCCACCGTTTGATTTCCAAACGACAGGCTTAACGGCCAGACCTGATCTCCCGGGACGAACTTCGTGACGAAGGCGTCCGAAGTGTTCCCACTGCATCCCCCGCCGCACTTCGTTTGAAAAGCGCGAGGCGACGCCGGAAAGTCGACCGAACGTGCCTGGCCTGCCAGGTACACATCGCCAGACGTGTTTACGGCGATCGCGTGTGCCCGGTCGCCGAGGCCGGTTTGGCTGTCACCACTGCCTCCAAGATAGGTGGAATAAATCAGGGCCGAGAGCTGCGGGTTCAGCTCCGTCACAAAGGCGTCGCCGGCATGATTGGGGCACGCCTGGCAGGTGGTATCAAAGGCGCCCGGAGTTGTAGGAAAGCCCAGCGAGCTGGTGCCGCCGGTAACATAGACGTTGTGCCCAGTGTCCAGGGCGATCGCCGTTCCGATGTCATAGTTCGTGCCGCCAAGGTAGGTGGAGTAGGCCAGCGCTGAGCCGGCAGGATTCAACTCTGTTGCAAAAGCATCCCCGCTGCCGGCATAGGTCGTCTGAAAGGCGCCGCTTGTGGTTGGGAAATCGGTCGAATAGGTTTGACCGGTGACGTAAGCATCTCCGGCGGCGTCGAGGGCCAGGGCGAACCCTTGGTCGCCGGAACCCGTTCTGCTGCTGCCATTCCCGCCCAAGTAGGTCGAGTAAACGAGCGCCGAACCCTCGGGGTTCATCTCGGTGACAAAGGCGTCAGTGGTTCCGCTCGCACAGGCGTTGCAGGTCACGTCGAACGCCCCCGCAGTGACCGGGAAGTCGGACGAGGCGGTGGCACCCGTTAGATAGGCATCGTTCGAGGCGTCCAAAGCCACGCTCAAAGCGTAGTCGACATTCGACCCGCCGAGGTACGTCGAGTAGACCAGAGCAGACCCCGTGGAATTGAGCTTGGTCAGGTAGCCGTCACCGTTCGCGCAGTTACCGCCGCCGCAAGTCACCTGGAACGCACCCGGAGTCGTGGGGAAGTCAGAAGACTGGGTATAGCCCGTCACATAGGCATTGCCCGCGACGTCCAGGGCGATGCCATCTCCTTCCTCGTCGCTGCTGCCCCCCAAGTACGTTGAGTAAACCAAGGCCGTCCCAGTGGGATTCAGTTTGGCGATGAAGGCGTCATAGGTGCCGCCGCTGCAGCCCCCGCCGCAGGAAGTTTGAAAAGCGCCCGCAGTGGTTGGAAAATCCGTGGAGTTTGTCAAACCGCTCAGATAAGCGTCGCCGGAAGTATCCAGGGTGACGGCATTGGCACCGTCGTTGCCACTGCCTCCCAGGTACGTGGAATAAATCACGGCCGACCCGGTCTGGTTAAACTTGGTCACAAACGCGTCGCCGAGATGGCAATCGTTCTTACCTCCTCCGCATAGGGTCTGGACCGCCCCCGGCGTGACCGGAAAGTTAAACGATGCCGTGTCTCCAGTCACGTAGGCGTTGCCGGAAGCGTCTACTGCGATTCCATAGGCAGCGTCATTGGCACTGCCGCCGAGGTACGTGGAGTAGCTTAGTGCCGGGTCGATCACAAGAGGCTTGGCACGGTCGTAAGGCCCGATTTCAAATGATACTTGATTGCGGCGCGCCAGCTTGTAGCGGCCCTCGACCGTGGATTCGGAGCCGGTAGTCGGTGAGGGCTGGTAAATAACAGGCTTTTGGAGGCGCACGAAATCCCTCCCGATGCTGAGCTTCACCTCGCCCGTCACTCTGTCGATCTGCGCGTCACGCGCGCCCGCAAATCCGAGCTTGATAAGGCGCGGGTCCGCCCCGGGCGCGATCAGGAAATCGTACTCGAGCCGGCCACGCTTGCCGTAATAGACCATATCCACGCCAGGGTAGACGCCGGCGTACTTCACCTTGGCGTAAGTCGGAACATTCGTGCACCACTTCTTCGGGTCGTTGCCGATGAAGTAGTTGGCTTTGCCAGGGAGTTCGTCGCTGCCGATGACGCGCGCTCTCGGATTTCCTCCGACGGGCCGGATGGTGAGAAAAGCCTTCGTCGGACCCAGGTCATCGTTCGCAGCTCCGGACACGTCACGACTGGCAAGTGGCGACCGGCGAACGGACGGAAGTCTTGAATTTTGAGCTGCGTTCTTTTGGCGTTCGTTCCCCGGCGTTCGGCCCGTCTCTCGTGTCTCGATCATTGCTTCATCGCTGGTGAGAAACAACGTGTACCCGTTCCCGCGAGCCAGGAACTTCACCTGCGAATTGGTCTGACCCTGATTGGCTTCGAAGGTCAGCGGTAGCTCGCCGTAAGTACTGCGGATTCGGCTCTGAGTCAGAACATCAGCCTTCGACAGCACAGCTTGGCGATGCGAAGGAAGGCCGGGCAGACTTCCGTTTTTGATGCCGGCGTTAGCTTGTGCCGAGGCTAACGTTCCGAGCGCGCCGAAGGCAAGTATCGTGGCGACAAAGGACTGAGAGCGGATCAATCGTGCACCCTCCGTTGTGTCTTCCCTTCGTCCCGACAGCGACCATTGAGTCTCGTCTTGGAGATCGGGAACAGTTTGCGTTGCTCACTTCATCATGGAAACCGCCCCGCGTCAATCACCAAGGCCACTGATAACCGCATAGTGGCGGTATTGGCCGCTTTCGAAGAAAGGACGGGGCTCCAAGCCAAACATTGCCCAGATGATCTGGTGATTCAGCGAATCCTGCGTCACGCGAACGTCAGCACAACCGCGACCTCTACATCAAGTCCGCGGCTGACGACGTTCGCATCGCGATGTCAAAGCTTGAACAGCACATTTCCGAGTCAGGAAAAACCTTATGGGACACTAATCGGACACTAAATCGACCCGTGGAGGGCGATCCTGGCACGATTCAATGAGGGGATGAACCAAGGTAACTCATTGAGTCTGTTAGGGACTGGCGGAGAGGCAGGGATTCGAACCCTGGGTACAGGTTTTGGCCCGTACAACGGTTTAGCAAACCGCCGCCTTCAGCCACTCGGCCACCTCTCCGCGGGGTCGAGCACGCCGGCGGTGCCGGCGTCCGGCTGACTGTAAGAGTCTAACCGAAAACCTGTCGGGCTTCCACAGAATATCCTGCGCGTAGCCCGGCGCCACTGGATTTCCGTCTCATTTTCAGACGGGCTTTCCAACGAGAGAAAAACCCTCTATCCCCCTTTTTTCACCGAGGCTACATCAAAACAGACTCACAAAACGCGTATGTGATTTGGTTTCAATAACATCGTGGGACTTACCATCACGTTTTTGGGCCGGTCCTTTGTTTTCAATAATATCGTGGGACTTACCTTCATTTTTGATGGGCGACGATGACAACTTTTAATCATATGTATATTAATCATACAATTAAAAACACCGATGAATACCCGGTCCACACAATCCGGGCGAGGTCCGACTTCCGGTGTGGAAGGCATTGGCGGAGCAGCTATTTTAAGGCAGTCATGAGCAATTCGCGAGCGACGGTTTAGACTGCGGCTGCTTGCTGCCGCTTCCTTCCCGCGAGCTTCCTCGCGGCGTTAACGCGCTTTCCATCGATTTGTGGCGGTCTCCATGACGGCTATCTTGACGTGAGTTCCGTTGGATTCGACCGCCACAGCGGAAGACCTTGCGCTCCGAGTGCCAGCAGGCCCAGGGACGCCGGGCTGGAACCTTGCGAAATCGGTTTCGAGTCCGCCCCATCCGCACGAGGCGTCCCTTCAGTCTCACCCGCGTCGTCGTCCGTACCCGACGTCTGACCGGCGCGAATGGCGATGCCGGGCTCGGTTTGGTAGGCGTAGCCAGTGAGCAGAGCCCTGATCGAGCTACCGTCCACCTGAACGCTGAAACGGGCCCAACCGTAGTGCGCCTCGTGGTCGATGAAAATCCTCAGCCCCAGATATCGGTTTTGCACGTTCTTCCAGTTACCGTACCCGCCGCCTTCGTTGAAGCCGGCCATAATCTCGTTGGTGGTGACGCAGCCTACGCAGGATCCATAAAAGTACGCGTTACGCCCGATCCTGGCGCCTGGGTTAAGCGCCAACGGGAAGAAAGCGAACCCTGGTTGGACCTCGACCGCATTTCCACCCATCCCTTCGTTGCTGGCAAACGGTACCACGATGAGCTGACCGACATTGTAGTAGACGGAGTCTGAGAACTGGAAGTCTGTCACTCCATCGTGGTTTACGTCCAGCTTGTAGGTGCTTCCGGTATGGATCACCACGTGGGCCGGCGTGTAGACTACCTGGGCTTCGGCAGGCTGGACAGGGGTGAGCAGGCCCGCGCCGGCCGCGCCCGCGGCGAGCGCATAAAGGTTCAAGCGATGAGTCAGTGATGGGGAGAGATTGGAGGTCTCTCCGCTCCGCGAAGACAGTTCTCTCATCTATTCCTCCTTTGACCCCCCATTGACCCTCGGATTATGGCGGGCACCGTTCTTGCCGTCAAGTCGTTGGTTCAGTTCAGGCCTTGAAAAGTTGACGCGTTGCACCAATCTGGTCCAGCCGGCCGTCAAGTTCATTAAGAAGACGCGGAATCCTTTGCATTTTCAAAACGTGCTTTCCGAATCCCCTCTTTTGTTCTATCCTGCCCGTTCTGGCTAATTCGGAGGCGCAACGATGTCGAAGCTCGAGAGACGCAGATTTCTGAAAGCCGCAGGCGCGTCGGCGGCCGGTGTTTCAGCAGCGCTGGGAGCGCCCGGAGTGCTGGGCGCGAGTCTCAACGCGCCCGGAGCATCGCCAGCGGGACCGGCGCCCGAGGTTCCCGGCCCGACGCCCTATCCGAAGCTCTCCGTCATCACGCCGTACACGCCCGAGAAGCTGCGATTCGCCGGCGCCGCCGGATACGAAGGCGTGGTGGTACCGCTCGACAAGAATTTTTCACCCGAACTCAGCGACAGCCAGATCGATCAGGTGCTGGCCACGGCGCGCGACGCGGGCGTGCGCATCATCAGCATCGAGTGCATGTGGGGGTTCAATCACATCGCGCGCGACCCGGCGCATCGGCGCGACAATCAGGCGCACTTCATCCGCTGCCTCGAATTCGCGCATCGCCTGGGATGCAAATTCGTGGGCACCTTCAGCGGCGGCATGCCGCACGCTCCTATGGCGGATCAGGCCAAGGCGCTGGCCGACGCCTTCAACGAGCAGTATCTGCCGGTTTGCGACAAGCTCGACATGAATATGGGCTGGGAAAACTTCCCAACCCAAGAGAACTTCGCAACGGTTCCGGCGGCGTGGAATGCGGTGTTCGCGCAGGTGCCGAGCCCGCGCCTGGGCCTCGAGTTTGATCCCTCGCACCTTGTGCGTCAATACATCGATCCCGTCCGGGCGGCCTGGGACGTGCAAGCCCGCATCCACGCCGTCCACGCCAAGGATACTGAGATCACCAAACCGGTGCTGCAACAGGTCGGCATCCACGGCGAGGGCTGGTGGCGTTACCGCATCCCCGGACAGGGCTTGATCGACTGGCCCGCGTTTATCACCGTGCTGCTGCAAGCCAAATTCGCGGGCGGGATCGCCGTGGAGCACGAGGACGAGTTCTGGGACAAACCGAATACGGAGAATGAACCGGACTTTCCGCAGGAACGCAAGGACGGCTTCATCCTGGCGCATCGGTTTCTCACCATGTATTTGCCGGGGCGGGTAGCGCAGACGACATAGGAGCGCGGAAAACTAAACACAGAGACAAGAGACACAGAGAAATAGGGAAGCGCAGGAAGTTAACGACGCCTTCATATAATCCTCGTGGTTTTCTCTGTGTCTCCGTGCCTCTGTGTTTGATTTCCCAGCTTCTGGAGGACGACCTATGGACCCAGCCATCGATCTGACGGTCGACCATGGCCGCCAACTTCTCCGCCATACTGTGGCCACGCTGGCTTATCGCGGCGGCAAAGCAGTGCGCGGCGCGCCGGACAGTTTCGCGGATTTCCAGGTGCGCGAGGGGACGCGCATGCCGGCGCAGATACTGGCTCATATCGGGGACCTGATGGACTGGGCCTATTCGCAGGCGAAGGGCGCCGAGGAGTGGCACACGTCCACGCCGCTGCCGTGGCCGCAAGAGGTGGATCGGTTTTTCGCGGCCGTGCGGACCTTCGACGATTATCTGGCGTCGCAAGCCCCTCTGGAGACGCCGGCCGAGCGCCTGTTTCAGGGCGCCGTGGCTGACGCGCTCACACACGTGGGGCAGATCGCCATGCTGCGACGACTCGCCGGTTCGCCGGTGAAGGGCGAGAATTACTCGCGAGCTGAAATCGTGGCGGGACGAGTGGGCGCGGATCAAACGGCGCCACACCGCGAATTCGACTAAGGGGATTACCGAGCGCGTCGTGACCGCCGCCTGAGCGTTGGCTTTTGGGCGCACGCAGGGATGCGTGCACCACAAGAGCTTGTGCCAATCGAAGAAACAGGAGAGTGCGATGCAACCTGACTTGGAGAACACAATTGCGCTTCTGGCGCGCACTCCCGCCACCCTCAACTCGCTGCTGCGCGATCTGCCCGAGGCCTGGACCGCGCGAAATGAAGGTGAAAACACTTGGAGTGCGTTCGATGTGGTGGGCCATCTGATTCACGGCGAGCGCACGGACTGGATGCCACGGGCGAAGATGATCCTGCAATTCGGAGACGATCTGGCGTTTGAGCCCTTCGATCGCTGGGCGCAGGTGCGGGAGAGCCAAGGGAAGTCGCTCGACCAGTTGCTCGATGAATTTGCACGCCTGAGATCAGCGAACCTTGCCGACCTGCGCGCACTGAATCTGCGACCGGAGGATCTTCATCTGCGCGGACGTCACCCGGCGCTTGGAGTTGTCACTCTCTCAGAGTTGCTGTCGACGTGGGCGGCCCACGATTTGACCCATCTGCATCAGATCTCACGCATCATGGCGCACCAATACCGTGAGGCGGTCGGTCCGTGGACCAAATTTCTCGGAGTGATGCAGTGCGCCGGGCACAGCACGTAGTGGCATTCTTCATTCATTGTTCATCGTTCATTATTCATCGTTCCTGGCCTGGTGCCTTCATCGATTCGGCGATGGCGGCGCCCAGTCCTTCCCGTGATTCACGGGTTCATCCAGCCACGCTTCCATGGCTTTGGGATTCAGGTGCATCTTGACTACCACAGCCTCGGAGGGCTCCAGGCTCAAGACCAGCATCTCGTATCCGCTCTTGGCGTCGCGCACGTACACATAGGTCTGCTCGCGATCGCGATTCGATCGCACGCGCACCATCGGACTGTAATCGGGACCTGCAACCCGCTCGACGAAGGCGTCGAAATCGGCGGGATCGGGGCTGAGCGAGGGATCGACACCGTCAAAGATGGCGAGTTTCATTCCGGTCACGCCTTCAGGCTGCGCAAAGCGCGCGGCGAAAGATATCAGACCCATGAACGGCATGGGTTTCTTCCCGTAAGCCGTCGAGAGCCGCTCCACAATCTGGTTAAACTCGCGATCGCCCGCGGTGGCCGGCGCCGCGCTGACCGTGGCCGTCAACACCAGCGCAAGAAGGCAGCATTTAGTGCGCATGATGGCCTCCCTTCGAGTCGCCTTTGAGGTCGAGGTCATCGGGGATGCCGAGCTTGCCCTGCAGGTCGGCGAGGTGGTCCACATCAATCGGTCCAACTATGTTCACTACGGTCAGCTCATCTTTCTCGGCCGCGATCACCGCCAAACCCAGGTTCTTGCCCGAGGGATCCGTCATGATGTAGACCTCGTCGAGCTCGTGATCCCGCTTGCTATGTACGTCCACCATCTTCGACCAGCCCGGGCCCTTGAGCTGGTCCCGGATGGCGTCCACGTCGGCGTCGGAATACTCGTCAGGCTTGTCGAATTCGAAGCTCTTGACGTAGATGCCCGTCAGGTTCCTGATAATGTTCAGGGCCTCGGCGTCATCTTTCTCGTCTTCGTCGCCCTGCATGAAATTCTCAGCGAACTTGAGCGTGGGACCGTCGAGCGTCACGTCGACGACTTCGTCGGCCTTGTCCGCAAGCTTGCTCAGGTTCTTCAGATCGAGCTTGGGATTCTGCGCCCGGGCCGGCAATCCGGCCCAGAGCAGAACCACGCCGGCGGCGGCCAGAACCTCTGCGATGCGCTTGAATTTGAGTTTCATAATCAACTCCTCTTGAGACCTTCTCGTGCTGCAGCGCCGGTGTCCTCACCGGCGCACTACGAATTTCCTGTTCGTGGCGCTGACCAACGCCGGTGAGGACGCCGGCGCTACAGCAGCAGGTCACGCGGCGCCCAGCGATGACGGTCGCGCGCCGTCGAACAGCGGCTCGGAACTTGTCCGACGCCCGCCCGGCGTGCGGATCGGCGCGCCATCGCCGGTCACCTCACGAACCTTCGTGCGCACGTGATTCAACTTGGCGCTTGTCACCCGCAACGCTTCGATCAACTGCGCGCGCGCCGCCTCGCCTTCCCGGCGCTCCTGCTCGATGCGATGCTCCTGCCAGAGCGCCACGCCAACGGCCAGCAATACGACCGCCGCCATCGCCGCCACCGCGCCGAAGCTCACAGACACCTTGCGTCCGAACCATGAGGCAGGGGACCATAGAGCCCAGCGCGACCGTGCCGGCTTCGCTGCGGTCCGCGCGCGCCCCTCGGCCAGTTGCTCCACGCGCGCCATCACGCGTCCGGTGAAACCCGGCGGCGGCTCGCGCCGTTTCAAAGCGTTCCGCAATTCATCGTCAAGCGGTTTCATATTTCACATCCCCGATCACACGATTCAGTTTCTGGCGGAGAACAGCGAGCGCCCGCGACAACCCGCTCTTCACCGTGTTTAATGGCACATCCATGGTTCTGGCGATCTCGGCCAGATCCAGGTCTTCCTGGTAGCGGAGGATGACCATCATCCGGGCGCGCGGCGGGAGCGACGCCACCAGCTTCAGGAGCCTCTCTTTCAGCAGCAGATCGCCCGGCGGATCGGGTGCCACGGGCTCCGGCGCATCCTCGAGCGGCGTCTCTTTGCCGCGTCCTGCCCGGCGCAGTTCGTCGATCGCACAGCGCCAGGTCACCTTGCGGAGCCACTGGAGCAGATGCGTCTGCGACTCGATCCGCCCCAGGTTCTGGTAGAGCCGCAGGAACGCCTCCTGGGCGACCTCTTCGGCACGTCCGCTATCACGCAGAAAATGGCACGCCACCCCGAACACCATCGACTGGTGCGTGCGGACGATTTCCTCGAAAGCCGCACTGTCGCCGGCCGCCGCCCGGCCGAGCACCGCGTGTTGCGTGTCCCTTGTCTGGTCCTTCACGCTATAGCCTCAACCGGTGCTGCTGCCAGGGCCTTCATTCATCAGTACGGATTTGTGTGCATGCCGGGTGCATTATTTTCATTGCTGATTTGCGATTTGTGATTGCCGATTGCCAACGCCGATCGTTGATCTCGCAGAATATAGTGCGGATTGGCGGCGCAGCGCAGCCGTGCGGCGTAGCGCGGCCGTCCCGGCCGCGGTAGCTGAGGCGTCTCGCCTCAGCCCTGGCGCGCATGAGACGCCCGGGCCACAGCGGGCACGACGCCCGCGCTACCGTAGTTCCGCGTCACTGCTGGACGACATCGACGGTGAGGGCGGAAGGATGTGCTCGGTCATGGTAGACCGCGTTGTCGGCTTTGACGTAGCTTGCCGACTCGGCGGCGGGCTGCCC
>JASHPE010000282.1 GCA_030038235.1 Terriglobia bacterium
ATCTGCGCGACCGCAAGCAGCCAACCGGGATGTGGATGCTCGGCTGGGTCGCGATTCTGATCCACTTCGCGGCTGCGCTGCTGGCCAGCTATTCCGTCATCCCTTCCGCGTTCTCCGACTGGATATCCGTCACCACGCTGCTGATCGCCGGCACCGCCTTCTTCCTCTCGGTTTCGAGGGCGGGGGCCATCCGGGGCGGGAGCACCGGATTCTTCGCGCTGATCACGCTTCCCGCCATAGCCTACTGGACCTGCCTGACTCTGAACGTCCAACCCGCCTGGATCTATCGCAGCCTTCTGCTGCTGGCACTGGCCGGCGGCCTGGCGCTGGCGGCGTCGCGTTCGAACCGGAAGCAGCCGGTAAGCTATCTCCTGGGCCTGATCTGGATCCTTCCCGGGCTTTGGGTTACTTACGAGGCTCGCGCCAAGTCCGGTTATGGCATCGACTTCCTGCTTTGCGAGCTTTTTGCCGCCACGGGATTCCTGTACTGGCGCTATCACCGGAGATTCACTCCGGGCGTGGTCTTCACTTTCGTTTCCTTCGTGGCCTGGGGGCTGGTGTTTCCCATCGGCGATATAACGGACGCGCTGCACATGAACATTCCCAACAACAGTGTGCTGTGGGATCTGCCGAAATACTTTGTCGCCTTCGGAATGATCCTCACTCTGTTTGAGAATCAGACTGAGATTGCCAGCCACCTCGCGCGCCAATATCAGGATCTGTTTGAGGACGACCTTGCCGGCGTCTATCTTGCGAAGCCAAACGGCGAGCTGTTGAATTGCAACGCCGCCTTTCTGGAGATGTACGGTTTCAAGTCCAAGGACGAGGCCCGCGCTCAATTGACTCTGGCGGCGGACACGGATGGCCGCCGCAAGGCCTTCCTGCAGAAATTGCAGCGTGAGGGAAAAGTTCTGGATTACGAGTATCAGCAGCATCAGACCGATGGGACGCCGTTCTGGGTGCTGGAGCGCGCCAAGCTGGTGACGCGCGCCGACGGCGAGATGGTGGTTGAAGGCAGCGCGATCGATATCACGGAGCGCAAGCACTCCGAAGAGCAGCTGCAGTTTGAGATCACGGAGCGCCGGCGCGCCGAAGCGGCCCTGCGGGAAAGGTCGAGCGAACTGGAGCGGTCGAACGCCGATCTCGAGCAGTTCGCCTACGTCGCCTCCCACGATCTTCAGGAGCCGTTACGCATGGTCGCCAGTTTCACGCAACTGTTGGCGGCGCGGTACCGCGAAAAGCTCGACTCCGAAGCCGACGAGTTCATCAGCTACGCAGTGGAAGGCGCCACGCGGATGCAGACTCTAATCGAAGGGCTGCTTTCCTTCGCACGGGTGGGGACGCGAGGCAAGGAACTGCAGCCGACGGACAGCCAGGCCGCGCTCAGCCGCTCCCTGCTGGCGCTTGACATGGCCTTGCGGGAGTCGCAGGCCAGAGTGACCAATGACGCTCTGCCGGTGGTGGCCGCCGACGAGTCAGAGTTGGAGCAATTGTTCCAGAACCTGGTCGGGAACGCGGTCAAATTTCACGGCTCCGAAGCGCCTCGGGTTCACGTTTCCGCCGAGCGCAATGGCAAGGAATGGATCTTTTCCGTCAAGGACAACGGCATCGGCATCGAACCGCAGTATCAAGGTCGGATCTTCGTGATCTTCCAGCGCCTGCATCCCCGCACAGAGTATCCCGGCACCGGCATCGGACTTTCGATCTGCAAGAAGATCGTCGAGCGTCACGGCGGCCGCATCTGGGTGGAATCGGCGCGCGGGCGCGGATCGATTTTTCGCTTCACGATGCCGCTGGTGGAATCGCCTGGCGCTTGAGCCGTATGTGCGCCCGCCCCTACATGTGAATCACTCCCAACGCAGAGCCACCATGGGGTCAACCTTAGACGCGCGACGTGCGGGAAGATAGGCCGCGAGGGTGGCAACGGCCAGCAGCAGCCCGATCGCCAGCGCGAAGCTCCAGGGGTCTGAAGGCTTCACCCCGTACAGCTGGGTGGCGATGAACTTCGTAAGGTCGATTGCTGCCAGGGCGCCAGCCGCAAGACCCGTCAGCACCAGCGTCATGCCGTCCCTCAGCACTGTCCCGACGATGCCGGCGGGTCTTGCGCCGAGGGCCATCCGCACTCCGATCTCTTGCGTGCGTTGCGCCACGCTGTAGGCCATGACGCCGAAGAGTCCCACGGCCGCCAGCAGCAACGCCACGCCCGCGAATGTGCCGAGCAGCACTAGGCTGAAGCGGGTCCGTGAATTGGCCAGCGAGACCACTTGGTTGAGAGTCTCGAGCTCAGCGACGGGCACATTCGGGTCAACGGAGCGGACCGCGCCGCGAACCACGCCGGCCCAGTCCGCGGGCCGTCCCGCGGTCCGAATCACCAGGTACATGTGTCCGAGCGGGCGCTGCGCCTCAGGCCAGTAGAAGGTGGGTTCAGCTTCCTCGGCTAGGCTCTGGTAACGGACGTTGCCGACCACACCGACGATCTCACCGACGAGCGTCTGACCCCAGAAAATCGCCAAGCGCTGCCCGAGAGGATTCTCGCCGGGCAGGAAGCGATCCACCAGCGCCTGGTTCACGATCAACTTCAGGGGACTCGTGGCCGGATCGATGGGCTTGGAAATGTCCATCACGCCCGTGTCGGCGTCTGTGAAGTCGCGACCGGCATAGAACGGCACTCCAAGCGCGCCAAAATATCCGGGCGTGATCGTGCGCACCATGACGTTCGATTGCTGCCCGGCAGGCGGTTCAGGTTTTCCGAAGACGTGAATCCAGGTTCCTCCGCCGGCGCCCGAAACCGGAATGCCATCGATGGCGGCGACAGAGCGAACGCCCGGCAGGCTGCGAAGGCGTTCCAGCACCTGCGCGAAGAAGGCTGCGTCTTGCGCGCCGTTCCGATACTGTGCGTCAGGAAGCTTCAGCTGACAGGCAAGGACGTTCCGATCGCTGAAACCAGGATTGATGGCGCGAAGATAGGCGAAAGTACGCAGCAACAATCCGGCAGCGACCAGCAGCACCGTGGCCAGGGCAATCTCGATGGCGACGAGACTGCCCCGCAAGCGCCGTCCGCCCCCGAGAGCGCGTCCGCCGTGCCGGATGGAGAGCGCAACGCCCTCCCGCGATGCCTGAAGAGCCGGCACCAAGCCCACCAGAAGCGCCGTCGCCACCGTCACGCCGAGGGTGAATGCCAGGATCGCAAAGTTCGGGCGCAATTGCTCGAGGCGGGGAATCGGCATGCCGGCGGGTACCAGGCCGACGAGGAACCGCGCGCCCCACCAGGCGATCACCACACCCAAGAGCGCTCCGATACCCGACAAAACCAGGCTCTCGGTCAGCAACTGGCGAATAAGGCGTCCGCGGCTCGCACCGAGCGAAGAGCGCACAGCCATCTCACGTTGTCGCGCCGTGGCGCGCGCGAGCAGCAGATTTGCCACGTTGGCGCACGCAATCAGGAGTACGCAGAGGACGGCGCCGAGCAGCACCAGCAGCGCAGGCCGAACTTCGCCGACGTACGACTCGATCAGCGGCGTCAATCTCGCCTCGTCATCTCCGCCGGTGAGGATCGGAGGCCCATCGCGCTCAATGCGACGGGTGAGAGCCGTCAAGTCCGTTTGGGCCTGCGCCACGCTGGCACCCGGCCGCAGTCGCGCCACGATCTGAATCTCGCGTCCTTCCCTCCAGCGAGCATTGGGATCGTGCGCGAACGGAATCCAAAAACTCGAGTCACCGGGAAATTCAAAATCGGAGGGAAGCACGCCGATCACGGTGAGAGGAAAGCCGTCAACGGTGATACGTTCACCGATCGCCGTCGCGCTTCCGCCGAAGTGGCTTTGCCACAAGCCATAGCTCAACAAGACCACTTTGTTGCCGTTGAGCGTGTCCTCTTCCACTGTCATGTTGCGGCCCAGCAAGGGGCGCACGTCCAGCACGTCGAGGAAACTGGCGGATACGGCCTGGCCCGTCACCTGGACGGGCTCTGCGCGCGCGCCAAAGGTCATCTGGACCTCCGGCAGCGGTTCAACCGCAGCCATGGAGTCAAAGCTGTGATTCTGGCCGCGCCAGTCAAAAAAAGTGGTAGGCGCGAAATAATCCATGCTGGCGCCAGTGTGCGGATCGCGCTGCGCCAGCGTCACGAGCCGGTCGGAATCGGGAAAGGGCAGCGAGCGCAGCAGGACCGTGTAAACCACGCTGAAGAGCGCCGTGTTGGCGCCAATGCCCAGGGCCAGGGTGGCGACCGCCGCGACGCTGATCCACTTCGCGCGCCCCAGGGTGCGAAGGCCGTAGCGCAAGTCTTGCGCCAACCGTTCGAGCCATGTCCATCCCCACATATTGCGCACCTCCTCCTTCACCAATGCCGGATTGCCGAACTTGCGCAAAGCCGCATAGCGCGCCTCTTCAGGCGACATGCCGCGCTCGATGTTTTCCTGGATCTCCATTTCGATATGCTCGCGGATGTCCTGATCGAGAGCGTCGAGAATGCGCTTTGACCGTTTCATATTTTGTCCAACCGGTTCAGCATCGATAACTACCCGCCCTTCCAGTCAGGGCTCGGCCCACGCAAAAGGCTCGCTGCGCTCACTTCGACGAGCCCGAAGGCGAGGGTGAGAGCGTGCCGGGACTGACCTTGTCGATCGCTTCCATCATGCCCTTTTCCCACTTTTCCGTAGCGTCGTAGCCTACGCCCTTCAGCCGGATCACGCCGTCGGCGTCTACGATCCAGTTCTGCGGAATGCCGTACACCTTCAGCGTCTGCGTCACGTAGCTGAAAGCGGGTATGGCCGTCAGGGTGAGCTTGTGCTCGGTCATGAACGGCTCAATGAGACCCGGATTCTCATCCATGTTCAGCGAGAGGAACAGAACGTTCGGGCGGTCCTTATATCGCTCGGTCAGCTTTTGCAAGCGAGGCAACTCCTCGCGGCAGAAGTGTCACCAACTTGCCCAAAAGTTCAGGAATACTTCCTTGCCCTTCAGGTCGGCGAGTTGCCACGTCTTGCCGTGCATGTCGGTGAGCTGGAATGGCGGCAAGGGATCGCTGGCGGTTCCCCAACTCAGCTTGACCTGGGCGGCCAAGGCATCGGCCTTGCGCCCGTACCACATCGTCCAGGCCTCATTCGAGCCGCCGAGGCTCGCCCACAGCTTCCGGGCCGCGTCGGCGACCTCGTCCTTATCGCCCTGCGGCGGCTGATCGTAGGAATCGAGGCGCGCCAGCAGCGCGTTCTGGTAGTAGGCCATCTCGTCCTGCGGACGATTCTCGAGCGCAGCCAGACGAGCCATCGAATCCCAGTATGCCCACTCCCGGGTGGCGTAATCCTTAAGGCGCGCGTCCCTTCGAACGGGCCGATCGTCGACTTTGGCCTTGAGGTCCTGCAAGCCCTCGTCGAGTTTCTGCAACTGCTCCTGCGCCTTGGAGACCTGTTTCAATCCGAGATAGCCGGCGGCCAGAAACTCCATGCCCTGCACGCGCATGTCGATCTGATTAAACTCGTTACTGCTTTCCTCCTCGGGCGTGAGATAGAGATCGTACGGCGGGTACCTGGCCTCCACCGCGAGTTGATCGAGGCCCTTCTGTGCGAGATCGACGACGTCCCCGGGAAGCAAGTGCTTCTTGTCCAGAACTTCGGCGGCATTGAAGTAAACGTAGGAATCCACCGGGTCCGGGCCCGCGTTCGCCTTGGCAAGCTCCACAACCTTGCGGTAAGTCGACTCGACCTCGGCCGCCGGCGCGTCATCAAGCTCCTCGAGGTCGTACAAGCGCGACTGCCACAGGCCGGCGCTCCCGGGGCGTAGCTTCAGACCTTCGTCAAGGTACTTCAATAAGTCCTGATAATAGGCGCGGCGTTCAGCGAGCGGCGCATCGTTCGCGGGCCGCTGATGTTCGCGGTTCCACGCCGTTGAGCCAGGCAGCTCCCACTGGGTCGGCACCCGCCGTTGCGCTTCGTCGTGCGCCCAGTCCGACTGCGCCTGGTCGTTCACCAGGTCATATCCTTCGCCAAGAGTGCTGTACCAGCGACTCTCGTCCACCAGATTCAGCGCCCGCAAGTACTTCAGGTCCGCGGCGACTTGCGCGCGCAGCGGGCCATACTCCGACGCAGGATGGGCTTTGAACTCGAGCTTCCACAGTGTCGGCCACGCCTGAATGGCATCGCGATCGGTGCGCCCGGCGAGAAGCGGACGCAAACGCGCAGCGCCGGCCACGATCGTCTCGCGATCATCGAATTGCACCAGTTGCGAGTAGCCGTCAAGCGTGGTCGGGCAGGCGGCGAGGAACGCCTTCATGTCTACCAACGCCTGCGTGCGGTCTAAAAACGCCGGCGCCAGTTCAATGCTTGCCAGGTCGAGGTGCGGCCACGCGAACCCGGGCGACGCGTCGAGCGCCTGCTTGTAGAGCTTGATCGCCTGCGGGGTGTCGCGGCCCACGAGTGCCGCGGCGTAGAGATACGTGAACTCGGCGTCCGACGGCCGCTGTTCGTGCAGCGACTTGTACTTCGCGACTAGCCGCACCTTTTCGACCTCGCTGCGCAGCAATTGAAGATTAGCGCGGTTCACGAACAGGTCGTCGGGATACTTCGCGAGCAACGCCTCGACGGCCGTGCGCCGAGCCTCGTTGAATTGCCAATCGAGTTGCGTCAGTGGTTGGTAGTGCGGGACCGTGTCGAGCGCCGAGCGGACCTCGGGCGAGGGCTCGCAGACGGCTGCCGCCCGCGCGTGAAGCCGGACGCCGCCCGTACCCAATAAGAAGACGGCCATGAGCAATAACCCGGGGTAGGAACGCCACAGTGAGCGGTTAGACATCATCGTCCCTCCGTCTCTGCCGATTCGTTATTCATACAGTCTGGAACTCGAAAACCTGAAAATCAATGGCAATCGCAGACGACGCGAGAGCCGCATAGCGCGCCTCTTCGGGCGACATGCCGCGCTCGATGTTTTCCGGGATCTCCATTTCGATATGCTCGCGAAGCCCCTACATCTGAATCATTCCCAGCGCAGCGCCACCATGGGATCGACTTTAGACGCGCGCCGCGCAGGGAGGTAGGCCGCGAGCGTGGCGACACCCAGCAGCAGGACGATCGCCGCTGAGAAGGTCAGCGGATCGGAGGTCTTCAGACCGTAGAGCCGGCTTGCGACCAAACGCGCGGCAGCGTATGCCAACGGCAGACCCAAGGCCGCGCCGATCAGAACCAGCGCGAAAGCCTCGCCCAGCACCGTCTTGAGCACCTGGTTGGCCTTGGCGCCCAGTGCCATGCGGATGCCGATTTCGTTGGTCTTGCGCGTAACGCTGTAGCTCATGGTGCCATACAGCCCGATAGCGGCCAGAGCCAGCGCCAGGGCGCCGAAGAAGCTGGAAAGCAGCGCAAACATGCGCTCCTGCGCCAGCGCCTCGTCGATCTGCTGATCCTGGGTCTTGACCTCAGCGAGGGCGAGGTTCGAGTCCACTTCCTGAACGGCGCGCCGCAGGCCGGGAACGATCGCGGCCGGATCGGCCGCCGTGCGCACTTCGAAGTGCATGGCGCCTGGTTCGCCCGCCTGGGTGAAAGGGACGTAGGCGGTCAGGGGCGGATCACTGCGCATGTAGTTGAATTTCGCGTTCTGCACCACACCCACGATCTGGTAGGCATCGTTGGGATTGAATTTCTGGCCGAAGGTGAACCGGCGCCCGATGGGATCGAGACTGCCGAAGAATTTGCGGACGAGTGCCTGATTAACGACCGCGACGTGGGGCGAATTAGACGTGTCGTCTACGCCGATGTCGCGGCCGAGCAGCAGTTGAATCCGCATCGTCTTCAGAAAATCCGGCCCGACGACGTTCCACAAGATCGACGCGCCCTCATTTGCCTTCATCTGAGGGTTCTCGACCGCGATCGGTCCGGAATCGACCCATCCTGAGAGCAGCGTGAACGCCGATAAGGTCACTGCCCGAACCCCCGGGATCGCCTGGATGCGATCGCGCAGCCGGCCGTACAGGCTGATCAGCCGTTCCCC
>JASHPE010000283.1 GCA_030038235.1 Terriglobia bacterium
TTCGGGCAGGCGACGCTGTAGTCCGCGCCCGGCATCTTTCCGGGCTCGGCCGGAGGCTGACCCTCGATCTGGAATCCGCGGCCGGCATTCCCCTCAAAGGGCAAGTGAGCGACCGCCCCCACGGAGACCACTCCGGGAATTGCGCCCACGTGCTCTTCGACGTCCTCACAGAATCTCGGCAGGCCCGGCGGACCCTCGTAGATTACTTCCTGTGGAACGGACATCCACATGGTGAGGACGTTGTTGGGATTGAATCCCGGATCGACGCCGAGCAGGCGCGTCATGCTCTTGATCATCAGCCCGGCGCCGCAAAGCACCACCAGCGCCAGTGCCACCTCCGACGCCACCAGGGCATGACGCAGCCGGTTCTTTCCGCTCGGGCTCGCCGATCGTCCGCCTTCTTTCAGAGGCTCGTTCACGTCCACTCGCAGAGCGCTCACGGCCGGCGCGAGGCCGAACAGTATGCCGGTCAGGCAGGCCACCAGCAGCGTGAAGGCAAAAACGCGGCCATCGATCGGGATCGAGTCGATAGGTCGCATGGGCAACTGCATGGCATCCAGCTTGAAAGCGCGAAACAGAACCTGTGTGCCCCAGGAGGCCAGCACCAGCCCGGCGGCTCCGCCCCCGAGCGCCAGCACCATGCTCTCGGTCAGCAGTTGGCGCGCGATTCGCGATCCCGCGGCGCCCAGCGCGCGCCGGATGGCGATTTCCTTCTGACGTGCCGCGCCGCGCGCCAGCAGAAGATTGGCAACATTCACGCAGGCGATCAGCAGTACAAATGCGACCGCCGCCAGCAACGCGATCAACACGACTCGCAGTTCCTTGATGCCGTAATCGCCCAGAGGCTGGACCATCGCGCCCATGTTTGCATTATCGGTGGGATATTGCTTCACCAGGCGGCTCGCGATGCCCTGCACCTCGGAGTTTGCCTGTGCCACGGTCACTCCGGGCTTGAGACGTGCGATGGCGATGAAGCTGTTTTCATCGCGCCCGTAATCCGTCTTCGTGTAGCCGACGGGTACCCAGAGCTGGCGCTGGCTGCTCCAGAACTGCCACTCGAACTGCGGCGGCATCACGCCGATGACGGTGAAGTCTGCGCCGTCAATCCGGATCGTCTTGCCGACGAGCTGCGGATCGGCTCCGTAACGGCGCTTCCAGAGTCCATAGCTCAGCACGACCTCGTGATCCTTGCCCAGAGTCTCTTCCTCGGGAAGGAATATGCGGCCCAGAAGCGGGTTCACACCGAGCACGGAGAAGAATCCTGCCGATACCCGCAGTCCCGATACCTGCTCCGGTTCCTGGTCGTTCCCCGCCGGCGACAGGTTGTAGCCGCGGCCGGCCGAGTCAAAGATTGCCATGGATTCAAAGGAGTGAGATTGCCGCCTGAAATCCCAGAAGTTGGGCGCGGAGACGATATTGTAGTTGTTGCCAAAGGTCTCCCACACCAGCATCACGCGATTGGCGCCGGGAAAGGGCAGGGGCTTCAGCAAGGTGTTGTTGATCACGCTGAAGATGGTGGTATTGGCGCCGATGCCGAGCGCCAGAGTCAGCAGGGCCACGACCGTGAAGCCCGGATTTCGCGCCAGGTTCCGCAAACCGTACCGGACGTCCTGAAGCAGGGTCCCCATGTCATCACCTCAGCGCCAGGCGGGCTCGATCAAGCGATCCGCGGCCAGGCAGTCCGGCGCCGAGCAGCTTATGCTGACAGTGGCAAGTCACCTGCCAACCGCAAGCTCGACGCAAATGATTGAAGCATGGTCGTTTGATGACCAATGGCGATCGCCGCGGCGCCGCGGTTGTGGCCGGTTTCATGGCAGCCCTGTTCGTAACTGAACATAGAGCGCCTCCGCTGTCAGTTCTGATGTCGCCCGGGCAGGGCTTGCCTCGGCTTGAAAACGGCGGGCCAGAGGTGTACGCTGCTTCGTGTTCAGCGGTTTTTCCACGCTTATCGACGGTCGGCGGGATTTGACACCATCGAGACCAAGTCGCAGATTCGTTTGGGATCCTGGGGCCCGCTCGCCTCGGGCGCGCCGGGCAGGCAGAACTTGGAATGGTTCCAGAAGGAGGCACCGTGGGAAATGAGCGTCTGACCGCTACGATTCAAGACCTCGTCGAATATGGCCGGGAAGACGAGTGGAGGCGCCAGGGGCTGCCCGAACAGGATATTCTTTTCTCGCGCGTGTCGGGAATCGACGGGCGCGACGTGCGGGTGTTCCGCGACGTCACCCGGCGGGGTTTTTTGATCGTCGTGCGCTGCCCGAAGGTGACGGCGCGGGCGTGGCATGGCAAAGTGGCTCCCAAACCAATGGCCGTGAAGGCCAAGACCGGCACGTCCGGCGTGGTGGTGGCCAGGGACCGTATGTACGTGTCGGACTATGATCTGATGAGCGCCTGGAGAGGCAGCGGCGGGGGCTTTGAAAAGATCTTCATGTCGGCCGAGGGCGGCGCGGCTCACGGACCCTGGTCTCCGGAGGCGCAGGCTCTAGCCCTCGAGCTGAACAAAACCCTGACGTCACGGATCCAGCATGGCTGCCAGGACGACTATCTTTCGCCGCTCAATCCCGGGGTCAAGCTTTCCGACCACTTCGCGGCCTTCCGCCTGGGCGTGGCCGAACATCTGGCCGATTCCACGGCGTGCGCGAGATACTACGCGACGAACCGACTGTCTTGGCCTTACGACGCGGCGGGCAAATTCGTGGGATGAAAGCGTAGCGTTCTACTGAACGACTGGCGATGCGGGCCACCTGGATGCTCACCCGGAAGCGAGGGCGTCCGAAACGGTCGGGTAGATTGAGAAAACACGATCCACGTTGGTCACCCTGAGGAGCGTCGCCACACGCTCGTTGACACCCGCCAGCACCAGCTTCCGGCCGCGATGCTTTGAAGAAACCTCCACATGCACCAGCGTCCCGATCGCGGCCGAATCCATGTAAGGGACCTCAGTCAGGTCGAGCACGATGAGCGAGGCGTTCTCGGCCCGCACCGCCGGTTGGAAGTCAAACAGGTTGCTCAGAAGCATCGGCCCCGAGACTTTCAGAACGCTGGCATTGCCGTCGGCGGCCGGCGTTGATGTGATCGTTAGCTTGTCCATAGCCAGTCATAATACACGATTCGGCGTGCGGAGTTGAATTGTGGTTGCTGCTTGCTGTTGCTTTCTTCCCGCGAGCTTGCTGGCGGCCTTCGTCACAGTTTCCCGGCTCCAATGCCAGACTCGCCGCCGTCTAATCGGGCGTTAAGAGGATGCGCCCCCACATTGATGAGATCAGGCTTGACGCCGCCGTTATCGCGGCGCGAACCTGAACGTATGATCGCTCTCGCGCCGCTGTCCTTCACCTGCCCGAAGTGCGGATCGACGGATGTGTTCTACTCCTGCAGCCCGTCCTGCTGCTTCAATCACGTCTGCAGCCGGTGCTACGCCACCTTCGAGCCGCAGACGTCGCGCGTGGGCGAGTTCACCGGCGAACTCGGCCCGATCCCCGAGGTCGACACCACGTGCCCGACCGCGCCCTGCGCGCGCTGCGGCGAATATCGGCTGTTCGCCGTCGCAGGTGATTCGGTTCCGCCGGATCGGGTGCTGTGCGTATCCTGCCGGGCTCTGCTTACGCTGGAATTGATCGAAGCCAAAGGAGATTAGCCCAAGAGCCATGTTAGGCTGCATACGTAGCCTCTGAGCGAACATCGCCATAAGCGCCGGCGTTGCTGCGATCTACGATCGCGGCGTAAGGATCGTAACCAGGCTGCCATCAACCTGCCTGCGCCTTGACCAAGCGGGAGCGTTTCAACATACTATTCTCTAAAAGATAGTCGCTTGCTTCCGCCATTTTCCGCCCTCTCCATCAAGTCAAACGAAGGGCGTTGCCGCTCGCGGCCTAAGGTTTAGGCCGCGGCCGAGGAGGTCATCGTGCGTGAGATTCGCAAAGTCGCCGTGCTCGGCGCCGGGACGATGGGCGCCCGTATCGCCGCCCATCTCGCCAATGCCGCCATCCCTTCGGTGTTGCTCGACATCGTGCCCAAAGAGCCGACGCCCGAGGAGCAAGCGAAGGGCCTGACGACCGCCGACCCCAAGGTT
>JASHPE010000284.1 GCA_030038235.1 Terriglobia bacterium
CGACTTCACTTCCTTTCCCACTTAGCCATTTCTTCGGGACCTTAGCTGGCGGTCTGGGCTATTTCCCTCTCGACAATGAAGCTTAGCCCCCACTGTCTGACTCCCGGAATACGCTTCACGGCATTCGAAGTTTAGTTGGATTCGGTATCCGATAACGAACCCTAGTCCATCTAGTTCTCTACCACCGTGAGCAATCATCCGAGGCTAGCCCTAAAGCTATTTCGGGGAGAACGAGCTATCACGGAATTTGATTGGCCTTTCACTCCTACCCTCAGTTCATCCGAGCTGTTTTCAACCAACACCGGTTCGGGCCTCCAGCCGCTGTTATGCGGCTTTCACCCTGACCGAGGGTAGATCATCCCGCTTCGCGTCTATTGCCCGCCACTTGTCGCCCTATTCAGACTCGCTTTCGCTACGGCTCGCTCCCCCGCTCATCGCGGGATCATCGCTTAACCTTGCGACGGACAATAACTAGCCGGCTCATTATGCAATAGGCACGCCGTCAGGCTTGCCTTCGGGTTGCCCCTCGGGCGTAGCCCTCCGACTGCTTGTAGGCATACGGTTTCAGGTACTTTTAACTCCCCTCGCAGGGGTCCTTTTCACCTTTCCCTCACGGTACTGGTTCACTATCGGTCGCTGGCACGTGTTTAGCCTTACGGGATGGTCCCCGTAGCTTCCCGCGGGGTTTCTCGTGCCCCGCGGTACTCAGGTACGCGCGTTCGAGTCCGGTCAGCTTTCGCCTACGTGGCTATCACACGCTATGGCCGACTTTTCCAAGTCGTTCGACTAGCCGCCGGATTGGTAACTCGATGGCTCTGCACCGACGCGCGCCCTTCGACCCCCAGCCCTCCTTTCAAATCTCAAATTTGAAATTTGAGATCTCAGAGGAAGGCTGGGTTTGGGCTGTTCCGCTTTCGCTCGCCGCTACTGACGGAATCGCGGTTGCTTTCTTTTCCTCCAGGTACTGAGATGGTTCACTTCCCTGGGTTCGCTCGTACCCGCCTATGGATTCAGCGGGCCGTTTCCGATGTTGTCATCGGAAGGGTTTCCCCATTCGGAGATCCTCGGATCAACGGGTGCTTCCCTCTCCCCGAGGCTTATCGCAGGTAGCCACGTCCTTCATCGCCGTCCAGCGCCAAGGCATCCACCGTACGCCCTTAGTAGCTTGACCATAAAATCTGCTCAACACACAAGACAGCCGCCAGTCGTCAGTTATCAGTCATCAGCCGAATTCAACATTGAATCCACTGACCACCAAAACGCCGCGACCAGCAACTGCCGTCGGAACGGAGGATTGAAGGCCACACCCGGGGCTAGACGACCCACCCAAGCATTTGCCAGTTCACCACCCGCTCCACGTTGCCGTTCCCAGATCACGCCGCCCGAGAAAACTGACGACTGATAACGGAGAACCGGCAACTGTGAACAGAATCGCTTACTTCTGCCGGGATCCCTCCCGGCAGACTGAGCACTTGTAGACGCCGCACTATTCAGTTTTCAAAGATCGCTGAATGTCAAAAGCCACAAACCCGAAGGCCAGCTCTTGACCTCATTTGCATACCAGGATTCCAGTCCCTCAGAACCCTTGGATGCTCAGTTTGATGCCTGCTCGAAGCCGACACCAGACTCAGCACCCCCATCGCTACCCGCTCACCGTAGAAACCCCTCGTTTACGACAACCGTGCCGCAACATTCAACCGCCCGAAGCCGAATCAGCGCATACGCGCCTTCCAGCGCCGGCTTTATACCACTCGTTTTGGGGGTCCGATTGTTGGGGTCAACGAAGGCGGGGAAAAAAGAAATAAACCTGCCCGAACCAACCCCTAGCTAGCTGTTTTTCGCGTAAACCCTCCTGTCAACTGCCATCGCTAACGTTACAGCATGTTGAAGTGGCTCGTCAAGCATTTTTTTCGAGGCTGGCCCATTCAACCGCGAGTGCCGGGAAAGGCCTTTGCTTACATAACATACCATGATCGGCTGCAATCTGCTCCCGTCTAATTCAGCCGAACCACGAAAACGTCAGTGGCCAAACCCGCTTCCTGCAATTGCCGGCCAAGCTCGCGCGCGGCGTCCTCGGTCGATTCCTGACCCACGCGCACCCGATGATAAAGGCCATCGCCACGGTCGAAGCTCTGGATGATGACGGGCTGGAAGCGTTCCGCGATACGGTCGCGTAGGCGGTCAGCGTTCGCCCGTTCGCGGAACGCTCCCACCTGCACCGCAAAAATGCCGGGCGTGCCCGCCACTGCAGGATTCAGGATCTCGAGTTGCACGCGCGCGATGCCGGCTCCCAGCATCCCCATAGACTTGGCCGCCGAATATGAAAGATCGATAATCCGACCCTGGACAAAGGGGCCACGATCGTTGATGCGTACTTCGACAGCCTGTCCGTTGTCCAAGTCGTGGACACGCACCCGGGTGCCAAAAGGCAGGGTGCGGTGGGCCGCGGTCATGGCGTACATGTTGTAAATCTCGCCGCTGGACGTCGGCCGTCCGTGATAAGGATGACCGTACCAGGAAGCGAGCCCTTGCTCACCTTGAACAATAGGAACCGCTGGCTGGTTCGCGCCCGGAGCCGGCGCAGGATAGTTGCGCACCTGCTGAGGATGGTGATGCCGGTGCAGGCAGCCGCAGCAGAGTGTCGCGGCCAGCGTGACGGTCAAAGCGTTCGCCGCTCCGATAAACCTCGCGCGCCTTACGCCTGGGACCAAGGTTTCCTCAGCGCTTCGAAGTCTGGAGCTTGTCAGCGAGCTTCTCGAGGCGGCGGGCCACCTTGCGCAGGTTGGCGGCCATCTCACGCTTGGTGCCCGGCTCGACATTCTTGTTCAGCCATTCTTTGAGACTCTCAAGCTCTCGATCCAAGGCTCGTCCCGCTTCTTCAAAGTTCATGGTTTCCTCGCCCGAGTCATTTTATCCGCAGAGGCCCGCTAGACAAAAGAAATTCGATTGTGAAAGGATGAGAGGGGAGGTTCCAGCCGCGGGCGCCCACGGAGGACGGGCGTTGCGCTGACCGTCTCGAACACTCCGTCTCAGCTATTTCGGCTTCTCTAGGCAAATGTTCGGTTCACGTGAATCCAATCCCAGCTCGGCTTACCGGATGTGTCCCTCGTGCCGGGGCCTGATCGAACGGAGCGCACGTGTGTGCCCGCTTTGCGGCGCTGCCACTGGACCCTTGCGCGCGCGCGGCAGGAGCGATGCCGGCAGCAATCGCATTGCTGGAATTATCCCGATTCCCACGACCGTTACCGCCACACTGATCGCTGTTAACATCGCTTTCTATGGGCTCAGTTGGTATCTCACCGCGGTAGCCGCCTCGAACGAAGCTGGTGCCAATCCGGGCTTTGGAAACATTGATATCAGTGTGCTGGTCAGGCTCGGCGCCAAATATGGTCCTGCGATTTACGCGGGTCAGTGGTGGCGGCTGGTCACAGCCATGTTTCTGCACGCCGGTGTTTTTCACATTGGCATGAACCTGTGGTGCCTGTTTGACCTCGGACCCATGGCAGAGTCACTTTTCACGAAGTCGAAGTTCATCGTGCTCTACCTCGTGACCGGCGTCGTGGGATTCATGTTCAGCCTCTGGTGGAGTCCGGGCGGTGTGTCGATTGGCGCCTCCGGCGCGATCCTGGGACTTGTGGGCGTGCTGATCGGCGCGAGTTTCCATCACGGAGGACTGGGGCGGACTTATCGCGCTCAGTTGTGGCGCTGGGTGATCTACATTTTTATCTTCGGGCTCTTCTTCGCTGTTGACAATGCCGCCCACCTTGGCGGACTCGCCTCCGGGCTGCTGCTCGGTTACATGGTTCCTCAAGGCGAGCCCCAGACCCGAAGCGAGGAAGTTCTCTGGGAGATTCTCGGAGTTCTCGCCAGCCTGACTATCGTCGCCTCGTTTGCGCTCATGGCACTGAACATGAATCGCGGCGTCGCGGGCTGATGCGTCTTGACAATCTTGAAAGCCATTCTCTACGATGGAAGTGCCTCTCTATCAGGAGATTGCCCGTGATCAAACTGGATATCGTAAATGACGTCGTAAGCCGAACCGGCATCACCAAGACGAAGGCCGAGATGGCCGTGGAGACGGTCTTCGATTCGCTCAAGAAGGCGCTGGCGGAAGGTGACCGGATTGAGCTGCGCGGCTTTGGGGTCTTCAATGTCAAGGCCCGCAAGACCGGCGTGGGACGCAACCCGCGCACTGGCGAAGAGGTCACCATCCAGCCCGGCAGAGCTGTTCGCTTCAAGCCCGGTAAAGAGCTGCAAACGCTCTGAGATTGATCGGCTAAGTGTCTCGCCCGAGGGCCGCGTCGCTTGAGGCATCGTGGACCAAGGCTCACAAGCGCCGCAGGTTCTTTTCTATGGGCGACCGCCTTGCGAATCCTCGATTTGACCCAGCCGCGCTCCTCGATCCGCCACCTTTGCCGTCAGCGCCCCGTCCGTGGTGGCGCTGGCGACCAGTTTGGCGCTTCCGCGCTCCGGCTTGGACTTCCAGCTTCCCTTTCCATCTCGCCCTGCTGGGCGCCACTGTGCTTACCACCTTGATCGTCGGTGCCCAGATGGCGGAGAATTACGCTGCGCACCGGCCGGCGTTTGATCTCGACCTTTCGTGGTCCCTGTTGCGCAGCCTTGCAAAACACCCATCCCTACTGCTCCGTGGCCTGCCCTTTTCGGGCACGCTGCTCGGTATCCTGCTTGCGCACGAACTCGGACATTACCTCACTGCCCGTGCTTACGGCCTGCGCGTGAGCTACCCCTACTTCATTCCGGCACCGACGCTGATAGGCACGCTGGGGGCTTTCATCCGTATCCGCGAGCCCATCCCCACCCGGAGGACTCTTTTCGACGTAGCTGCGGCCGGCCCGATCGCCGGGTTCGTGGTAGCTGTTCCCGCCCTGAGTTTCGCCATAGTGCATTCGCGTGCCGGGACCGTCACCCCAAGTCCCGACATGATTATTCCAGGACATCCGCTGGCGCTCACCGCGCTTGCCCATTGGTTACGTCCGGGCGTGCCCCTGGCTCAACTTATGCTGACGCCGACCGGCTGCGCGGCCTTGGTAGGACTGTTCGCAACGGCTCTCAATCTGCTGCCGATAAGCCAGCTCGATGGCGGTCACATTCTATACGCGGTGCTGGAAGGCAGGCACGGGCTGGTGGGGCGCGTGCTCTGGGTCACACTCCTTCCGCTCGGCTATTTCTGCTGGGCCGGTTGGTTTTTTTGGGCGGTTATGATTGCGTTCATCGGGGTGAGACACCCGCCCGTCATGTATCCCACTGATGAGCTGGGGCGTATGCGACTTGTTGTGGCGTCAATTGCTCTCGTGATTTTTGCCCTCTGCTTTATGCCGACGCCGTTCTCCGTGAGGTAGTGGTATGAACTCGACGCCCTTGACCGCATCTGAAGATGTGATCGAAACTACGCGGACGGGCTTCGATCTGCTGAATAATCCCATGCTGAACAAGGGCACGGCCTTCACCGACGAGGAGCGAACTGCCTTTGCACTTCATGGGCTGCTGCCGCCGCATGTAGGTACCCTAGAGGAGCAAGTGGCTCGCCGGTTGAGGGTCCTGCGGGCGTTCGAGACCGACTTTGAGCGTTACTCGTTTCTGCGAGATCTTCAGGACATCAACGAGACTCTTTTCTATGCGCTACTGGTTCGAAACCTGGGGAAGATGCTGCCTTTGGTTTACACTCCCGAAGTCGGCGAAGGCTGCCAAAGGTTCAGCGAAATCTGGCGCAAACCACGCGGTCTTTTTCTGAGCCTCCCGCTCCAGGACCAGATCCCCGCCATATTGGAGCACCAGCGTTACAACGACGTGCGCGTTATCGTCGTAAGCGACGGCGAGCGCATCCTGGGACTCGGTGATCAAGGCGCTGGCGGCATGGGCATTCCTATTGGCAAACTGGCGCTCTACACAGCCTGCGCCGGTATTCATCCACAGAAGACGCTACCTATTCTGCTCGACGTGGGAACTGACAACGCGGAACGCCGGCAGGACCCGCTCTACATCGGCTGGCGCCACGAGCGTGTTCGCGGCGCCGATTACGATCGGTTCGTCGAGTCCTTCGTGGCGGCCGCGGTCAACCGCTGGCCCCATGTACTGCTCCAGTGGGAGGACTTCGCAGGGACGAATGCGGGCCGTCTGCTTGACCGGTACCGCGACCGGCTTTGCACCTTCAACGACGATATTCAGGGCACCGCGGCGGTGGCCGCTGGAGCGTTGCTGGCCGCCATTCGGGTGACAGGCGTGCCGCTTACTGAGCAGCGCATCGCGCTGCTGGGCGCGGGATCAGCCGGCATCGGAATCGCGCGCTTGCTGCTGACGTCAATGCGTGAGGTGGGACTGAGCGAAGCGGTGGCGCGAGCCCGGTTTTATGCAGTCGATGTGAATGGACTGCTCGTCGAAGGTACGCCTGGGACCCGCGACGCGCAAGCACCACTGCTGCAGCCGCGCTCTGCGGTAAACGGCTGGAAACTACAGCACCCCGACCGAATCGGACTGCTCGATGCGATCGTGAACGCCAAGCCTACGACGCTCATCGGTGTTTCAGGGCAGCCGGGCGTCTTCACAGAGGAAATCATCCGCACGATGGCGCAATCCGCAAGGCGGCCAGTGATTTTCCCGCTCTCCAACCCGGCGTCCCGATCCGAGGCCGCACCCGAAGACCTGATGAGGTGGACTGAAGGACGCGCTGTGATCGGCACAGGCAGTCCCTTTCCTCCTGTGAACTGGGAAGGACAACAGATACCCGTAGATCAGGCCAATAACTCCTACGTCTCTCCCGGCCTCGGGCTTGGTATTTTAGCCGTTGACGCCCGGCGTGTGACGGACTCAATGTTCATGGCGGCCGCCAAGGCGCTGGCGGCGATTTCGCCCGCGCAGCAGGGACAGGCTCCGCGCCTGCTTCCTCCCGTCAGCGAACTGCGCAAGGTGTCGCTGTTCGTGGCCACCGCCGCTGCCCGGCAGGCGCAGGCCGACGGAGTCGCGGAATCCTGCGACGACGACACGCTGCAGACCCGGATCCGCGCTCACGTCTGGGAACCCTTTTACCGCCCGTACCGCCTGAGGCGTTGACCCCGTGGCGCGGGCTGCCGGTCATCGCAAGGCAACGGGTTCCACAGGTGACAGTTGCTGGCCGGGATCTCCGGTCGCGCAGCGCGGAAGCGTCGCTACTCTCTCCAGCGCATCGCTCAAGTCTTTCCGGTTGATCGGCTTGGCGACGTAGCCATCCATTCCTGCCGCCAGGCACTTCTCGCGGTCTCCCTGCATAGCGTGAGCGGTCATGGCGATAATGGTCAGGTGCCCGCCCGACTCCTGCTCCTTCCGACGGATCATCGCTGTAGCCTCGAAGCCGTCCATGTCCGGCATCTGCACGTCCATCAACACAGCGTCAAAGGGTTCTACATCGAGCATATCCAGAGCCTCTCGGGCTCCGGCAGCGGCGACGGCGGCGTGGCCCAGCTTGTCCAACATGCGAACCGCCAGCAGCCGATTCACGGTATTGTCTTCGACCACCAATACCCGCAGACTTCGGGCTATCGCTGCCTTGGGCTCCACGGCCTTTGGCCGATGCGCGGATAGAGGCTGCGATCCCAGCGCCCGCAGCACGGCGGCGTGCAGCTCCGGCTCGGAAATCGGTTTAGTGAGATACGCCGCCACTCCGAGCGCACGGCACCGAGCCGCATCCTCAGGCTTTGGACCCGACGTCAGCATCATGATGGTGGCCGTCGTCAGCTTGAGTTCTTGTTTGATCCTTTCGATCAGCGTGAAGCCATCCATGCCGGGCATGCACTCGTCCACGATAATCAGCGGATAAGAATCGCCCGACTGGGCTGCTTCCTGCAGGAACTCGAGGGCCTGGGGTGCGGACTCCGACAGGGCCGGCGCCATTCCCCATCGCGTCAGCATCGCGTGCAAGATGCGCCGATTCGTGTCGTTGTCGTCAACCGCCAGCACCGGCAAGCCTTCCAGCCGCACCGGACTGGGTTGCCGCACGGTCTCAGAACCCCCAGACGCAACCTCAAGGGGAACGGTGAAATGGAAAGTGCTGCCCTTACCCGGCTCGCTCTCCAGCCAGAGCTGGCCGCCGATCATGTTGACCAGTTGCGAGGAAATTGTCAGACCAAGGCCCGTGCCACCGAATTTCCGCGTCGCGGAGGTGTCAGCTTGGACGAAGGCCTCGAAGATCGTTCGCTGTTTGTCCTTTGAAATTCCGATTCCCGTATCCCTCACGCTGAAGTGCAGCATCGCCTCGTTTGCGCTTCCGGATTCCCGGCGGATCGT
Source organism: Terriglobia bacterium (assembly GCA_030038235.1). GTDB lineage: Bacteria > Acidobacteriota > Terriglobia > UBA7540 > UBA7540 > Gp13-AA77. The sequence goes on from JASHPE010000284.1 coordinate 8,278, forward strand.
CACGTCCACTTCGCCCCGCTCCGTGAACTTGATGGCGTTGCTCACCAGGTTCATCAGGATCTGCTGCAAGCGGATGGGATCGCCGAATATGCACTCCGGAACCCCGGGCTCAAAGCTGCTCAGCAGTTCCAGCCCCTTCGCCTCCGCTTGCGGCGAAAGGGGTTTCAGAGTCTGCTGGACAGTCTCCCGCAGATCGAATGCGGTATGCTCGAGGTCGAGCTTTTTCGCCTCAATCTTGGAGAAGTCCAGGATATCGTTGATCACCCGCATCAAGGCGTGCGCTGAGGTCCTGGCCAGAGTCAGATACTCGCGCTGCTCGCCATTGAGCTCGGTAGTGAGAGCCAGTTCGGTCATGCCGATCACCCCGTTCATGGGGGTGCGGATCTCGTGGCTCATGTTGGCCAGGAATTCGCTCTTGGCGCGGCTCGCAGCTTCGGCTGCCTCCTTGGCGCTCCGCAATTGCTGTTCCACCTTGTTGCGTAGCGTAATGTCTTGATAAAGACCGTACGTCCCCACAACGCGGCCGTCCACCTTGAGTGGAACTCCGTAGAGCTCAACGTCGACCAGCGTCCCATCCTTGCGGCGCCGGCGACCGGTGCCGTGCAGCACTTCACCCGCGGCTGTTCGGCGACTGAACTCATTTGCCTCCTGTGCAAACGGGGAAGGTGCAATCAGGTTGTCGATTTCCGAGCCCACGATCTCCTCGCGGCGAACCTGGAAGAGTTGTTCGAACGCCGGATTGCAGAGTTGCACCCTGTTCTCCGAGCCCGTCACCACGATGGCCACAGGGCTGTTCTCGACCAGGGCGTTCAAGTAAGCCGTACGCTCTTCGAGGTCCTTCTCAGCGCGCGTGCGATCCGTAATATCCCGGGAAACGCCCACGTAGCCTGTAATCTTGCCTTGGGCGTCACGTATAGGGACTTCGGTCGTGGAAAGCCACTGGACCCGGCCGTCCGGCCTCACGAGTCTTTGAGCGGCATCAATAATGGGTTCGCCCGTCTCGAGGAGTTTCCGCTCGCTTTCGTAGCACCCCCGGGCGAAGTCGGCGGGAAAGAAGTTGAAATCGGTCTTCCCGATGGCGTCCTTCGGATCGGCCACCCCCAGCATCCTGGCCTGGGCCTTGTTGATTCTCATGAAGCGGCATTCGCTATCCTGAAAGTAGATCGTGTCTGGAATACAGTCCATCAGAGTTTGGAACAGATTGCGCTCCTGAGCCAACTCCTCCTCGGCGCGCTTTCGCTCGGTGATGTCCTGGTACAAGCCGAACACGCCCACAACTTTTCCACCGAGCCACAAAGGGACGGCATGGATTTCCACATCTACCAGGGTTCCGTCCTTGCGACGCCGGCGAGCGGTCCGATGCATGGCCTCTCCGGCTACGGCCCCCCGAGTGATTGCGACTCCCTCGGAGATCAATTCGCCCGGTGCAAGCAAGGCATCCACATTTGCACCGATAATTTCGTCGCGGCGATACTGGAACAGCCGTTCGAATGCCGGGTTACACAACTGCAATCGGCCTTCAGTGTCGTGCCCCACAATGCCCAGCGGGGCGTTTTCGATGAGCGCATCGAGATAAGCAGTACGTTCGCGGAGCTTCTCCTCGGCGCGCTTGCGCTCGGTGATGTCTTCGACGTGGGTGACATAGTACGCGGGCTTGCCGTCACCGTTTCTAACCGCAGAGATCTTCATCCGGACCCAGATGATGTCTCCCCCCTTGCATACATAGCGCTTTTCAAGCTCGACCGAAGGAACCGCGGCGCTCTGCAAGTCAACCGTAGCCTGACGTGAACGTTCCAAATCTTCCGGGAGCGTAAGTTCCCGCCACCCTCCCGCCAGTAACTCTTGCTCTGAATACTCCAGCATCTGACACAACGCCGCGTTTACTTGCAAGTAGCGGAAGTCGAGCGTCGTCAGACACATGCCGAAGGGAGCATCTTCAAAGGCAGTGCGGAATCGCTCCTCAGTCTCGCGCAACAACTCCTCCGCGCGTTTGCGCTTGGAAATGTCAGAGAGCAAGCCAAACGCATAGCGCACTCCGTCTTTCTCATAGGTCGCCAATCCGCGGTTATGGACCCAGACCCACTCGCCGTCCTTGCGGCGCAGGCGACATTCCACCTCGCTACGCTCGCCAGTGACGAACAGGGCCTGAATTGCCTCGATGACTTTGGCGACATCGTCAGGGTGCAGCCGTTCGAGGAACAGTGGCAGGCCCGCCCGATACACTTCCTCCTGAGTGTAGCCGGACATTGCTTCGATGTTGGGGCTGACAAAAGTGAAGTGACCGCTCGCGTCCATTGTCCAGACCAAGTCGGGAATGTTCATGATGAGCGAACGATACCGTTCCTCGCTCTCCCGCAGAGCAGCTTCCGCCCTCCGACGCTCGGTGATGTCCTGCTGGATGGCCACGAAGTTGGCGACCGCACCGTCGTCGCCCATGACAGGCGCGATGGTCATTTCTTCGGTGTAGGTGCTTCCGTCCTTGCGTTTATTGATAAGCTCGCCGTGCCATACTTGGCCACCCAGGATCGTGCCCCACAAGTCTTTGTAAAAGTCCGGATTCTGTCTGTTCGACTTCAGCATCCGCGGATTCTGGCCCAAGGCTTCCGCTGCGCCGTAGCCCGTGATCCTGGTGAAAGCGGGATTGACGTACTGAATGCGTCCTTCAAGGTCGGTAATGACGACGGCTTGTCCCGCCTGCTCGATCGCCGCGCCCAGAGTCAGCCGTTCCGTCTCCGCCTGCAAGCGCGCGGCGGGCTCCGCTTCGGTTCGCATCAAGAGTCCCGCCCTCATGTGCAGCGCAAAGTAGAACGCTGCCGTGGCAAGCAAAGCAGCGATGGAAATGGTGATCCCTTCGGACTCCCATAGGGAGATGTATGGGAACATGAGCTGCCTGGCGGTTTCATAAAGAGTTGCAACCGCCGCGCTCATCAGAAAGACCACGAAGAGCGCGGTCAGTAAATTGACGCTCGTCGTCCTGCGATAGCGTCGCCGCAGCCAATCGGGCCGACGGCCCGCAACGCTGTCTTCGTATTGCTTGTTCATGCTGCTTCCACGCCTGAGAATGCGACCGCCGGCATCTAGGCACGGCCGAGCATACGGGTGCCCAAAGACGCTATCGGCAAGAGGTGGAAGGATGATTAATGCAATTCGCGCTCGAGGTGGCAGCCTCACATCACGCTCACCGGGTCCATATCGATCAGGACGCTGGGCGGCGGCACGCGCTCGGCCTCAAGGTGAAGCGCCAGGCCCCCGAGCAGTCGATTGAGCTCGGTGCGCGAGGCTGCCTTGATGAGGAACTGGATGCGATGCCGGCCCTGGATGCGCGCCAGCGGCGCCGGACCCGGTCCGAGCACGGCGAAGCGGAAAGGCCCGAGCCTGGGTGCCGGTTCGGACGAAGGTGCCGGCTCGATATCGTCCTCCCCGGCCCCCGGCACCGCGCGCTTGAAGTAGCGCTCGATGTGCCGCGCCGCCTCCACCGCCTTTTCGAGCTTAGAATGCTGGGCTACAACGCGCGCCAGCGCCGTGACGGGCGGATAGCGCATCATGCGCCTGAAGCGCATCTCCTTGACGAAAAAACCCTCGTAATTCTGATCGGCGGCCAGGCGGATGGCGTAGTGCTCGGGATAAAACGTCTGCACCAGCACGCGTCCGGGAGTCGCGCCGCGACCGGACCGTCCTGCGACCTGGGTGAGAAGCTGAAAAGTGCGCTCGGCGGCGCGGAAATCGGGCAGCCGCAGACCCTGATCGGCCGAGACCACGCCCACCAGGGTCACGCCCGGGAAATCGTGCCCTTTGGAGACCAGTTGCGTGCCGATCAGGATGTCGATCTCGCCGCGCCGGAAGCGGCCGAGCACGCGCTCGAAGTGTCCGGGCCGCCGCGCCACGTCGCGGTCCAGACGCTCCACCCTCGCCGTGGGAAACAGCTCCCTGAACTTGTCTTCGATCTTCTCCGTACCTTCGCCCACATAATAAATAAACTCGCTCTGGCAGGCCGGACAGCGCGACGGCACCGGGATCGAGTACCCGCAGTAGTGGCAGATCAACCGATGCTCGGCGCGATGGTAGGTGAGTGAGATCGAGCAATTCACGCACTCCGGACTCTGCCCGCAACTGCGGCACAGCAGGTACCAGGAATATCCCCGGCGGTTGAGCAGGATGATGGTCTGTTCGCGGCGCGCGAGCTGTGTCTCGATCTCGGCCTGCAGACGACGCGAGACCGGAATCTTGCTGAAGGTCTGACGGAACTCAGCGCGCATGTCCACCACTTCTACCGTCGCAAGCGGCCGGCCGGCGACGCGTCCGGCGAGTTTGGCCAGCGCGTATTTGCCGCGTTCGGCGTTCCAGTACGATTCAAGCGAAGGCGTGGCCGAACCGAGCACGCAGAGCGCGCCCGCGAGGCGGGCCCTCACCACGGCCACGTCGCGGCCATGATAGCGCGGCGTCTCGTCCTGCTTGTAGCTCGCGTCGTGCTCCTCATCCACGATCACCAGGCCCAGGTTCGCGACCGGCGCAAAGATCGCCGAGCGCGTGCCCAACACCACGCGCGCTTCGCCGTGCGCCGCGCGCCACCACGCTTGATGACGCTCGCCGCGCGCCAGCGCGCTGTGCAGCACAGCCACTTCGCTTCCGAATCGGGAGATGAAGAGCGCGCGGACAGCGGGCGTGAGGGCGATCTCCGGAACCAGCATCAGCGCCGCGCGGCTCTGTTCCAGGGCGCGCGAAATCAGGCGGAGGTAAAGCTCCGTTTTGCCGCTGCCGGTCACGCCGTAAACCAGCGCGGTGGAGAATCTGCGCGCATCGAGGCGCTCAGCGAGATCGCCGAACGCCGCGGCCTGCTCGGCCGTCAACTCGAAGCGAGAACCGTCGATGGGCGTGCCAAATTCGTCCTCAGCTTCGGCGTCCGGCGTGACGGGGGGTCCAAAAGCAGAACGGTCCTCGATCGATACCAGCCCTGCCATCTCAAGCTGCCGCAACTGAGTGATGGATCCCTTGGCGGATTTCAGCAGCGGCCGGTGATCGCGGAGTTGGCTGCCCGGCTGCGTGGCGGGGGCAGCGAGGGCGTCCAGGATGCGCCGTGCCCCTTTGGAGAGCTTGGGCAAATGCTCGGGCAGGGGTCCGGACAGCCGTACCGAGAGCACGGTCCGCCGGGCCCGCTTTTCCTCCACGTTGTGCAACTCAGCCCAGCCCTCATGCTGGGCGCGTTCCACAACGTCTGCGCCATACTGCTTTCTGGCGATATGCATCGCCAGAGCGCGCTTGGCGAGCGCCTCCAGAAACTGCCGCTCACGGTCAAGTGAGTCCGCAGTTCCTGCGTCGCCCGCGGACGCGATCCCCTCGATCGAGGGCGGCGACTCTTCCCCGGCAGGCGCGGCGTCTTCTCTCGCCGGACTCGAATCGCCCACGGGCGGGACGCCCGTGCCGCGTGGCATGGCCGTCCCGGCCGTGGCGGCGTCGCATAGCCTCTCGATCAGATACTCGAGCCGCGTGCGTCCCAGGGCTGTGATCTCCAGACGCTCCGCCCGGCGCGTCTCTTGGAGCAACGGCAGCATGGTCCGGAAGACTTCGCCGGGCGGCGCCACGTAATACTCGGCGATCCAGAGTCCGAGCGTCAGCAGTTCCGGCGAGAGCAGGGGCTCAGGGTCGACGATCTCGAGGATGTCCTTTGCTTCGACGCCCGCCGCCATCTTTACCACCGGCTCAAGCACGATGCCCTGCGCACGACGGCGTCCCAGGGGCACGAAGACCCGCTGGCCGGCACGGACTTCGAGACGCGGCGGCACGCGATAGGTCAGTGGGCGCGGAATCGGCGCCATGACCGCGATTTCGACCAGGTTCTCCTTGCGCGACATAGCACGCTGCTCTCTTGCGACAGATGTAGGGGCGGCCCTCCGTGGCCGCCCTATTACAACGTAGCCCTGGTAGGGACCGTCGATTGGGCAGCCACGGAGGGCCGCCGGACGATCGTACCAGACCCGCGGCGTCGGAATTCCATTCGAGGCGAAATTCTTCGGGATAAGTCGCTCATTGCAGAGGAGATTCCAGCTTCGTTCCGACCACATTTTCTGACATTTCGGCCAGCCGGTCCCGATCTGCCGGTCAAAGGCCGCCAATGCCGGCCCCGGCGAAAAGGCATCCGGGCATGTCATTGATTCTGCACGAGATTCCAGCTTCGTTCGTATGCCATGTTTCACAGAGTTCGGTGGTCGTGCCGATATACGGGCGCGGGCGGCGAGAAAGCGTGCGGATGGCAGTTCACGAGCGCGCGGGACCTCGACATTGGAGCGGCGCAACATGGGAGTTTATCCAGGTTGAAGCCAGCATAGCACAGACGACCGACAATGTCAAGCATTTTTAACTCCTGAATGTAGGCTACATACGAGCGTGCCTTTGCCTGTGGGTAAGGCGTCTCACCCTGGCGGGAGTATAATCGTCTGATCGATGCGTAAGAGTCTCAGCATCCGCGACTTGGACTGGTTGCTGCTGTTGGCGGCCCTGGCGATCGCAGGTCTGGGCGTGGTGCAGATTTACAGCACCACGGCGCATTCCGCGCTGGCCGGCGAATACCGCAAGCAGCTCGATTGGGTGATCGTGGGCGTGCTGGGGGCGCTCGTGGCCAGCCAGATCGACTACCACCATGTGGTGGAGCATGCGCCGGCACTCTATCTCGCAGGCCTCGGAGCGCTCGCCGTTGTGCTGGTTCTAGGCAGCACCGTGGCCAAGACCCACCGCTGGCTCAGTATCGGCGGCCAAAGTCTGCAAGTGTCTGAACTGATTAAGTTGGTTATAATAGTGGCGGCGGCGTTTTACCTGGGACGTCGCCCGGCCAGGCCCGTCGAGTGGAAGGATTTGGCGATCCTGGGCGCGATCGCCGGGTTGCCGGCGGCGCTGGTGGCTCTGGAGCCGGACCTCGGTACGGCCCTGACGTATGTGGCTATTGTGGGGGCCGGTGTAATCCTCACCGGGGTGCGGGCCCGACAGGTCGTAGCGCTCGGCGTGCTCGTGGCTGTCCTGCTCCCGGTCGGATGGCACTTCATGCTTCCGTATCAGCGGGACAGGGTCATGAGTTTCGCGAACCCCTCCGAGGACTCGCGAGGCTCGGGCTACCAGGTGACACAGTCGAGGATCGCTGTAGGCTCGGGCGGGCTGTGGGGCAAAGGCCTGGGCCACGGCACACAGAGCCAGTTGGGTTTTGTGCCGGTTTCGCACGCGGACTTTATTTTCGCCTCCTTTGCGGAGGAGCAGGGTTTTATCGGAACGGCTATCGTACTGTTGCTGTATCTTGTGCTGTTGTTGCGCCTGCTCGACGGAGCGCAGTGGGCTCCGGACCGGGCGGGCGCCTTCCTGGTGGCAGGCCTGGCGGCGGTGTTGTTCTTCCAGGTGGCAGTCAACATTGGTATGATGATTGGCTGGCTGCCGATCACCGGTATCCCACTGCCGCTGATGAGCCAGGGCGGATCTTCGGTGTTCGCCACGTTCATCGGGCTGGGCTTGGCATTGAGCGTGAAGCGGCGCCGGTTCGTGAATTAGCTTCGACGGGAGTCGGTGCCGGCGTGATCGCCGGTTGGCCAGTTGGTTAGAATCGGGCAAGGTCAGCCCGGACGGCTGTTGTGGCCGCCAAAATGACCCAAGATCATGTTGGCTGGGATCGTGGTTCCGTTGCGCTTGAGCGCCGGGCGGCGATCCTCTAAGGACGAAGCGTAGGTCCCTCGGAACGGGCGAAGCGTACCGGCGCAAGGTCGCAGCCGGGCAGACTCGACGAGGTTGACCGGCTTGCGGTCCTCGCCAGAGGAGTTCCCCATGCCCAAGGAGTTGTTCATTGCCTCGTCTCCACACGAGACGAAGGTGGCTGTGGTCGAAGACGACAGCCTGGTGGAGGTATTCTACCAGCGCGATACCGACGTGGGACTCGTTGGGGGCATCTACAAGGGCCGTGTGAGCCGGGTATTGCCCGGCATGCAGTCAGCGTTCGTCGATATCGGTCTCGAGCGCGACGCCTTCCTTTACGTTTCTGACTTCTTCGAGGATTCCGACGAATATGACCGCGTGGCGGCCGACGCTGAGACTCGGGTCGGCAAGTTTACCGCGGCCGAGTCCCAGCCTGTCCAAGCCGTACAGATCGCTGAGCCCTCCGACACCGGGATCGGCGAGCCAGCAGACGGTGACGAGCCGCAAGGCGACGCTGGGGAGCAGCCCGTAGCGAAGGCTGCTGATTCCCCTCCGCCTGGGACCGTGGAGGCCGGACCGGCTCCCGAGCCCGCAGTTGTGTCCTTGCCTTCTCCGCCTCCTGCGGAAGTCCGTAGCCAACAACAACCGAATCGTCCCTGGCAGGATTCGCAGGGCGGACGCGGACGCCGGCGTCGCCGTGGACGCGGAAAATTCGGCAGGCAGCCATTCCGTGAGCGCGAACCCGATCGCCGACCCGCCCCGCAGGCATCGGAAAGTCCGTCAACGGGTTTCCAGGTTCTGCCGGGCGAATCGCTCGCCAAGTACGGCCAGGGCCAGATGGAGAGCCCGGCATCGCCCACGGCAAGCGGCGCGGAGACAGAAGCGGCATCGACCAGCCTGGAAACTCATCCCGAGGAAGAATTCCGCGCTCCAGAGGTTTCTATCCAAGCCGAAGATTTGCCGGGCGACGAGAGCGAGGAAATCAGCGCCCGGGAAGAGCCATTCGAGACAGACCGACGTGAGGGAAACGCTGAGTCCGACGTGACCGTGGGCGTTACGCCTTCAGAATCCGAGAAGCTGGAGGACGATTTGCTCGCGGGCAAGCTCCGCGTGGCGCCCTTGTCCGTCGAGCCCGATGCCCCCACGCACAGTCCCGAACCCCCAACGGCGGAAGGCGGACCCGCGGAGGCTCGTTCCGAGTCATCGGAGCCCCCAGCCACGCCTGTTTTGGCCGACGCGGAGGAGCCGGAGACGATCGCAACCGGGGCCGGCATTGAGGGAAGCGGCGAGGTTGAGATGGAGGAAATCGAAGTAGACGAAACTGAAGTTGAGGCTTCGGAGGCGGACGCAACCGCGGAAGCGGAGGAGGAAGGCGAAGCCGTTGATTCGTCCTTCGAAGAGGCCCTGCAAGAGCTGCCGGAGGACGCGACTCACACGGCTCACGCAGGGGAGAACGGCGAAGGTCCGCAACGGCCGCAGGGCGGGGCTCCGGAAGCGCCTGGCGGGCGTTCCTACACAATCCGCGATCAGCACCAACGTCCGCGCTTCGCACCCCGGCGAGGTCGCCGCGGGCGCGGCCGTTTCGGGAATCGGGGACCACGGCCGGAAGGCCATGGCCGCCGGCCTGATTTCCCGCGCTCCGGAAACGAGCAGCCGGTCCAGATCAACGAGGTCCTGAAGGAGGGCCAGGAGATCCTGGTCCAAATCGCCAAAGAGCCCCTGGGAACCAAGGGCGCGCGCATCACCTCCCACATTGCCCTGCCGGGACGCTATCTCGTCTACATGCCCACCATCCATCACATCGGCGTGTCGCGCAAGATCGGGACGGAGGAAGAGCGCCTGAGGCTGCGCAACGTCATTCTGGAGCACCGTGGCCCGCTGATGGGCGGAATCATCGTGCGCACCGCCGCCGCCGGCCGCAGTGAAGAGGAATTAAAGGGCGACCTGGATTTCCTGGCGAAGCTCTGGCACGAGATCCGCACGCGCACCGAGCGCACCAAGGCGCCGGCGCTGATTCATCGCGACCTGACCCTGGTGGAACGAATCCTGCGCGACATTCTCTCGCCCGACTTCAAGAGCGTACGCGTGGACAACGAGTTGGAGTACCAGAATGTGCTCGATTTCGTCCACCGATTCCAGCCGTCGCTGGTCGGACACGTGAAATTGTATTCCAAGGACAACCCGCTGTTTGAAGAGTTCGGTATCCAGAGCGAGATCGACAAGGCGCTCAAGCCCAAGGTCTGGCTGAAGTCTGGCGGCTACATCGTGATCAATCAGACCGAGGCGCTGGTCGCCATTGATGTGAACACGGGCAAGTACGTGGGCAAGACGAACCGCCTGGAAGACACGATCGTCAAAACCAATATCGACGCGGTGAAGGAGATCGTGCGGCAAGTGCGTCTGCGCGACCTCGGTGGCATCGTGGTGATCGACTTCATCGACATGGACGACCGCCGCAATCGCGCCAAGGTGGTGCAGGCGCTCGAAGAAGCGCTGCGTAAGGATCGCGCGCCGACTAAGATTCTCTCTTTCAACGAATTCGGCCTGGTGGCCCTCACTCGCAAGCGTGTGAAGCAGTCGCTGGAGCGCACGCTCTCCGAGCAATGCCCCTACTGCACCGGCTCGGGCTGGATCAAGTCCGCGACCACGGTCTGCTACGAGATTATGGAAGAAGCGAAGAAGATGGCGAGCGAAATCGAGGGCAATACGCTCACGTTGCGCGTGAACCCGGAGGTGGCGCGGGCGCTCAAGTCGCGCGAAGGGGTCCTCACCGCCGAACTCGAGTCGCTGACCGGCAAGGACGTGGTGGTCAAAAGCGATCCGACGGTGCACCACGAACGCTTCGAGATCTTCTGACGTCCCGAGACCGTCGTGGTAGTGGCAGTTACGACGTAATTCCCAATTTACGCGCCGCCATTCGCAGGGGGAGCTGCCTCAGTGGCCTTCCTCACGACCAGCGTGCCCTTGACTTCATGATGCAGTTCGTGCCTCACCATGCTGCCGCAGGAGTAATCGAATTTGCCCTCGCCCGGAACTTTGAAGTCAATGGTCGTGGGGACGCCCTTCTTGACTTTCTGATGGACGTTCAAGCCCTTAACCTCAAAATCGCAGTCTTTGTCGACTGAGGTGACCACGAACCGTACTTTGTCCTCCGGTTTCACGATCACAAGGAAAGGGTTGAACCCGGCCGCCGCACCTTTGCTGTGAAGTTTGATCTGGAACACCCGGACCTCGCCCGGGACTACCTGCTCCATCATCTGCGCCCGGAGCGCCGGGGCCAGAATCAGCGCGAATAATACGAGGCCCAGCCCTGTTTTTAATTGCCGCATTCTCTCTCCTGTATGAAAGCTGATGAATTAGCGATTCCTCTGAACAGCCCGCCACGATGGGCAGGCGCCGCAAGATCCTGAAGATCTTTGGGCATTCCGAGTCCGGCGGGAACCGATCTGGTATTGTACGGTTTTTTCCGCCTCGCCGCCAGTAGCATGAAACGCTGTTACCTCCGATTCTACGGGTCGGGCGGCACGCCAGCGCCATCGTGCATGGAATGAGAGGTTTGACGGTTGACCGTCCCCGGGTCCTGGCTTTACTGTGAACTGTTGGCTGTAAACTTTGGAGATTCCCATGTGCCGAAGCATTAAAGTGCTGCGCAAGCCGGATCAGCGGGCGACGCCTGAAGAAGTGCAGGCCGCGGCCTTGCAATTCGTGCGCAAGATCAGCGGATACCATCATCCGTCGCAGGCGAATCAAGAGGCCTTCGAAGCCGCCGTGAACGAGGTCGCGAGGGCCAGCCAGCGCCTGCTCTCATCCCTGGTGAGAGCGGCAAGGGCGCCCACCGCAAAGCGAGCCGCGTTGGTGGAACTGCCCGGCCCCGTCGACTCTTGACCGTCGACCGTAAGCTCCGCCTACCCGCCCCGAGGCACGTCCGTCTAACCCTATGAAAGTTTCCGCTTGACACGGAATTGGAGCATATGTTACTTGTTGTAACGTTACAATGACTAGCCCAAAGAAAACCCGCCAACGCAATCTGAGCGAAGTGGAGCAGATGGTGATGGACCACATCTGGGCCGCGGGCGCCGTGACCGCGGAAGCCGTGCGCGAGGCGCTCGAGGCGCGCCACGCCATGAAGGATTCCACCGTGCGCACGGTGCTGCGGCGCCTGGAAGACAAGGGCTACCTGCGCCACAAGGTGGAAGGCCGCACGTTTCTTTATCGAGCTACGCACCCGCGCCAGAATATCGCGGCACGCGCAGTGCGCCACATCGTGGACCGCTTCTGCGGCGGCTCCGTGGAACAATTGCTCGTCGGCATGGTCGAGAACCAGGTGCTCAGGCCCGAAGAGCTTGAACGCCTCGCGCGCAAGATCGCGCAGCAGAGGGAGGGCCAGTCATGAATGCCACCGATGCTTCGTGGCTGATTCGTCAGCTCGCGGACACGGCGGTTCGCGCCCTGGTGCCTGCTGTCCTCGCGGCGCTCGTCTTGGCCCTCTTCCGTGTGCGTCAGGTTTCCCCGCGCCTCGCGGTATGGACGGGAGTGCTGTACGCGGCCCTGGCCGTGCCGTTTCTCAGGCTGCTCCTGCCCGCGATACCGGTGCGCGTCCCCGCTAGAGTCCTGGCCTACGCGCGTCCGGTCTATAGGACCGGCGGCGCCGGCGGCATCGCCCTTTCACGGATTGTCGCTCCCAAGTCAACTCAACAGCGGGTGCCGACCGCCGTCTGGTGCACGCCGGCTCCGACATTGACGACGCCATCTGCGACGGCGGTCCCGGCCGTGGCCGGACTCGTGAATTGGCGCGGGCGGCTCGCGTCCCTGACGGCGCCGGAAATCGCGCTCGGCGGCTATCTGCTGATCTTGATCTTCCTGCTCGTCCGACTGGGCGCGGGCCTCGTGCTGAGCCTTCGTATACGACGCGAGGCGCAACGCATCAATGATCCCGGCGCGCTCGGTTGGCTGCGCTGGCACGCGCTGGCCATGGGCGTCGATCGTATTCCGGCGCTGCTGGAATCCGCAGCGGTGACGGTGCCGCTGACGATCGGAGTGTGGCGGCCGGTGATTCTGCTGCCCGCTGGCTGGCGCGATTGGGAGAGCGCGAAACTCTCGGCGGTGATCGCGCACGAGCTTTCGCACGTCAGGCGGAACGACTCACAGACGAAGGCTCTGGCCCTAGCCTATCGAAGCTTTTTCTGGTTTAGCCCGCTCAGTTGGTGGCTGGAAAGCCATCTGGCGGCGCTCGCTGAACAAGCCAGCGATTTAGCGGCGATCGGCGCAGGCGCCGAGCCCGGTTACTATGCGGAGGTTCTCATGAGTTTCTTCAAGGCGATTCAAAGTAAGGGCGCGCGGGTATGCCGGCAGGGCGTGGCGATGGCCGCCCGATCCGGCCGGGCGCAGGATCGGATTGAGAAAATTCTCTCGTCGCGGGGGACGATTCCGGCGAAGCGGACGACTCGGTTGACCGCTCTGCTGGCTCTGCCAGCGCTACCCCTGGTGTACCTGACGGCCGTGACGCGTCCCGTACTGGTCGCCAACCCCCTGACCGGTCAACCTGCGGCGCAGTTCCCAGCGCCGCCCGCGCCGCCGTCGCCCGCGGTCCCGCCATTGTCGCCGGTGGCGCCCCTCGCGCGGGTGGCAAGCAGTTTACCGCCGGTCCCGGCGGCTCCTCACGCACCACTTGCCCCGGCAGCCCCGCTTCCTCCTCCAGCCTGGGCGGGTCAGCCTGAGCCGCCTGAGCCTCCCGAGCCGCCTCAAGGCGGAGACGATGGCGACTGGATGATCAACAATGCGTACGAGGGCATGAGCTTCGCTGTCGTGTCCGGCAAGTCGGTAATGATGAACGGATCCGATGACGACGCCGATACGGTGCGGGCACTGCGCAAGAAGATCGGCAGCGACTTCATCTGGTTCATTCACGACGGCAATTCCTACGTCATCCGCGACGCCGCAACCGTCGAGCGCGCGCAACAGCTCTACGCCCCGATGGACGAACTGGGACGCCAGCAAGATGAACTCGGGCGACAGCAGGACGAACTCGGCAGAAAGCAGGACGAACTGGGCAAGCAGCAGGATGCCGTTCGCGTCAAAGTGCCGGCCGATCTCGAGGCGCGTCTCAAGAAGGTGGAGGATGAGATTCGCCGGCTCGGACCCGACGCGAGCCAGGACGATCTGGGCCGCCTGCAGGGCGAGCTGGGCGACATCCAGGGCTACATCGGCGACCTGCAGGGCAAGGCTGGCGACGCCCAGGGCGAGCTCGGGCGCAAGCAGGGTGAACTCGGTGCGCAGCAGGGCGAGCTGGGCAGGAAACAGGGCGAACTCGGCCGGCGGCAGGGTGAGATCGCCCGCGCGGCCGCCAAAAAGATGCAGGGAATCCTCGAGCAGGCCCTGTCCAGCGGCAAGGCCCAGCGCGCGCCACAGTAGGCTAGGCCTCTTGCAACCTTAAGGAGCCGGCGATCCGGACTCGAGCCGGCCGGAAAGCGCCCGGAGGTCGTCATTTTCGGGAAGTTCGTCGAGGCCGCGCTTCAACACCTCGGCCGCCGCAGCATCGTCTCCCGAAGTGATATCTTCCGAGGCGATCATCCCGTAAAACGAGGCGTCGAAGGGCGCGAGAGCCAGCCCTCGATTGAGAATTCCGATAGACTGCGGTATCTCGGAGTTCTCCCGGAGCAGTTCGCCCAGACGCAGATAATCAATAGGATACTTCGAGCCCAGCTCAACGGCGCGTGTAAGGTCGCGTATCGCCTGCTCCTGCGCGTCCGGCTTGCGCTCCGCGAGGGCCTGCTGTGCAAGCGCCGAGAAAACGAAGGCATCGTCCGGATCCTGCTGTTCGGCCTCCCGAAGAGTAGCTACATAGCGAACCAGGTAGAGATCGGGATGCGTAGGCGCGAGCTGCGCGTAAGCGTCAAACAGGACGATCGCCGCCAGATGGTCCGGTTGGCCCTGGACCGCGTCGATGTGCACGAGATCAGGCAACTGCGGCGTCGTCAGGTGGAACGCCCAATCCGGATAGGGCTCGCCCGCACGCGCCGGGATGCGATGATCGGTCAGCGCGGCGTGCGAGACGGCCGTCAGGTTCTGCTTGGGCATGTGACAGCCGACGCAGTTGTCGGGCGGCTGGGTCTTGAGACGCGACGCCGTCGGCAGCGTGCAGCTTTTCAGGCTATGACACGTGAGGCATCTGCTCCGGTAATAGGTCGCAGCCTTCGCGCCTTTCAATTCCTCGTGCGGGTTGTGGCAGGTTATGCATCCGAGCTTTCCACCGCTCTTGGCAAAGCACTCACTCAGCCTCATCCCAAAGTAGTGGCCGAGCAGCGGCGACGGCGTGGGCGCTCCCTCACGCAGCGGCATCTGGAAGATCGCCAGAGTTTCGTCGATCGGCGTGCCCGGACGGAAATCGGCCATCGACTTGCCCGAGCGCAGCACGCGCGCGTCGCCGGCCTGGTGACAGGGCATGCAGATGTTCGACGCGAGTTCGGGCGAGAGCTTCGCCGGATTCACAATCGCGGTGTCAATCGCGCCGGACAACGGCGCAGCCGCCTGCCGCTCCTTGATGTGCAGCTCGCCAGGCCCGTGACAATTCTCGCATCCGATGGCGAGCTGAGCGAAGGGCGGGTCCGCGCCCACAAAAGGGTCGGTCTGGTAAGGCGAACTGGGCTGCCCGGCGCCGGCCGCCGGCGCGGGACGTCCGGCGTGGCAGACGATGCACTGCATGAAGATCGGCCGGCTGAACCCCTGGTCGCGCATCTCGTAGCCGGGCGAGAGCTCCCAGCTCTGGGTCTTGGAATAGAACGAGAGCGGCGCCTGAAACAGATACTTCCCGCGCTCAACCAGGTAGCTGTAACCGGCTTCGCCCGCGCCGACAACGTAAGCCAGCCGATGTTCCTGCTCGAAGACGGTTTTACCGGACGCGTCGACTTCGTACTCGCTCTGATACAGATCCGAGCCTTTGCGGTAGACGCTGAAGTGCCGGTTGATCTTCTCGTCGAACAGATTCACCGGCGCCGTCACCCGCGCAAGCTGAGTCTGGTCGCTGCCGCGCGACATCGACGATCCCATGCCCGTGCGGATGTATTGGTCGTAGATGTCCTGATGGCACTGGGCGCAGGCCTGGGAGCCAACGTAAGCGACGCCCGGAGAAGTATTGCGATAGCCCGGAGAGGAATCACGCTTCGCCGACGATGAGTCGGCGCGGTCCAACCGTGATGCGAGCGCGACCGCTGCAAGCGCACCCAGCGTCAACGCACGACGCGCATTGAATGAAAGTCTCCGCATGTTTTTCGGATGCCGACCCATTGCGTTGTACGGCGGCCTCCCCACCGCCGTGCGATCAGCGGGCTCGCTCGACCTTCGCGAATCGTTGGAGCCGCAACTGATCCTTGCCTTCGGTGATCACGTAAAATTTGTCGGCCTTTAGGTTGCGGAATGTCTGATGCAATCCGCTTGGCCACCGAACATCTACTTCCTCCACGGTCGCGCGCGCGCCCAGGCCGAAGTTGGCCCGGAGATCGCTCTGCGACATGAAGCTTCCTCCGCCTTCGATTTCGCGCATCTGGTTCATGCCTTCAGCGCCGCCAGCGCGCACCTTGATGCGCGCGCCCATGGCGTCGCGATTGCTGCGCGTGCCCACAAGCTTGAAATTGACGAAGTGATTGCGCGCAGCGCCGCCTGCGGGACCGTCGTTGTGAAGCAGTAGCGGAGCGTCTCCGTTATTCGCGACCACCACGTCGACCAGGCCGTCGTTGTCGAAATCAGCGAAGGCCACTCCGCGCCCGACACGAGGCGTCGAGAATCCATTGCCCGAGATCTTCGAGACCTCGGCGAACTTGCCGTGACGCTCATTGTGGAACAGCGAGTTGATCTGGCGATAGTGGAGCGAGTCCGATATCTTCTCGATGTCGGGCCAGACGCCGCCATTGGCGATGAAGATGTCGAGCCAGCCGTCGTTGTCGTAATCAAAAAAGCCGCCGCCGAAACTGAGGACCTGCTTGGTGGGACCGCCGATGCCGGACGGATAATCCACCTGGTCGAAGTACCCCTTTCCGTTGTTGTGCCAGAGATGGTCCGAGGCAAGCTGGAAGTCGGTGATGAGCAGGCCGAGATGGCCGTCGTTCTCGTAATCGCCGAGCGCGATACACATGGCGCCCATGGCGTTGCCGTCCTGCGTGAAGGCCATGCCGCTCGCCATGGCGACGTTGGTGAAAGTGCCGTCGCGATTATTGTGGTAAAGGTAAGCATCGGCGCCATCGTTGGCCACAAACAGGTCGGGCCAGCCGTCGTCGTCGTAATCGGCGGCGCCCACCGCGAGATTGTAGCCGTTAGGCTGATAAATCTTGGCGGCCCGCGTCACGTCGCTGAAGGTGCCGTCACCGTTGTTGTGGTAGAGGACGGCGGGACTGCCCGGATACACCATCGGCCGGCAGGGATTCATAACCCCATGGCCGATGTCGCAGGCGCGCTGGCTTGTGGATTTGAAATCAGCGTATCCGCCCACGTAGAGGTCGAGACGCCCGTCGCGGTCGTAGTCGAAAAAGGTGGCGGCGCTGTGGAATACCGTCCCGAGCTCGGTCGCTCCCACGCCCGCCTTGTCGGTCACGTCCGTAAACGTGCCGTCGCCGTTGTTGTGGTAAAGGACGTCCTTGCCGTATTGCGTCACGTACAGGTCCGGATAGCCGTCGTTATCGTAATCGCCCCAGACGCAGCCCAGGCCGTAGGCGGTGCCAGGCACGCCCGCCTTTTCCGTGACGTCGGTGAAGGCGCCGTCGCCATTGTTGTGATAGAGCGCGTTGCGAACAGAAATGCCGCGATTGTAAAGGTCGCGGCCGTTGACGAAGTAGATGTCCGGGTAGCCATCGCCGTCGTAATCCGCGACGCAGACGCCCGGGCCCGTCTCTTCCAAAATCGTCGGCGTACCGTTGCTTCCCTTGTAGTGTACGAACTCGATTCCGGCCTTGCGGGTGACGTCCGAGAACGTCGCTGGCGCTGGAGCGGCGGCGTCCTCACCGCCGCGGTCGAGCGAAAATCCCGGCAGCAGCCCTGCAGGCGCGGCGCCCACCAGGCAAACCGCGGCTGCCAATGCGATCCAATGCGTCCACCGACGGATACCCCCTAACCGCACGATCTTACGTCCTTAAACTCGCTGCGTGTAGTTCGTAATTTCAGACGTAGGGGCGGCCCTTGTGGCCGGCCGCTAAACGCACCGTGGGGTTGATCCGCGAATCGGGCGGCCACAAGGGCCGCCCCTACGTCTGAAATTATGGCGACGGATTGGCGGACTCCGGCAGCCTGCCCGTGACCCGGTCCGTCTGCTTCTCGCGGGCGTCCGCCTGGAGCTTCGCCTGCTCCGCGAATTCCTTCTGCGCCGCCGCGCGTTCGCCGAGCTTCAGGTAAGCCTGTCCAAGCTGGTAATGCTTGTTGGCGCTGTCCGGTTGGATGGCGAGCGCGCGCTTGAGGTAATCCACGGCCTCGTTGACTTTGCCCTCGCGCAGGTAGGCTTTGCCGAGACCGGCCAGGGAGTCGGGCATGTTCGGCCGGATCTCGAGGGCCTTTTTAAACAAGGGAATGGCGTGCGCGGTGTCGCCGGAATCCACCCACAGCGTGCCGCGGCTTTCGTAGCTCCACGGCTCATTCGGGCTGATCTTGATCTCCTGGTCGTACTCGGCGGCCGCCAGATCCAGCTTCCCCAGGCGCTGATAGAGCACTCCCAGGTCATAGTGAACGAAGGGCAGCTTGGGGTCTCCCGCGGCAGCTTTTTTCAGCTCGTCCTCGGCCTTGGCGTTGTCGTAGAGGTCCAGGTAAGCCTTGCCCAGCAGCAGATGCAAGTGCGGCGTATCGCCCCCGGCGACCACCAGTTGCTGAAACATAGCCTTCGACTCGTCGTTGCGCTTCACCTGGCCGTAAGCGATTCCCATCATGTAAAGATAGTCGAGGTCGGTTTGCTCCTGGTCGTGAATAGGCTCAAAAGCGTCGATTGCCTTTTGGTAGTCGCGCAGCATGAAGTCGGATTCGCCGAGCAGATAATGCGCTTGCAAGCTCGAGGAGTCGCCCGCAAGCACGCGCTCGAAACAAGGGACGGCATTCTGAAAATCACGCTTGTCAAAGTAGCTGAGGCCGAGATCGAGATCAATTCCCACCATCTGCGGATCGAGCTTGCGCGCAGTCTCGAACGCCCGAATGGCCTCGTCCATCTGCCCCAAGTGCCGGTAGACGACTCCCAGATTGGTGTAAGCGGCGGGATTGTTGGGATCGAGCTTGAGGAAGTCTTTGAAGCCGCGCTCGGCAGCAGGATAATCCTTGGCCTGGAGCGCCGCCGATGCCTTGCCGAAAGCCGCGCGCAACTCCTGGTCGGAAGGCTTCGCGCGGGTCTGGCTCTGTGCAAGTGCAGAAGGGGCAGCCGTGAATAGCAGGAGCGAGGTGGCAAGGACCACCAAAGCCGAAGGTTTATAGCAAACGTGGACTCTCATCCCGGTTCTTCATTAAGGCAATAAAGCCTTCTTGCTCAAAATGGTGGTCGTTTGTGAAGACGTCGGTGACACCTGTAGCCCTCATGGCATTCATGGAGACGCAATCAACGAGGCTGTAGTCCTTGTCCTCGCGGCTCTCGTACAGCTCCAGTGCTTGCATGAAAGACTCGTGGGACTGAGGTACAACTCTGACATTCGCGCTCATGAGAATCGCGCGAGTCATTGTAGCCGCTTGCCGACGGAGCGCACTGCCTGCAGAAAGGGCTGTCAGGAATTCTGCCAAAACCTCATCCGTGGTAAGCGTGAGGGCGTCTCCCACCTGCTTTCGCGCAGCATTCGCCGCCGCCTTCCACGGATCGCCCGGCCGAGCGACTGCAATCCAATAGCTCGTGTCCGCGAAAACCACCCTCATCGCTTAGGGGTTCCGTACAGGTAATGGTCCAAATTCTCGCTCAGATCCTCGGGGAGCTTTTTCCACTCTTCCTCGGGAACCTCACTCGCGAGTTGAGCCAGAACTTCCTCGATAGGGCGCGCGCTTGGCTCCCGAACCTCGTTGTGGGCATCCGCTCCAGCTCCAGCGCCGGCGAGCGAGCGCGCGAACGCCAAGACACGGGCTTGCTGCTCAGGACCAAGCTTCACGAATTCGGCGAGCAACTCTTGTTGACCAGACGGACTGCGCATCTCTAATCCTCAGCACACAAGACTAGCATGGTCGTCGTCGCAAAGAATAGAAACGATGTTGTAAATCGAAGTCGGCCACGTCACCATCATCTCAACTGTCCCTGCAGGTCCGCCCTGACTTGCTCCCAAGGAACCACGCCGGAGGGATTCTGCTCGTGCCTTGTGATTCCTCGATCGAGCGAGCACCTCCCGCTGCGCTTCCGTCAGTCCCGGCGGGTCGGCTTCCACGCTTTCCCACACCGCGTCCAGCAATTCCACTTTTTCGGCAACGGAGAGGCTGGCCAACTGCCTTCGAAAATCGTTCATTGGCGTATCCTATCGCGGTTCCTCCATGCTGGCAAGCACGACACGCCGCCCACTGCTCGCCGAGCCGATGGCTATCCCGAACTCTTCGGGACAAGTTGCTGAATTCAGGCGAGATTCCAGCTTCATTCCGACTACATCTTTCGATCTTTCGACGCCACGGCCGGGTGGCCGGTCGGCCG
>JASHPE010000285.1 GCA_030038235.1 Terriglobia bacterium
TCTGCATGGTCAGGACCAGGTCGTCTCCGCCCACGGACCGGTCGATCAGCCGGCCCTGGATCTTCACCAGTTCCGCGTCCGGGTCGCCGCTCATGCCGGTGGCACGAGTCAAGTCGATGGGCTCAGGCGCGGCCCCGGGGCCTACTTTCCGCGCCTCGCCGTCCTCCAGGATGGGCGCACACTGGCCAGCCGCATATTGGCCGGTGACTGGGAACCCGACCGCATCCACCATGTCTCCGGGCTGGAGGTTGACGCTTTGGCGAAGCCTCACCACGGCTCCGCCGGACGTGTCCTGGATAAACAAGGATGTGCCGTGCCGGTACAACGTCACCACGCCTCGTACACGGATTCGGTGACCTGAGGCCCTTTCGGCGGTAAATCGCATCAGGCTATCCATGGGTGAGACGTTGAGCGCCCACGGGCTTGGACCCGCCGCTTCCTCGATGTGCACCTGATCCAGATCAGGCACGGACAGTTGAATTCCTGTCAGTTGCCGCTTTGGATTGAAGAGTGCGGTGCAGGCCCCGCGGACAGTCACAACGGCGTCAACCAGGGACTCATAGTCCGCCTTACGCGGAAAGCTGGCCACCCACGCCCGAAACTTGTTGCGGCCGGATACGACTTCCAGTGTCAGGGCTGGCGCGCGCTTACGCCCGTCGTCGGAAATCAACTCTCGCATTTCCACAGCGCGAACAATCCCCCGCACTTCCACCCACTGGCTGTCCTGTTCACCTGTGAGCAGGTCGTCCACCGAGAATCGGGGGGCAGCGGGAAGTGCCGCTCGGCCCACCACCCGAATCCTGGCGTTATCGACGATGGGCGCGAACTCTCCCGGCCCTGTCACGCCCTCGACTTCCACAAGGTCTCCGGGGTGCGCTTGGGGAGCGGCGCCGCTGACGTTGAGAAATATTCCCGCGCTCGAGTCTTGCATGAAAACAGTGCCTGCGAAGTCAGGCGCGTAGAAAGTGATCACGCCGTGCAGCGCCACGGGAAACTTCCAGCGCGCCTCTTCCGCTGTCAGCCGGCGGATTTGAGCCGCTTGAGTGAGAACGGGGCGACGATTCGGGCCGCTGGCTGTAGCGCCGCCGTTCGCGCCAGCATCTTGAGCGCGCGCGGGTGCTACAGCGTAAGAGCTGAGGATCGCGGCGGCTATAAGCGTGAGAACGCCGACGAGGCTCGCAATCGCAGACACGCGGCGGCAACGGTTCAGAATTGAGTGAAGCCAAACCCGCGGTACGATGACCTGTTTTGTGCGCGCGTAGGCGGCAGCGGCTGCGCTCAGGATTGAGAAGTTGATGCGCCTGGAGATGCGAGGAGCAGAAGGACGTAGGTCTGGTCGGGCGGGCTGCCGGGCCTCGCCGCGTCGACAGACTCCTCCAAGGCTTGCATTTCGGGGCAGTTTCATAAGCCAGGGTCCCTAACAATCTATCGGTAAACCAGGGCATTACTTTATGAAGCATCGATTTCCAATCTTTGAATCTTGAATCATCGGATGATTGGGGCGGGTTCTACGATCATCTGGTTCCGGTTGCGCGTGGACGAAACGGCTACGGCTTGCGAGTACCGGCGGCGTAAGTCAGTGGCTTGGCGTCCGGCTGAAGGACGGCTGAGAACTGAAGGCTGACGGCTGACGGCTGGAAGGTTGATTCAAGCGCCCAGCCTGCGCCCAAGCCGGCGGCGCCCTGAATGTACCTTCCTGGCTGAGTGGAGTTCTTAATTTCAGGCGTAGGGGCGTCCCTGGTGGACGCCGCGTTCGGGCGGGGACCCTGCCCGATGCTTTGGATTGCGGGAGCCTTCCCTTCGGTCAGAAGCCCTCAAGCATCCAGACATTGCTGTTGCCCACGGTCGCGGCGATCGCAAGATGGCGACCGTCCGGCGAAGGCGCCAAGCCCACAAGTCTCTCACTCCTGTCAGGGTTTCTGTTCCGCCACAGAACGCGGGCGTTCCCCTTCAGGTCCGCGTAGAGGACCGTGTCGGCATGGCTCGATTGATGCGAGTCGGAAATGCAGTAGAACCCCTTTCCGTCTGACGACCAGCTACACACACCGTTCCGGCCCGGCCAACCCTTCACCGTCAACTCGCCGTCGGAAGAACCTGAGAGTGAAAGCAATCGAATGCGAGTATCGGCGTTGCTGTCCTCTGAGTTCGTATAGGTCCCCGAAATCGCGAAGGTGCTTCCATCAGGTGAAAGCCCCCAAACACGAAGGGGTGGCGAAGGGTCCCGCTCGATGTTCCTGAGGATTTTGCCCCTGCCCTTCAAGGGATCGAACGCGGTGAGCGTCAGCCGCTTCCGATCCTGGCTTGCCTCGAGGATCACGCAGAGGCTTGCCGGCGCCAGAGAGCACTCGTAGGTCAAAGCGTTCTGCGTCTCGAGCACCGGCTGCGGCAGGCCACCGCCGGCGGGAATCCGCATCAGCGGCATGGTGGTGGAGTTCCCTGCCTTCCTCTTGTCCAGTTTCAGAATCCAGGAGCCATCCGGGCTGAGTCGCGGACCCGAGCCTTCTTGTAGTCCGGTGACTACCGCCTGCGCTGTTCTCCGGGTGATCTCCTGTTTGAAAATACCCTCTGCGCCGTTGCGGTCGGAAATGAACAACACGGCCCTGCTGTCCGCAGTCCAGGCCGTTGGGACGTCGTTGGCCTCATCATTCGTCAGCCGCCGGGGCGAACTCATGCCCGTCCCTCCTGCCACGAGATCGCCCAAGTAAACCTGCTGCTGAAGACTGAATTTTCGGAGAACCAGGCGCTTGCCGTCGACGCTCTTACTCAGCTCGTCGATCCACGCACCCGCGCCTTGGACGACCCGTTTAGGATTGGCAGCCGGCATACGTGCTTGACCGTCGATACCGATCTGCCAGAGGTTGTCGTCCCCGGAGCCAGGAGATTCCTGTTGCGAATAGAGGATCCGTCCACCCCGAAACCAACAAAAATCGCGCACAAGTAACTCCGAATCCGGCAGGACCACTCTATGGTCTGCGCCGTTCACATCGCAGGTTTCGATCGATGAGCGGTCGGTCTCCAGGCTATGCTGATACGCGATGTAGGCTAGGCGCCGTCCGTCCGGCGACCAGTGGGCTTCTCCCAGCGATTCACCTTTGGCGAGGGCGAGAACCCTATGGGGGTTGCGCCCATCGTCGTTCACCACCCAGATTTCTGGAACCTCAACCGCAGATGCCGGATCCGGGGTAAACGCGATGCGCCTCCCATCGGCCGGGCAGACCTCGAAACCCGATGCGCCGTCCCGAAGCTGCCAGGGAGCCTTGCCCAGCACGGAGACGATCCACATCCTGTGGTGTCCGCTGGGTTCCCACGTGTCAGCGAGCAATTGTACGCTACCGGGAAACCACGAATCGACTCCCCAACCGGTACCGGCGGGCAGTCCAGCAGGCCTTGGGATAACTCGCTCTTCGCCCGTTAAGAGCCGCCTGACGTGTATACCGGCAGCGTCCGAATAAGCGAGGTAATTGCCATCGAAAGAAATGCTGTCCGTGACGACGCTGTTCGCGCTGGCGTTGAACGTAAGGCGGTTCTGCGTCGGGTCGACCGGAGGCTGCGGAGGGTGGCGCAGGAAGAACCAGGCGAGCGCGACCAGCAGAGTGACTATCGCAGGGACCGCGATGGCAGCATTCTTGTGACGCCGGGACATTATCTCGCGCTTCAATCGCTGCAAATCGGCCCACATATCTGAAGCGGATTGGTAGCGCAGCTCGCGATTTTTCTCCAGTGATCTGCCGATGATCGCTTCGAGCTTGACCGGCAGCCGCGGATTCAGTTGCCTGGGGGACGCGGGAGCTTGATGCAGGATGGCATCGAGGATCTCCGCCGAGGTGCTGCCCGGGAAAGGCCGACGGCCGGTCGCCATCTCGTAGAGCACAGCGCCAAAGCTGAACAAGTCAGTGCGCGCGTCCAGTTGTTCCCCTCGCACCTGCTCCGGCGACATGTAAGCGACCGTACCCATGAGGACGCCGGGGCTGGTCAAAAGAGGGCCCAGGGTTCGGGCGTCCAGGGTCATGGAAACCGTCACATCGGGGGTCAGGGACCGGGGGTGGAGGGTCGGTGCGTCAGGGTCCAGCGCGTCGTTCTCTGACCCCTGGCCCCCAGCCCCTGGCCCCTGCCCCGCCCCTAATCCCTGGAACTTCGCCAGTCCGAAATCCAGCACCTTTGCTTGCGCAACCGAGCCGCGGTCAATCACCAACACATTTGCCGGCTTGATGTCCCGATGGACGATCCCCTTCGCGTGCGCCGCCTCTAACGCGTCCGCAATCTGGAGGGCGATCTCCAGCAGAGTATCCATCGGCAGGGGCCGGGCCGCGATGCGATGCTTGAGCGTCCGGCCCTCCAGATACTCCATCACGATGAACGGCCGGTCTTCGTGCTCGCCGATATCGTAAATCGTGCAGATATTGGGATGATTCAGCGAGGAAGCTGCATGCGCCTCGCGCTTGAAGCGCTCCAGGACCTGGTGATCTTCGGCGAGATGCTCGGGCAGGAATTTCAAGGCCACGAAGCGCGGGAGCTTCAAGTCCTGGGCCTTGTAGACCACGCCCATCCCGCCGCCCCCGAGCCCCTCCCGGATGCGGTAATGCGAGACCGTCTGGCCCACCAGCAAGAAAGCGACGGAGTCAGCCGCCCGGCGCACGGCTGCTTGCAAATGCTCACTCGCGCTGCCCTGGCAGCCAAGCAGTGACTCCACCTGCCGCCGCAAGTCCGAATCCGTGCTGCCAGCCTCATCCAGCAAACGAGCGCGTTCGTCCGGCCCGCACTCTGCGGCGAGATGGAAGAGCTCTTCGATTTGTACCCAACGCTCCGGTGTCACGTGGCACCCGCACAGCACCTCAAAGGTGAACTAATTCCCGGGACTTTACCCCAGAGGCCCCGAGACACAGAGAAATGAAAGTGGAAACACAAGCAAGAGGCAGCGCCGCGGCTCCTCGCGCTTTCCAGCTTTCTTCTCTTTGTGCTTCTGTGCCTCTCAGGTGAGACGAAACTCTTCACGCGTGGTGAGCGGTTCCCTTGCCTACCCACTCCGCATTTCGTGATACAGCCACGTTTCCGCCATCCTCAAATCGCGCCGGACAGTGACGGGGGAAACCTCCAGCGCCCGGGCGGTCTCTTCCATGGAAAGCCCGCCAAAATAACGAAGCTCGACGGCCTTGCACTTGCGCGCGTCGAGCTTTTCGAGAGCGCTGAGAGCGTCATCCAGCGCCAGGAGGTCCGCGCTGCGTTCGAGAGCGAAGTTCACCGTGTCGTCCAGCGACACCCTGCGCCCGGCGCGCTTTGCCGCCCGCCCCCGGCGCGCGTGATCTACCAGTATCTGACGCATCAGGCGCGCCGCCACTCCGAAGAAGTGGGCCCGATCCTGCCAGCGAGGATTCTGCTGACCCACCAGCCGAAGATATGCCTCGTGGACGAGCGCTGTGGGCTGCAAGCTGTGTTCCGGCCGTTCGCGGCGGAGGCAGCCGGCCGCAAGCTGGCGGAGTTCCTCGTATACCAGCGGCGTAAGCCGGTCGAGGGCTTGCCGATCACCGCTCGCCCACTCTCCCAGGAGTTGAGTCACTTCATGGGTCGCAGACATAACTCACACACCAAGTTGGCAAGTGCCTGTCGATTGGCCGGTATTGTACCACCATTCGCGGCCCCCTCAAAAAAACCGACCCCCATGATCGATTTCGCGCCGTTTTCGCGCATGAGTAGTCAAAGCAACAAAGCAGGCCCCGGCAAAGGCGGTCGTTCGCCTTTGTTGAGGCCCCAGGTAGCACATGAGTTCCGCCAGAGCCTTCCGGCCAGCGGCTCTCGGAAGTCGAATCTGAACTCGGAGGAGGAAGAAGCCGTACGAGAAGCAAACTGTTGGCCGACCCTTCGGCCCGTTGGGTCTCCGCAGTCGACGTTCCCTGCGGCATCCCCCGGGAGGTGGAAAGATGGCCATCGCAATCACGATCGGAGCGTGGGTGCTCGCCTCCCTTTTCATCGGGCTTCTCTGCGGCCGCTTCATTCGAGTTTCCCGCGAGCGTTCTCCATTTCCCGCGGGGATATCCGATGAACCCGGCGAAGCGGATACTCAGGCGAGGGGGAGTGCATCGCCGCAGCCTGACAACTACCACAAAGCTGGACGAACCTTGGCGCCGGAAACCCGCGAGCAGGCGAGATCGCCGGCGAGTCCACTCCCAAGTCTGAAGGCAAGGAACTGGTGACACTATGAGCAGAAAAGAGGCTTCGGTTGCCATCGGGGGCGTTCTTCCCGGTGAAGCAGGGGGCGCCGCCGCACCGCAGCCCGCGGCGCTTCAGATCGACATCCGAATTCTCATGGCGCAGCGATTCATGCGAAGCAACATTCACCGCCGGCTGCGGCTCGGCGAAGTCTCTGCGGTGGTGTGGATGTCGGTGTCGCGCTTCGCGCATTTGTTTAGGGACCAGACGGGAATTGCGCCGGGTGAATGGCTGAAGTCCATGCGGCTGCGGCAGGCCAAGGCGCTCTTGGAAACGGCCACGCTGAGCGTCAAGGAAATCGGCGCCCTCGTCGGCATGGACTCCAGCAGCTTGGCCAGAGAATTCCGCCAGGCGTATGGTTCTTCTCCGGCCCGGCATCGCGCGCGGACAGTCAGTAGGCAGTCCGGTCTGGCCGAAGCCGGTAAAATTCATTCACGAGCGCCCGTCGCGGCTGGCAAATTTCGCGGTAGTCTGGGCGTAGACCCTCTTCTCCGCGCCTGCGCCGGACGAAATGACTCTGCGAAGGCGTCACACGCTCTCATCCGGGCGCCGCAGCCCCAGGGATCTCCCGGCGATAGCCTACAACTCAGGGCTCAGAAATAGCTTGACAAACGCGGCGGGATGCGCTACCTTCCGGCTTTCCCTTGAGAAATCGAGGAGCGTGCCATGGTCCTGCGCCGCCCTCTATCGCCTTTTGCCAATCCGCAAGCGCGAACCATTTGTCACCGGGCGAACTTTCCGTCCCATGTGCCTCCGTGCGTGGGTTCAGGGGCTGGGGTCCAGGGATCAGAAACCCAGCCACTCGGTGAAAAAGAAGCCAACGAACCCACTGAGGTTAAATACATTAACGCCAATCGGATAGGGCTAAATTGGAAAAAGCGAACCCAACGAGGTTATCTGGCTTGTTTTCAGCAGCTTAATCACGAAAAAGGGCCGATTTTGGCGACCGCGTCTGTGTTGGGCGCCGGATTCGAGGACTTGCCGCTCTGCAATTGCCATTCACTGCCGCTCACGGGCGACGAACTTTCAGCCTTCCGCATTCTGGACGAGAAGCCCGACGATTTCGAGGGTCTTGTAACCTGTCCCATCGGGACCTGGCAGCCAGAGGAGGTCTCCTATCGAAAATGAAGGTAAGTCCCACGATGTTGTTGATAATAAACGACCGAGTTCGAAGATTGATAGGAAAATCCCACGATGTTGATGAAAACAATGGATATAGGCTTTTGGCCGGCCCGCTTTCGTGTAGCCTATGCGAAAAAACCCACGGATTCCAATGGAATCAAACAGATGGGAACCTGACACAAAACCCAGCCAAACGAAGTTCGTTCCGGGCTCGGGGACTTGTGAGTTCTTCGAGGGCCGAAGAATCGAAACTCGAAGGTCGAACGGATTCCGCGCCGAGGGTATAAAGCCAGGCAGTCAGTGGCCGATAAATAGTTCGGAGGCCGTCTTGCCGCTTTTGGATGATTGCGAAAGTCTGCGCGCCGTGCTCGACGGACTGCCGACGGGGCTTTACATCGTCGATAGGGACTGCAAAGTTGTCCTGTGGAACGATGCCGCCGAGCGAATCACCGGCTATCTTCGGTACGAGGTACTTGGCCGGTGCCGCCAGGAGGAGATCTTCGAGCCGGGCGGCAGGCGCCAAGCGCCCGAAAGCCCTGCGTTTGTCTACCAGGAAGCAATGCGCGAGGGTAGTCCCCGGGAAGCCACGGTCTTGCTGAGGCACAAGAGCGGCCAGCAGATCCTGGTCCACGTGCGGGCGGTGCCGATTCGCGATCGCGAGGGAAACGTGGTGGGCGCCGCGGAAAGCTTCGACGAACGCGACCTGCCGCCCCACGGCCAGCGTCGCGAGGACCGTATGGCGGCGGCCGGACTGTTCTCGGAGGTAACGGGCCTCCCGAACCGCGAATATATGGTCTCAACGGTCAGCGACCATCTGGCCTTATTCAGCCGCCAGCAGGTCCCATTCGGAGTATTGTGCTTCCAGATTCACGAACTGGATCGGTTCCGCGCGTCCTACGGCAGGGTGGCGGGCGACAACATTCTCAAGGTAGTTGCTCGCACCATCGAGAACAGCCTGAGTCCGGTTGACGTTATCGGGCATTGGAGCGAAACCCAGTTCCTGGCGTTGCTTCCCGATTGCGGCGCCAACATCGACAAGGTGGGAGACCGTGTCAGCAGGATCGTGCGCCACGCGGGCATCGAGTGGTGGGGCGATCATCTCTCGGTAACCGTGGGGTGGGCGGGCACTCTGGTTCAGGCCGGCGACACGCTGGAATCGCTGACCGGCCGGCTGGAACGGGCGCTGACGCTTGGCGAGACCATCGGCGCGAACTGTCTGGCCAAGCCACCGCTCGAGCGTCGGCGAATCTCAGGAACAGGGTGATTTGACGTGTTTGCCATCATCGGAATCATCGTCGTCTTCGGCGCCATAATTGGAGGCTATCTCCTCGAGCATGGCAATCTGCTGGTTTTGGCGCAGCCGCCGGAGTTGATCATCATTGGGGTTGCGGCGGCCGGGACGCTGTTAATCGGAAATCCTTTGCACATCCTCAAGAAGATCTTGGGCGGCGTGGGCGGGGTTTTCGGAAGCTCGAGGTTCACCCAGCAGAAGTATCTCGACACGCTGAAGATGATGTATGAGTTGTTCGGCCGCGCGCGGCGGGAAGGGCTGGTCGCTCTGGAGTCCGACGCCGACAAACCCGAAGAGAGCACGGTATTCTCCAAGTATCCGGATTTCCTGAAGGACCATCACAGCCGCGACTTTGTGTGCGACACCATGCGGATGGCGTCGAGCGGCGGGGTCGGGCCTTTCGATCTCGACCAGATGATGGAACTCGATATGGAAGTCCACCACCGTGACTCGACCCAGCCCGTCGCGGCCCTGAGCACCATGGCCGACTCCATGCCGGGCCTCGGGATTGTGGCCGCCGTGCTCGGCGTGGTCATCACCATGGGCTCTCTCGGAGGATCTCCGGAGGAAATCGGCCATCATGTGGCCGCGGCGCTGGTGGGGACTTTCCTCGGCATTCTGCTTTGCTACGGCCTGGTAGGCCCGATATCCGCCAACATGGCGAAGTCCACCGACGAGGAACAGGCTTACTACCATGTACTACGCGTGGTCATGATCGCCTTTGTGAAGGGCACTGCGCCTATTCTGGCGATCGAAACCGGGCGGCGGGCCATCCCCGGCCATGTCCGTCCAAGCTTCCAGCAGGTCGAGGATTACTGCAAGAATCATGGACCGGCGCCGGCGGAGGAGGAGACTCCGGCCGCGGCGGCTTGATCCGCGGGTGAACCATGCAGGCTTCGCAGACTCCGATCATCATCAAGAAGAAGAGCGGCCATGGCGGTCATCACGGCGGCGCGTGGAAGGTGGCTTACGCCGATTTCGTCACTGCCATGATGGCCCTGTTCATTGTCCTGTGGATGATGAGCGCCAGCGACCAGGTAAAGAAGGCCGTCGGCGGCTATTTCAAGGATCCCAGGGGCTCGTCGAAGCTCGCAGGCACTAATCTCGCCGGGTCAGGCCAGAGCCTCTCGCTTTCCAAGCAGGATATGACGCAGCTCAAAGCGGCGATCGAGAACGCGGTCCGTGGCATGGCAAATTTCGACAAGGTGAAGAACGAGATCGAGATCACCATAACTCCCGAGGGGTTGCGAATCGAAATGCTGGAAGTCAAGGACAACACGTTCTTCAACAGTGGCAGCGACAAGCTGAACGCCGACGGGAAGGCGTTACTGGTTACGCTCGCGCAACAACTGGGTCAATTGCCTTATAAGGTCTCCATCGAAGGTCACACTGACTCGAAGCCGTACTCGGGGCGAACCGATTACACCAACTGGGAGCTTTCCGCCGATCGCGCCAATGCCGCCCGTCGTCTGATGCAGGAGTCCGGCGTCCGGGCGGACCAGGTGACCCAGGTCCGCGGCTTCGCCGACCAGGCGCCACGCGTGCCGGACAATCCGGCCGATCCGACGAATCGCCGCGTCTCGCTCATCGTCCACTATCTCCCCACGTCCGCGGAGAGCGACAGTTCTCCCTCCGGGCTAGGCGCGGTCAAGGGCGCGCAAACCGAAAACGGCGTCCATTGATCGCCGGCGCGCAGACTGCCGGACTGGCGCCAGGTTCTTCAGGCCAAGATGAGAAGATTCTTAGCTTTAATGCGACAATGGCGAGCGATCTGCCGCATTTCGGGGGTCAGGGCTAGCTACTGCGTTGCGTGTTTGGAAGCCGAGTTGCCCTACCGAGAGCGGACGTCCTGTCCCGATCTCTATGGCACTCAAGGTCGACAACTGGATTGCGGCGCTCCAATCGGAATGGAGCGGGTCAGGCTCCGCCACTCCGTCGGCTTCATCATCATCCACCAAATCGTTCTGGCAGGAACTGGTCGGCGAGATTGCCTCTCGGGCCGGAATCAGCCCGGAGTTGGCCATCGGAGTCGCGCGGCAGGAGTCAGGACTGAACCCTGGCGCCGTCAATGCGTCGAGCGGCGCCCGGGGACTGATGCAGTTGATGCCAGGCACGGCCGCGGACCTGGGCGTGGATCCGGACAACGTCCTGGGCAACGTCCTCGGAGGCGTTCACTACCTTCGAGACCAGTTGAGTACCTTCGGCGACAATGCCAAGGCGCTCGCCGCTTACAACTGGGGACCTCACCACGTGACCGAAGCGATCGAGCGTTGGGGAGCCGACTGGCTCAGCCATGCGCCTCGCGAAACCCAGGAGTACGTGACATCGATTCTGTCGCGGATGGGCTCGAGCGCACAATCGATAGTGACCGAAAACCTGACACCGTCCCAGGCTTCTTCCCCGCTTCCCGGACCCCATACGGTTCCAAGCTCCGGTGCTGCCACCGCCGCAGCCGTGGCCAGTATCCGCTCGGCGCTTACCGCTTACCTGCTTTCCGAGATCCTCGACTAATCGGGATTACCGAATATCGTGACACTTTTGGCAGTCGAAAGGGCGTGCCTTCAGGCCCGACCGAGCACCCTCGTTGCGGCACGGTCTCCTGACCTCTCGTTGTGGCGTGGTCAGGAGACCCCGCCACAACGAGAACCCGCTATCAGCTCGATGGATTCCTCAAGGCCCATGATGTATGGATCGATTACACCTTGGAAGACGCCAAACTCGAACGTGAGAGCCTCGAACGCTTGGGATTCTGACAGGTGCGACTCGTCATCTCCGATACCGGGCCAGTAAATTATCTTGTCTTGTTAAACAACAATGTCGGCGCCACCCGCGGTGCTGCATCGGCATTGCCGATCCTGGCGCAGGCCTGGTTTGCTTTTCAGGTACGAGGGCAGCCCGGCAGATTGTCTGGCCCGGAGATTGAGCAAATCGACAGCCGTTGTCACACAATAGAATTCATGACACAATAGCAGCATCATGCCAGAACAGCAAAACTCGACCACAACCGGACAAGTCAGGATACGGATCAACCAGAATGGCAGGCTGGTGATTCCCTCCTCTTTCCGTGAGGCGCTCCACATCAAGCCCGGAGACGAAGTTGTTCTCCGGTTGGAAGACGATGAGCTGCGGATCACAACCCAGCAACGGCGCATCCAGCGGGCGCAGCAGCGGGCCCGCCGCTATCTGAAGCCTGGCACGTCGCTGGTGGGTGAGTTGCTCGCCGAGCGGCGCGAGGCTGCCAAGGATGAGTAGGATTGTACTCGACGCGTCAGCCGTGCTCGCCGTGATTCATCAGGAACCGGGCTACGACAAACTCACCGCTCCGTTGCTCGCGCAGGCGGTGGCCAGCACCGTCAACCTGGCCGAGGTCCAAAGCAAACTCGTGAGCCGCGGATGGTCCCCGCACGAGGCATGGGAAGACGCAACCAGCCCGGTTCGCGAAGCGGTGCCTTTCGATGCGGAACAAGCCCGGATTGCCGGCGATCTGATTGCCGATACGCGGCCGCTGGGCCTGTCTTTGGGAGACCGTGCGTGCCTCGCCCTCGCCATAGCACTCGAAGCGCCGGTCTATACCTGCCAAAGCGCCTGGAAGAAACTCCGATGGAAGATTCCTATTCACGTCATGCGCTAAGAGGTGGAGGGCTGGTTGCGCTGTTTGGCACGGTCGGGTGGGGTGCTACATCGGCATTGCCGATCCTGGCGCAGGCCTGGTTTGCTTTTCAGGCATGGCAGATTGTCTGAGAGTATGGAGACCTTCGGTCGAGGAGGTGGCGATGGTTGAATCCGTGGTCGCGGTGGCCACGACATGAAGGGCAATGTCGTGGCCACGCATGATAAAAGGGCGCCCTCTTGGAGTAGTCTGGGTGGCTGTGCTGAGCAGTCGACCCAAATCCAAGGAGGAGCGCCCGATGATCAGTG
>JASHPE010000286.1 GCA_030038235.1 Terriglobia bacterium
GAGATTACGGTCACGTGCACTTAGCGAGGATTAAACGGTGAAGATGACGCGGTTGAGTTGCCACCGGTTCCGGTCCAACGAAATGCGGCTGTGGGTGAGCATGATCGCCTACAACCTGGGGAACCTGTGGCGGCGGATGGTTCTGCCGCAGCGGATTCGGAACTGGTCCCTGACCAGCCTGCAGCAGAGGCTGGTGAAGACGGGTGGCCGACTGGTGAAACATGCCCGCTATTACTGGCTGCTGCTGGCCGAGAGCCATCTGACGCGGCGGCTTTTCAGAGCCATGCTGGGCGGGATCGCGGCATTGCCTTTGCCCGTCGGGTAGGCGAGCCGACGACCGGATCGGATTTCCGCGAGAAGAAAGGCAGGAGGCGGCAAAGTGTCGGAAACACGGCTCGAAAGAGGGGCGGTTGGGTGCTTGGGCTCCTCGCGAGAGGTTCGAAAGGTGCCTTCGGTAGCCCGCGAGAGCACCTTGCACTGCAAACTCAACTCTCAGTTGCCTGGGGCGGCGATGAGGAGTATCCTATCGGCCGGGCCGGAGATCGATAATGGAAATCCCGGTGTATATGACGGTCGCCGTCACGTTGCCAGGGATGCAAGTCATGCCTGCCGGAGGCCCGGCACACAGCGTCGGATCAGAAAGGCCTAGGTACGAAAGTTGTTCATTCAAGGCAGGGCCAGTATAGGTAAAGGTGGTGCTGGTCTGCGCCTTGAGGCTTAGGCTACACGACACGACAAGTGCGAGCCAGACAAGGGGATTCGAGCGCAATATGTGTTGTTGTGAACTTGGCGAATGAAACGAACCGAGAGCGACTCCTTCGACAGGTGAAGTCCCTAGGAAGCGTGGCATTGCGAAAACCTCCTAACCCCGGATTTCGATCGTTGACATCCGATCCAGCCGACAAGCTGCGGGCGGCCTGCCGCCGAACTCCATCCCGGGGCCCCGAATCGGGCATGTCCGCCTTCCCGACGAGGCCGTGGGTTGGGCGAAACTGCCTTAGCCGGAATTTCCGTTATGGACCTCAGGCCGGACCGATAAGCTACCACTCGACCGGCCCGAATGCAACTGCAAGGTGCGTCGAACAGTGAACTGGCCACCGAACACGCTCGTCGAGCCTCCCCGAGCCTCCCGAGGGGCGAAACTGACCGCTTCCTGACCGATTCGTCCGACACTCTTCCTCCTCCCTCCGCTGTTCCCGCTGAAGTCCGGCCCTGCCCGGCCGCAGCTTGGCCGCCAGACAATCGCCCTCCTCATTGAGGAGCAGCAGAGGGTGAAAACAGGTGGACTCGAAGTACCCGTTGTAGGCACTTTGCTCCTACTCTCCGTAAACCAGCACCTTGGTCGAGTCCAGGTCCAAGATCGTCTGGTAACCTGAGTCCAGAGCTTCCGCCTTCCCGATCAGTGCCCGGTTGAGCCGCGCCAGTCCGGCGAAGTTCTCCTCCTCGGCCCAGCATCCAGGTCTCGAACGTCTGCAATCGGGAGGTCAGGGCTGTCCCCCGATTCCAGTTCTTCTCCGAACCGACCAGCCGGAAGGTCGGGTCCTGGGAAAGCCTCTCCGCGTCGTTGAGGTCTTCATAGCCTGCCAGGCGGCTGTAGACCGATTGCCGCAGCGAGTCGGCGAAGGGGAACTGCGTATTCTTCCTACGCCGCAAGTCGGTGAGGTGCTGTTCGATCAATTCTCCAAACCCCAGTCGCTCGTCGAGTTCGCGCACGAGGATCAAACCGCCGTCGGAAGTCACGCGCGAACCTTGGAAATCGATCTTGAGGGAAGCATTGAGGGAGAGCTGAAAGGCCTGCTGATTTGGGCTTTCACCCACTGAGTATCTACCTCCGGCGCGTCGTCATTGCTTTTGAACCCTTATGGATATTGATGAGAACGACGGCCCGAAGATTCACAAGCGCAACTCAAAATGGAAATCTGGGCTTGTATTCTCGAAATGGCTTAATCAACCGAGCGACTAGCCGCTGATGCTGAATTCACAATCCTCCGCTCGAGGTAGGTCACAAAACGCTCAAATCCGCTCGTGACGTGCGGCTCGGTCACGTGGATGTAATAACGCTCCGCGATGCGTGGCGACGAATGCCCCATGAGTCTTGCGACGGTGTACTTGTCCATACCCGATTCAGCCCACCGCGTTCCACACGTATGCCGCCAGCAGTAGAACTCAAACGGCTCAATGGCCGGCTTCTCTAGCCCCGCCGCGGTCCCTTCCTTGTTCACCCGGCGGATTGCCCGCTCGTGCGAATGCTGAACGGTCACAATGTGGCCGCTCTTGCCGGGTCCGGGAAACACAAAGCGGCTCGTGGTCGATCGCTGGGAGTGCCTCATCTGAAGCACAGCCCTCGCCCGCGGTGTCAGTGGGACGTTGCGCCGCGCCGCGTCCGTCTTACCGCCGGGGACGTGAATGTATCCGTTCTGGCCTTCGCCCTTTGCGTCCGTGTGGACGTTCGCCCATGCGAGCTTGAAAAGCTCCGAGTTGGGACGCAAGCCCGTGTCCACCGCCAGAATGGTCATATCCCGCAATGTGCCGGGCGCCGCGCCCAGGTACTTGCGCTCTTCCTCGAAACTGACAACGCGCTCGCGTCCCACCTTGCCGGGCAGCTCGTGGATCACGGGCGCCTTCGGAATCAGCGCCCATTCTTCCGCCAGCCG
>JASHPE010000028.1 GCA_030038235.1 Terriglobia bacterium
TTAGAAACGGTCCCCAACACCGTCCCACTGCTATTCTCCACAGTCACTGTGGCTTCTCCCTGCGTATCAACGGCGACAATAATACGGTAAAGCGTGTTGAAAACAGGCGTAATTGGGGGCTCAAATTGCTCGCCTAGCTGCCACAGCTGGCTGATGTTAGTCGCGGTGGCCCACATGCCGTCGTAGGTTGAGCTCACATTAGCTGTAACCGTAAGAAACTGCGTAAGACCAGCGTTGGCCAGAAAAATCTCAAATGGATTCGCGGTGCCCTGAGTGGCGGTAACAAGTACGGTGGCCGTGAACGGTGCTGAGAAGGTGCTGAGCGATTGCATCCCAGTGGTCTCGTAATCTTGAGTGGGGCCCGACATCGAAAGCCCTAGCTGGTTGAATCCCAGCGATGGAGCGATAAACGACGCTGGGGGAGATGACGACGCTTCTGCCAGCGAGTTCAAGAACGAAGAGCTTGTTGTCCAAAGCGCGAAATTGGCACTGAGAGATGAGGCACTTGCCTCCTGCTCAAGCGCTAACCTGTTCGCCCAAGGTCCTGTGGTCGGGAGCACGGATAGCAACACGACGACTAGGGCCAAAAAGCAAAGCCCCATCCACGTCCGGCTAACCGGTCCGCGAAGGTGTTTCGGTACTGCATAGGGTGTCATACGCATTTTGTTCTAATCCTCCTTGAAGGTGCTGTTACTTGTGACTCTACAGACTGTATTGCCTCCAACCTGTAATCCCGTCAAAAGGCATAGACGACAAGAGAGAAAATCTAACGGCCCGGCGCACGACCTTGGTTGGCACGGGCTTAACCGCCGGCCAAGCTTCGCAACCTATCAGGTCACAAAACTCCGTGTTACGTCGCCAAGCTCAATTGACGACGGATTGGGAATGGATGTGCCGCGCCTGCACAGGCGCGCCACTCCGTCACGCCGCTAGAGTTTCGAGACTGTGCTGCTGTTCGTGTTCGACACCCAGATGTTGGCCCCGTCGAACGCTATGCCGAGAGGACCACTTCCTACCGTGAAGGTGCCGAGGTTCGAGCCGTTGCTCGCCTTGAGTTCGGTCACGGTATTGGTGTTGATGTCCGTTACCCAGATGTTCGCCCCATCAAACGCCAGGCCATAAGGCCCCGCTCCTGCGTTAAAGGTGCCAAGCACCGTGCAGTTTTCACTTAGCTTGGTCACCGTGTTGCCATAATTATTCGCCACCCAGATGTTGGTTCCGTCGAAAGCCACGCCAACCGGCTTGCTCCCTACTGTACACGTATCCAACACGGTCCCGTTCGACGCCAGCAGCTTGGTCACGTTGTTGCTATTGTCGTTTGTCACCCAAATGTTTGTCCCATCGAAGGCCACCTGTGTAGGGCCGGTCCCGACAGTAACTGTCCTGAGAAGGGTGCCGGTGCTCGCCTGGAGCTCGGCCACTGTGTTGCTGAGATTATTTGCCACCCATATGTTGGCTCCATCAAATGCCACACCCTCGGGATAAGATGCCACGGGAAACGTCCCCAGAGTGGCGCCATTGCTGGCCTGAAGTTTGCTTATGGTATTATCCAGGGGACTGGTCACCCAGATGTTGGCTCCATCAAAAACCACAAAGCTCGGACCATTCCCCACTGTGAATGTTCCGAGGAACGCGCCATTGTTGGCCTGCATCTCGGTCACACTGTGCCCTTCGGTATTGCCGTTCAGCACCCAGATGTTGGCCCCGTCGAATGCCACTCCAGTGGGATTTGTGATTCCCTGGGAAAAGCTCGTCGTCTGGTTGGCCTTGTACCAGTGTAGGATAGCGATCTGTAGTGGGTTCAAGGCACCCGATACCACGCCAGCGTTTGGCGCAGCCAGTCCGACGGACGCTGCCTCTTGTGCGTAGGCCTTGCGGTCCCCCGCGCTCCAGCGACCTGCCCGCGGCGTTTGAAGCCACAACCCAGCGAGCACAATGACCAAGCCCAAGATCACCAAGGGTTGCTTAAGCCTCATATAACCCTCCTTATCGCTTTTGCGTTTAGATTTTGGATTGACATCAACGCCTTGAGACTGCGGCAGACGGCGCCCGGAAAAAGCGCTACCTCTTGCCGCGCCCCATTGGTGTGCGCTATATTGATGCTTCCCGTCAATCCTCAACGAAGGGGCAATTAAGGGCAATAACGGACAAGGCCTTTGCACGACCCTGAAGGCGGTTACAGCCGGGGGATGCCATGCCGGAGGCGGGCTCAGAACGCCTGGATTCCTGGAAGGAAATTGCCGAGCACCTGGGCCGCGACGTGCGGACGGTCAGGCGCTGGGAAAAGGATCGCTCCCTGCCCGTCCACCGAGTGCCCGGTGGAGGCCGGGCGGCCGTCTATGCCTTCCGCAGCGAAATCGACGCTTGGCTCAAGGGCCAGGACGGCAAACTTTCAGGGGACGGGCACGGTGATGGCGTTCCAGCGTCTGTTCTGACCGAATTCTCACCCACTGCGTCACTTTCCGAGGGGCTACTCTCCTCCACAAGGCCAGCGGTTGTTCAGCGGGGTGAGGTCGCG
Source organism: Terriglobia bacterium (assembly GCA_030038235.1). Taxonomy (GTDB): domain Bacteria; phylum Acidobacteriota; class Terriglobia; order UBA7540; family UBA7540; genus Gp13-AA77. The sequence goes on from JASHPE010000028.1 coordinate 2,519, forward strand.
AAACGGCTCGGTCTGCGAAGGCGGGTCTGGTGGCTGGCCATCGTCACGTTTACCGTTGCTGTTCTCGTTCTCGCCGCCTACAGGCTGTGGTTGCACGGCTCCGAGATACCCATCGCCAGCGCTCGATTTAGCGGCACCGAGCTCATCGCAGGCGATGATCAGGGCAAAGTCGTTTGGAGGTTCGATTTCAGGGAGCCGCTAAACCTACCCCAAGATCTTCCAGAGCCAGAGATGGTCAGGGTTGCGGACTTGGGTCCCGGCAGGCGCCAGGACGTCCTGTCGTTTGCACCGCTTTTCTGGCCTGGGCGAGCGAACTCCCCGAGCGACGCACTTTATTGCATTTCGGCAAGAGGCAAGCTGAGATGGCGGCATAACTTCGACGAGAGGCCGAGCTTCAGCGGGAGAGAGTACGGACCGCCTTGGGTAGACGGTCCGTTCCTCGTGACCAGCGACCAGCCCAAGGCGTCCATCTGGTGCTCAGCACGCGAGAATTACTCGTCTGTTTCAATGCTCGTTCAACTGGATCCAGACAATCGGCTGCTGGCAAAGTTCATCAATTGGGGGCACATTTGGGTACTGAACCGAATACACGGGGCTGACGGATTATTCATCCTGGCGGGAGGCATCAGCAACCAGTGTGACTGCGCGTTCCTGGCTGTGCTGAGAGAAGACGACATCTCCGGAAGCTCCCCGGCGTTGTCGCCCGAGTTTCGATGTGACAACTGTCCTCAGGGCCAGCCGTATCGCTATCTTCTATTTCCGCAATCGGAACTCACCGTGCCCTCGGGGGCGGCCTACAGCCAACTCAGCGCCATTCGGGAGGATGAGGGCCGCATCTGGGTCGGAGTGAATGAGACGCGAGTCCCAGGACTGGATAACTGGAAGCGCTACGACCTCTCGGACAGCTTTGTGCCTCAGTCGGTCTGGGTGAGTGACCAGTACTGGGCGCTTCATCGGCAGCTCGAATTGGAGGGCAAGATTCACCACAGCGTTGAGCAGTGCCCCGAACGCACCCAGCCCCAACCGGTTCGCATGTGGAGTCCGGAGGCCGGCTGGAAGGATATCAAGGTACCTGTCGTGCCGGTGCCGCGCTAAAGGATTCCAACCTGGTTCTGACGAGTCCGCTTTTCCGACATCTCTTAGACGGCGCCTGCTGTAGCGCGCCTGTCCCACGACGCTTGACGGAAGTCTTGCCGGGTCTGCAGCGAAAGTCTGGGGCCGCCTCTCCTTTTGAAGCCCGTGTTTTCAAGGAGTTTGTAGTTGCCGCGCAGCCGCTGACGAAGTCCAGCCGTGATGCTTAGCAGCGTCGCGCCATGTTCATTTGGCCAGTCGCGCCCTCGCGGTTCGGAGAATCGCAGAGCTGCTTGCTGTGCGCCAGCCGCCACCAGCCGAGGGGTTATAAAAACCCCTCGTTCACCCACGCCACCGACTGCACGTAAGAATCGCCCACAAATTCGGTCGTTAGCTTGAGGGAGTCAGCAAGGCGGGTCACGGCCGTCCAATCCGCTCGCTCGAAAGCGGAGACGCACTGGAAGACGCGTCCGTGCAGGTTGTCGGCTCCGAGCAAGCCGTCTTTGATTTCCGGAGCCAGGGGCAGGTCAGCCGCCACCACTTCCATGGGTTGATTCAGACAGGCGTCAATGACCGAGAACAGTCCCAGCAGGAAAAAGTCGCCTTGCTGGTCCCGGGGCGCCAGCGGCGAAGACAGCAGCTCGCAGAAGCGGCCTCGCAGGAGCGCCATCCTGAGCAGTTCCGCCGGCTTGTCACTGGCCACCGCGGCCAGAACCACCATGGCCACCCAGCGTTTGGTCTTGATTTCGCCCAGCAAGGAAAGGGCATGGCGGATGGAGCGAACCTGACTGCGCAGCCCGAAGAGCGCGGAGTTGAGATACCTCAGCAGTCGATAGGAGAAGGAGAGGTCGCGGCTCAGTACGCGCTCAATTTCGCCAAAATCCAGCTCCGTGCTGCGCACCAGTTTGAGCAGTTGGAGCTGATTCAACTTGAAAGCGGGGATGCTGTGCGCGGAGATAATCTGCGGGGTGCAGAAGAAGAAACCCTGGAAATACTGGTAACCCCGGGCGACGGCTCGATCGAATTCCTCGCGTTGTTCCACCTTCTCCGCCAGCAGTTTGACCCCTCGAGGGCGCAGTTGGCGCGGAATCTCGGCCTTCTGGCGCTCGCTGGCCAGGGAAAAGTCAACCTTGACGATGTCGGCGAGGCTGAGCAGGGGGTTGTGGAC
>JASHPE010000287.1 GCA_030038235.1 Terriglobia bacterium
GAATGTTCATGTGCAGCGCGTCCGTTATATCACCGATGGGAAACACCAGTCCCCAGGCCACGAAGGAAACGAAAGTGAAGGCCACGCCCGGGGTAAGTCTCCGGTGATACCGCCAGTACAGAAATCCCGTGGCGGCAAAGAGCTCGCAAAGCAGGAAGTCGATGCCATAACCGGAATGCGAGCGAGCCTCATAAGTGACCCAAAGGCCGGGAACAATCCAGATCAGGGCCAGGAGAAAGCTCAGCGGCTGCTTCCGATTGGTATGCGATGCCGCCAGCGCCAGTCCGCCTGCCAGGGCCAGCAGCAGAAGGCTGCGGTAGATCCAGGCCGGTTGGACGTTCAGAACCAGGCAGCTCCAGTAGGCTATGGCTGGAACTGTGACTAGTGTGAAGAATCCGGTGCTCCCGCCGCGGATGGCGCCCGCCCTCGAAACCGAGAGGAAGAAGGCGGTGCCGGCGATCAGCAGCGTGGTGACGGATATCCAGTCGGAGAACGCGGAAGGGATGACGGAATAGCTGGCCAGCAGCGCAGCCGCGAAGTGGATCAGAATCGCGACCCAGCCGAGCATCCACATCCCGGTTGGCTGCTTGCGGTCGCGCAGATAGGTCCAGGTGAACAGAATTACCAGGAGCGTTATCACCGAGACGACGATGATCTCTTGTGCGTGTGAGGACATCCGTCACCCACGGTGCGGCGAACCTGCGCTTGCCGATACGCCGCTTCTATTCATCAAAACGATCAATATCAATCTGGCGGTTAGGCGATCCAATAACATACACCGGTCACCGCCCGACAGGCAACCTGCCGGACACCGTGCCCGAACCCGGCAGCTTCAAACCGGGAGATCACGCAGGCGAGAGGGCCTGGATCTGTTCGCACAACGCTTGCCATCTCCACTCGAGGCTGGACTGGCACGAGGAATGCTTGCTTGTTGTTCAGCCTGTTTCACTTGCACCGATGCGGCATCCCTGCGTGCTATTGCGCCGCCGACACGTGCCGTGACCTCTGAGTTACAGACCTTGGGGCAGCATGTCACCACATACGGCGCCGGCACGATCCGGCAGGCGCCCTCCCGGGCCGGAGTGGTGCCCTAGTCTGACGTGGCAGGGGCGTCCCGCCCGTGAGTGGACACGGCCAAGACGGGCGTGCCACGCTCTAAGTGAGACACTGCCCGCGGGCCCCCGCGGGGCGGTTCCCCGAGGTGTTGCTCTGGCCATACAAAGCATATAAGTCGTGGTGGCGTTCGAGTGGGACCAGCACACCCTCCGCAAAATCCGGGTGCACTGCATCACGCCGGAGGAGGTGGAACAGGCGCTCGTCAAGACCCCGATTCCGATCTATGAACGAGGTTCGAAGGTGAGCTGCGCTCCGCCTGCTACGCCGAAGCCGGCGCGGCCCGGGTTGCTGGCTGCAATCGTGACCGAGCGTGCCGGCAAGATTCGGGTGATGACGGCTTACGGTTGATGGGGCGCTGCCGTCGCGTCGTGGAGGCCGACTGAACCCCGTTTACGCCGTAGACATCAAGCCGGGAACCATTCTCATCGCAACCAACGGCGTGGTGCCGGCAAGTGACAACTGACTGACGCCAACGACTACTGACCGCTGATGACGGACCCTCGCCGCCACATCAGATAAGCCTTGATAAATGGGTCGATGTCGCCGTCGAGTACGCGTTCGGTGTCGCCGACCTTCAGCTCGGTGCGCTCGTCCTTCACCAGGCGGTAGGGGTGCAACACGTAGGACCGGATCTGGCTGCCGAAGTCGATGTCGGCCTTCGAGGCTTCGAGTTTCGCAGTTTCGGCGCGCTTCTTCTCGAGTTCCAGTTCATAAAGCTTCGAGCGCAACATCTTCATCGCCATCTCGCGGTTGCGGTGCTGCGAGCGCTCGTTCTGGCACTGCGCGATGGTATTCGTGGGAATGTGGATGATGCGCACGGCGGAGTCGGTGGTGTTCACGTGCTGGCCGCCAGCGCCGGTGGAGCGATACGTCTCCACGCGGATGTCTTCCGGCTTGATGTCCACCGTAATGCTCTCGTCGATCTCCGGGCTGACGAAGACGGAGGCGAACGAGGTGTGGCGGCGGGCGTTGGAGTCGAAAGGCGAAATGCGCACCAGGCGATGGATTCCGATCTCGGACGTCAGCAGGCCGTAAGCGTAATCGCCGGTCACGCCGAAGGTGGCCGATTTTAGGCCCGCCTCTTCGCCGGCCTGATATTCCATCAGGGTGAACTTGAAGCCGCGGCGCTCCGCCCAGCGCTTGTACATGCGCAGCAGCATCTCAGCCCAGTCCTGCGAGTCGGTCCCGCCTGCACCGGGATGCACGGAGACGATGGCGTTCAGGCGGTCGTTCTCGCCGCCGAGCAGAGAAGCGGTCTCCAGTCGGTCCAGTTCTTCGCGGAGGCGCGCCATCTCGGCTTCGAGATCGGCTTCGACCGACTCACCTTCGCGCGCCAGTTCGAAATAGGCGTCGACGTCGGCGAGCCGCTGCGCCAGGTGTTCGTCGTTAGCGATGGTCTGTTCCAGGCGCTTGCGCTGGGTCAGGACTCGCTGCGCGGATTCCGGGTTCTGCCAGAAATCGGCGCCGGCAACCTGCGCGTCGCTTGAGGCGAGCTCGCGTTTGCGGGCAGGGGCGTCAAAGAAAACTCCGCAGTTCACCGGCGCGCTGCCGGAGGTTCGTATATTCCCGTTCCAGTTCCTCGATCACAAGTCCTCCTCAACCGAAAGACTGAACACAGAGGCGCAGAGTCACAGAAGATTACTGAGTTGATATCTTGTTCCTCTGCGGCTCTATGTTGAAGCCTGCAGGTTGCCCCCACGGGTGATGCGGCACCAGCAGCCGGAGGAGCATCAATACGCATGCCACTGCTGCGCAGGCCCATGCGAAAACGTCGCCGTGCGCGGTGTAGAACGTCTCGGCGGACTCGTAATCGAACCGGCCTGCCAACGCGGCTTGCTCGTGACGCGGCAGCGTGGCTCGAACCCGTCCGTAAGGATCGATAACGTCCGTCACGCCGTCATTGGTCGATCGCAGAAGGTAGCGCCGGTTCTCGATGGCGCGCAAGCGGGCCATTTCCATGGTCTGAAACGCCGCCGAAGAATCGCCGTACCAGGCGTCGTCGGAGATATTCACCAGCACGCTCGGACCGCGCGGCGCGAGCCTGCGCACGAGCTGCGGAAATATCTCTTCGTAACAGATGAAGACGCCGATCCGGTCGCGGCCGGCCGGAGCGGACGCGTAGCTCGTGCCGGGCACGAAGTTGCCCGCCTCCGAAGTGATCTTTCCCACAACGTGATCCAGCCAGGCGGGCACGTACTCCCCGAAGGGCACCAAGTGGATCTTAGCATATTGCAGAACCACGTTTCCCGAAGGGTCGATTACAATGGCGCTGTTGAGCGGCTGGGTTGTACCGCGGCCCGCGAAGTTCGTGGCCCCCGCGATCACGTAAGCGTCCGCTTCACGCGCCAGGTTCTCGATTGCGCCGCGAAAGACGGCATCGCGATTGAAGTAGAACGGCGCGGAGTTTTCAGACCAGATGATCAGCGGCGGTGCGGTTTGCGAGCCGGATGAAGGCGGCGTCGCGCGCAGCGCTTCGAGGCTGAGTTGGGAGAGGTGCGCTAGCGGGGCCGGATTCCGCCACGGCGCCCAAAGCTCCGCGGCTTCGTTCAGAGGCACGTTCGGTTGCACGAGGATTGCGCGCTCGACGCCCTCGTTCGGGGCCGGCGGTCTTAGAGCGTAGTTCCCGACCGCCAATGCGACGATCCACGCGGCCAGGACGATGCGGCGGCGGATCGAACGCGGATTCAGGATCACCCAGGCTGCAAGAGAGCTGGTGGCCATGGCCAGAAAGGACAGCCCGTAGACGCCCGTCACGGCGGCGATCTGCCGCAGCCCGTTCGACTGGACGGCGTAGCCAAGCAAATTCCAGGGAAAGCCACCGAAGTAGCCATAGGTTTCGGCAAGCTCCATCGCGACCCAGAGAAAGACAGCGGCAGCGAGCGCCAAGCTACGGGATCGTCGCGCGATCCAACACGTCGCAAGGGCAAAGAAGCCCCAATAGCTCGACTGCGCAAACAGAAACGCGGTCATCACGCCCATCGCCGCCGGCCATGACATGTTGCCGTAGTTCTTCATGACCAGCGCGATCCAGTAGACGCTGAGGAGGAGAAACAGAGCGCCTGTGGTCGCCCCGAGCAGGTAAGCACGCTTCAGGCTTGTCTCATGCAGCAGGGCGAGCACGAGGAAAAGGGGAGCGACCCAGACCAGCCACGCAATGTCGGACTTGGGGAAGCACCACGCCATCAGAACGCCGGAGAACGCGGCCTCCCAATAAGGGAAGCGGGGTCGTCCCGTCCATTCACGGCGCGATTCATTCACGTTTTGGGTCCACCCGGTTGGGCTGGCAAATGCTCACCAGGCTACTGGCGGATGAACGGCCTGTATCCTTCTCCGGTGAGCTTCCTCAAGGCGACGGTAGCGGACTCACGGCTCCTGTAAGGTCCGGCGACCACGCGAAAGAAGTTGTCTTTTGCGCCCACCTGGGTGGGAGTGAGAACCAGGGCGCTATACCCCTTGGAATGCAGCGCATCAGCCATCTTGGACGCTTCTTGCCGGCTGGCCATCGCGCCCACCTGAATCAGCAGGCCGGAAGGGACCGAGCGCGGCGTCAAAGCGGTATCGTCAGTATCCCCTGCGGCACCGGCGTCCCCAGCGGGCTGAGTTGGAGCAGCGGTTAGTGCGCTCGCGGAGGACGTAGGCGTGGCGCCCGGAGGTGGCGCAGCATCGCTTTGAGCGGGATTCGTAGTGTCGGACGCCGCTGCCTGGCTGTTGCTTTCGGAATCGGACGGCCGCGGCGATTGCTCCTCGACTGGCTGCGCGCCGGGCTCCGCCGCGGACGATGTACTGGATGATGTGTTGACGGGTGCGGCTACGTCCGAGGACGCAGCCACACGCTCCGTGAGCAGAGCGCCGGACGGGTGTCCTTCGCGATAGCCCAGGAAGTACCCGAGCGAGAAAAAGACCGCGCAGAGCAACACCACTGCGAAGAACGCGCCCAGCAGATAGCGGGTTGAGACGCCCTCGGACTCGGACATAGCCCTAGCTGCCCTCCTTCTTGGCCGCCAAGGCCTTGCCGGCAAGCCCCGCCAGCAGATCGACCGGCAGGGGGAAGACAATCGTGGTGTTCTTCTCGGCACCGATTTCCACCAGCGTCTGAAGATATCGCAGGGTGATGGTGACCGGTTCCCGGGCGATGAGGGCTGCGGCTTGCGAGAGCTTCTCCGCCGCCTGGAACTCGGCGTCGGCGGCGATGATCTTGGCTCGCCGCTCGCGTTCGGCCTCGGCTTGCTTGGCGATGGCGCGCTGCATGTCCTGCGGCAGATCCACCTGCTTGACCTGCACCTGGGTCACCTTGATGCCCCAGGGTTCGGTGTGCTCATCCAGGATGCCCTGCAGGCGAGCGTTCAGCTTCTCGCGCTGCGCCAGCAGGTCGTCGAGTTCCACCTCACCCAGCACCGAACGCAGGCCCGTTTGCGCGGCCTGCTCGACCGCATAGCGGTAATTCTCCACTTCGATGATCGCCTGAGTCGCATTCATCACCCGGAAGTAGACCACCGCGCTCACCTTGAGCGATACGTTGTCGCGGCTAATGACGTCCTGAGGCGGGATATCCCAAGTGATGACGCGAAGCGAGACTTTCACCATTTTGTCGATGGGCCACCAAATGAAGATCAGTCCGGGGCCCTTGTCGCGGGCGATCACGCGGCCAAGGCGGAAAACCACGGCGCGCTCATATTCGCGGAGGATATTCAGGGACTTGATGATCCAGATCAATACGATGAACAGAACCACAAGAACGAACGACGTGTTCGGGTCCATATCACCCCCTTCAAATTGCCGATTGTTCGATTGCTGCTTGCCAATTGCCGATCGTCGACTCCGGTTTACCGAGTTCACAGGCGCTTCAATCTCAACAGAGCCCAATCGGCAACCGTCAATCGGCAATCGTCAATTTCCGGTCCTTCTGTTCCGGCTCTACGATCAGCTTAAGCCCTTGCATGCCGCGCACGCGGACGCGACTGCCGGTCGGAATCGGCTGGGCGGCTTGCGCCTCCCAGATCTCTCCGCGGATGAGAACCTTGCCTTCGGGGGCGAGATCGGTGCGCGCCACGCCCATCGCATCAATCATACCTTGTTCGCCGGTGATCGCCTTGTTGCGGCGCGCCATGACCGCCAGACGCACCAGAATGGCGCTGATCACTGCTACCGGCAAAGTCACGCTCAGGGCGGTGGAGAACCGGATTTGAGCGCCGGGAAGCGGCGACTGCACCAGGATCAGGGCGCCCACCACCATGCTGATGATACCGCCTGCCGTCAAGACGCCATGCGCGTTCGCCTTCACGTCGAGCCCGAAAAGGACCAGCGCCAGCGCGATTAAGACCACCCCCGTGTAGTTGATGGGCAGCAGGTGAAACGCGTAGAGCGCCAGCACAATGGCCACCGCGCCCGTGACGCCCGGCAGAATCATGCCGGGATGAGTGAATTCCACGTAGAGGCACAGCACGCCGAGGGCGCCCAGGATGAAAGCGATGTTGGGATCGGCGATGTGCGCCAGAAACTGCTCGCGCGAGGTCATCGCGAACGGCACGATCTCAGCGCCCGCGAGATGCAGTACCGTCGTGCTGCCGTCGAAGCGCGTTATCGTGCGGCCGTCGAGCGATTTCAGGAGCTCCCCCGGAGAAATAGCGACGACGTCGATGAGGTGGTCGTCCAAAGCCTCCTTCTCGGTGAACGATTTGCTCTCGCGAACACCCTGCTCGGCAAGCTGCGCATTCCGGCCGCGCTTCCCGGCCAGCGACCGGATGTAGGCGGCGGCATCGTTCTCGATCTTGGTTTCCATGGTCTTGCCGACGTCGGCGTTGCCCATGATGACCGGATGTGCGGCGCCGGTGTTGGTTCCGGGAGCCATGGCGGCGACATCGGCCGACAAGAGGACGAAAAATCCCGCCGATGCGGCGCGGCTTCCGCTCGGCGCCACATAGACGATCACCGGGACGCGCGAGCTGATGATCGCGCGAATGATGTCGCGCATCGAGGTGTCCAAACCTCCAGGAGTACTGAGCTCGATCAGGACAGCCGCCGCGCCTTCACCATTGGCGGCGCGGATCCCATTCTCGACGTATTCCGCCGTGACCGGCTCGATGACGTCGTCCAGCTTGATCTCGACCACCGTCGAGCTGTGCGTTGCCGCGGGCGGGGAATCCGATGCCATCAAGAAGGCCACCGCAGCAAAGAACCCGGCGCCGATCACCACCCCGACGGCTGGCCTCGCCCATTGCGCTCGTATCCGGCGCGGGCTCTGCCCTGCATGGAGCTTCTTGCAGGCTCTCATGGTCGCGCCTTCCGATGCTCGATGTCGTCCACGAGTCGCTTCGCAGCGCCGTCATCAGGGCTCATGGAGAGGGCCACCCGGCCCTGATCCAAGGCCAAAGAAGTCTGGTTCATCGAAAGGTAAGCCTGCGCCAGCCAGAGGTGCGTGACCGCGTTGTCGTCGAACAGCAGCGCCGTCTTGAACTGATCGGCCGCCTGCTGGTGGCGTCCTTCCGCCTCGTAGACTTGGCCCAGCACCAGGTAGACTTCGCTATTCTCCGGCAGCAGCGTGCTTGCTTCCTGAAGTTCGCGCTCCGCCTCCGCGAGGCGGCCGTCCGCCAGGAATCTCTTGCCCTGGCCCAGGTGCGCCTGGCCGTGCTCTGCCGGATTCTCCTGCGAGAGCCGGGCCTCCACGGCGTTGTGGAGCATCAAGGCGAGCAATCCGAAAGCGCGCCCATCATAATGCTTCTTCAATCGCAATTCGGGCGTGAAGTCCTGGCCCGGGTCTCCGCCGCTTCCGTGCGCCACCAGCCATGCGGTCTCGCGGCGTTCGCCCTGAGAATCCTGAAGCTTGTCCAGAACCACAGCCAGAAGGGTGTGAGCTTCGGGATCGTCGTCCTGTTGTGCGAGACCGGCCCGGAGGAATTTGGCGGCGTCGCCATACTTCTTCAGATCCCACAGGCATACGGCGGTATTAAAGTTAAAGTCCGGATCGAGCGGATCGTCCTTGGAAGCGCTCTCGAAATTCGCCAGAGCGCCTTGGAAATCCCCGCGGCGCGCGCGGACCACGCCCAGATTATTGGCGGCTTCGCTCAGCGGCATTTGCTTGTCGAGCGCAGCAAATGACGCCTGGGCCCTGGCGTCGTCGCCCACGAAGTATTCATCGACGCCGAGCAGAAAGAGTGACTCCAGGTAGTCCGAGTCCGATGAGCTGAGCTTTCGCAGCCAGTTGGCCGATTCGGGGTATTGCTTGTGCTCGAAGTAGTGCTTGCCGAGCTCGAACGCTGCCCCGTGATCGGAGGGGTCGATACGGTCTGCTTCCTGCAGGAAGTGGATTCGGGTCTCTTCGTCCACTGCCAGGAGGCCGCGAATGTAGTTCTCAAAGGCGTCCAGGCGGACGGGGGGAAAGCTCTTGGCGAAATCGTCCTCGTCGCCGGCGGTGAAGTCGGGATCGTGGGTGGCGAGCAGCCGCCAAGCGAGACGAGTCTGCACGTCCACCAGGTCGGAAAGTGCACCGGTTGCCTCGATGCGCGGGGTCAGCTTCAGCGTATGAGCTTCCAATAACTGGCATGACGCGATCAAGCCGTTACCGCTCACGTTGAACCTCCCCACCACGGTCCAGTCGACGCCCAGAGTCTCGGTTACCTTATATGCGCTGGCGAGAGTTATGGGCGTGCCGGGCGGGATGCCAAGCTGCTCGTAGGCTGCATTGCGCTCCTCGCGGTCCAGCACGTAGCGTCCGGGACCCGCAAGCCGCACGGAAAGAAGCTGCGCGAAGGCCTCCGAAATCCAACCGAGGTCGGCGTTGGAGCTTTCGTTTTCAAAAGGCAGGACCAGAATAGTGCGGGTCTGATTGGGAACCGCAGCCCGCGCTGCCGAAGCGAGCAATAAAGCTGCCAACAGTCCCTGAAGCTTCTTCACGCCAGTATTATAACAGCGCACGCATCACCCGCGAAGGCTTGGCCCGACGATTCAGCACTTCTGAGAATGGGACGAGCGCAGATTTGATCCGGAGAAGCGCGCAGAGAGACAGCGTCACGGGCAGGTCACGGTCCCCCGAGGTTTGTCGGTTCGACCATGGAGAACTTAAGAGAGTAAGTTAGGATTGAGTTGGATATGGGACGGAGAAAGTACCAATTATATTACCCGTGCATCCATTGCGACGTGGTGGAAATGGAGTGTATCCTGTCAGTCCGCCCCCGGGAACTCGGAAGAAAGTTCATCCACTTACGGGAGCCATCAAGTGATGAAAACTGCAGAGAGTCACAGCCGGACGCCAGGGAAGCGCCGTAAGACAGAGAAAATCCCGGTGACGGTGGTCGCCCTCCTGATATTGCAAGCCCTTGCTGTCCCCGTAGCCCATGCCCAAACGTACACGGAGACCGTACTACACAGTTTCACCGGAAAGCCGGACGGCGCAGGTCCCGAATTCGGAGCCTTGGTCCGCGACGCGGAGGGCAACCTGTATGGCACCACCATCGATGGCGGCGCCTCGAACTTGGGCTGCGTGTTCGAGGTGAGCCCCGCCGGCAAGGAGACCGTCCTCCATAGCTTTACCGGCGACCCGGACGGCAAGTATCCTCACGAGGGCCTGGTCATGGACTCGTCCGGCAATCTCTATGGCGCCACGTTCGACGGCGGCGGTTTGGGTTACGGGACCGTGTTCAAGCTCGCCAAAGGGGGCGTGGAAACGGTGCTCTATAGCTTCATGGGCGAGCCTGATGGCGCCAACCCCGATTCAGGCTTGACCAGAGATTCGGCAGGAAACCTGTACGGCACCACGTTCTTCGGGGGCACATCGAACAACGGCACCGTTTTCAAGGTCACTTCCACGAACCAGGAATCGGTGCTCCACAACTTCGCCGGCGCCCCGACCGACGGATCCATCCCGTACGCCGGCCTGCTCCGGGATGCGGCGGGAGACCTTTTTGGCGTGACCGTGGACGGCGGCGCGTCCGACGATGGCACAGTGTTCAAACTCGCTGGCAACGATGTGGGGACGCTGCTTCACAGCTTCACCGGGTCGCCCGACGGGAAGTTTCCGCACGGCGTTCTGACGCGCGACTCGACCGGCGACCTTTACGGCACAACCTTGAATGGCGGCGCCTTGACCTACGGGCTGGTGTTCGAGGTTACGGCTGCGGGCCAGGAAAAGCCGCTCTACAGCTTCGCCGGAACCCCTGACGGGCAGTTACCCATTGCGGGTGTGATCCGCGACACGCAGCGCAACCTGTACGGCACTACCCAGTACGGCGGTGCCTCCAACCTTGGCTCCGTGTACGAACTGAGCAGCACCGGACAGGAAACCGTGCTGTACAGTTTCACCGGCGCACCGGACGGCGAGGCGCCCACCGCAGCTTTAGTCATGGACTCGCAGGGCAACCTCTACGGCACCACCACCGAGGGTGGTTCTTCGAGCCTAGGAACAGTGTTTAAGTTGAGTCCGCAGTGACAGCGGACAGATTGTAGTCGCGCTGGGAGAGCGGGCATCCTGCCCGCCTGAAGTGAAGCGATCGACGACCCCTGGAGCGGGCAAGATGCCCGCGCTCCCAGGTGGCGACAGGCCTGCTAACATTCGCCGGTGATGCTTTGCCCTCGATTGCTCTAAGTATAATAGAATAAGATAGATACAAAAATCACAGAATCCTCGAACCCACGCCTTTTGCCGGCTAGTGGCAGACTTTGCCGCCCTGCGGAGAGCGTCTAGTCTGACGCGGGATCAGGCACGCGCGCAGCCGGCTCGCCCTCAGCGGTGGAAGGCGAGCTGGCTACGCCCCTAGCCTTCAGGCGGGACAGGTCGCGACGGAAAGGATCGTGAGAAGGCCTGGCTCGGCTCGGCAAAGCGCCGGTAATCGGAAGGCAATCGTGCGACCCGGCGGTCCGCGAGTCGCGTCGCGAATCTCTCGAACAGGCCTGCCGGAATCTTCAGAGCGACCGCAGAAAGTCGATCAGGTCCTGCTGATTGGTGGCCGAGAGCGCGGTGAAGGCGGCGATCACGTAGTCGGCCTCGGACGCCTGATAACCCGTAAAGCCGGAGCCGCCGGTGCAGTACGTGTCGGAGTGGTCTTCGACGGCCTGTACG
>JASHPE010000029.1 GCA_030038235.1 Terriglobia bacterium
TTCGGTCCCGGTCATTCTCATTTCCATCGACACTCTTCGTGCGGACCACCTCAGTTGCTATGGCTATCGCAACCTCGCGACGCCCGCAATCGACGCTTTGGCAACGAACGGCACGCTTTTCTCCCAGGCCAGCTCCCAGATTCCGCTCACTTTGCCCTCACACCTGTCCCTGTTCACGTCGACCTATCCTTTCGCGAACGGAATCGAAGAGAACGGCGAGCGCGTTCCGTCCGGCGCGGTGACGCTGGCGGGGGTGCTGCGCTCACACGGCTACTCGACGGCGGCGTTCATCGGCGGATACTTCCTGGCTCGCGAGTTCGGACTCGATCAGGGATTCAGTTCCTATGACGCCCCCTTTAGCGAGCACATGGAAGGTTCGCAGGCCGCCGCCGCTCTGAAGCGTCCTTCGGCTGACGTGCTGGCCGACGCACGCACATGGCTTAGCGGGCACGACCGTGGATCCGCGTCGCCGTTTTTCATCTTCATTCACCTCTTCGATCTGCATCATCCTTATACCGAGCCCGAGAGCTTTCGGGCGCGGTACCCGGCGAGCGAATACGACGCCGAGCTTGCCTACATCGAGAGCACGCTGGGCGAGTTCTGGCAATTCCTCAAGGACCAGGGACTCTATTCGCGCAGCCTGATCGTGCTCACCGCAGACCATGGCGAAAGCCTGGGAGATCACGGCGAGAGCACGCACGGTTATTTCGTCTACCAAAGCACTCTACGCGTTCCGCTGATTATTCATTGGCCTGAGGGCCACGCGCCCGACGGAACGCCTGCGTCCCGGCCTGCGCGAATCGACGACCCGGTTGGACTCATCGACCTCGCGCCCACAATCGTCCAATTTCTGGGTTTACCGCAGCGCGAATCATTCCAGGGGCACGCTCTGCTGGACTTGCTGAGTCCAGGTGGATCGCCTTCGCCGCGCGAAGTCTTCAGTGAGTCGCTGTACGCGCATGACAAATTCTGCTGGGCGTCACTTCGCGCCTTGCGCATTGGGGATTTCAAGTACATCGATGCGCCCGAACCGGAGCTTTATGACCTGGCCAGCGATCCCGGGGAAGATCGCAACCTGATTTCCGATCACCCTGCCGTAGCGCAGTCCCTGCGCGCGCGTCTTCTCGATTTGCGAAAGCGCTACGCCGCCGCAAACTCCGGCGCGTCTGCCCAGGCGGAGATCAGTCCCGAGGCTCTGGCAAATCTCCATGCACTCGGATATCTCGGTTTCAGCGCCGCCTACGCCGGCCGCGACACGTCCGGTCCCGACCCTAAATCCCGGCTCACGGAATACCGCGAGTACCTTCGCGCCCTGGAGCTCAGTCAAACCGGACATGTGAGCGAGGCGGCCGCTGTCTATCGCGAGGTTCTGGACGAGGACAGCCAGAATCTGCCCGCGCATGATGATCTGGCGGATTGCTATTTTCAGCTCCGCCGCTTCTTCGACGCGGCGAGTGAGTTGCGCGCCGCTCTCGGCATCGACCCTCACGACGTGCGGGCCGAGGAATTGCTCGGCAGCGTCTGGCTGGAAGCCGGAGACAAGCCGCGGGCGCGAGCCGAGTTCGAGCGGCTGGTTACCTTCGCGCCCGGCGATTACACCGCGCACTTCGGCCTCGGGCTGCTCGACCAAGACGCGGGCGACGTGGACGATGCTCTCCGTGAATTCCAGGCCGCCCTCCAGGCAAGGCCTGACTCCGCCGATGCACACGATCGTCTCGGGGAGGTGGATGCCAAGAAGGGCGACTACGGGGCTGCGGCGCGCGAGTTTCGGCGCGCTCTCGAACTGAATCCCCGGCTTTCAGCTGCGCGGGATTCGTTGCGCAGGATAGGGGCTAGCGAGCAGTGATCATGAGCCGCTTTGCCCTGGTATTAAGGCTGGTTTTGCTTGCCTGCTTTGCTGCGCCGGTGGCGTCGCTGTTCTCCTCTGAGCCGCCCAGAGAAGCCGCCCCATCGAACGTCTTCCTAATCACCATTGACACTCTGCGCGCCGATCATGTGGGTTGTTACGGAGACCGGAACATCCAGACGCCGGCTCTCGACGCCCTGGCTGCCGATGGTATCCGCTTCACCCGCGCCTTCACGGCGAGTCCGATCACGAATCCGTCTCACGCCAGCATTCTCACTGGGCTGCTTCCCGATCACCATGGCGTGCGAGACTTCGGGATGCCGATCGATCCCGACGCCACCACGCTGGCCGAGGTTTTGAAGGGGAGTGGATACTCCACAGCGGCGTTCATTGGCAGCGTGATTCTGGACGGCCGCGGCCTTGCGCCCGGTTTCGATCGCGGCTTCGATTATTACGACCACTTTCCTGAGAATCTTCCGCAGACGGCCTCTCGTTACGTCCGACTGGAGCGGCGAGGGATGGACGTGGAGCATCGGGCAGAGACTTGGATCCTAAGCCATGCTGCCGCCTGGCCCATGTTTGTCTGGGTCCATTTCTACGACCCCCACGATCCCTACGATCCGCCGGAACCCTACCGCACCCGTTACGCGGGCCGGCTTTACGACGGCGATATCGCGTACACGGACAGCGCTCTCGCGCGCCTGGTGAGCTTCCTCAAGGGGCAGAACTTGTACGACACGTCGACCATCATCGTGGTCGGCGATCATGGCGAGGGTCTGGGCGAGCACGGGGAGCAGACACACGGCATTTTCCTTTATGATTCCACGCTGCACGTTCCACTGATTATCAAGCCTCCGGGCGGGGATACCATGCATGACCCGAAAACTGCCAGCGTCCGAGGCACGGTTGTCAGCGCGCAGGTGAGAACGGTTGATATTCTCCCGACGATTCTTGATCTCGAAGGCATACACGACCCCAATCGTCGAGACGGGGCGTCGTTGCGGCCTCTGTGGACAAATTCGGCCGGCGTGAACGCAGATAGCACGGCCGCCAAAGCCGCAGTTTCTGAGCGTGTCGCCTTCGGAGAAACGGACTACCCCATGGAATTCGGATGGGCTCCCCTTCGATCGGTTCGCGCCGACAACAAGAAATACATCGAGGCGCCCCGGCCGGAATTCTACGATTTGCAAGGCGACCCAGGCGAGACTCAGAACCACTACGAGCCCTGGAATCCGGAAGTCCAGAGGCTTCGCGCCTTGGAAGCCGAAATGCGTAAGACAATTCCGGCGGAAAGCGCTGCCGCGGCCGAAGCCGGACCGTCCAAGATCGCGGAGCTTAGGGCGCTTGGCTATCTCGGAACGAACCCGGGCTCCACGACGGCGCCGCAACCTTTGCTGCTACCCGATCCCAAGGACAAAATCCAGATCTTCAACCTCATTCACAGCTCCATGCTGGCCGTTGAGGACAACAAGCCGGCAGACGCGCGCCGTTGCCTGGGAAAGGCGCTCGATCTCGACCCTAAATCGGCAACGGTCTTGACGGAGCTTGGGGAGCTGGATCTCAATCAGGGCGATTACCGCCAGGCCGCTGACCTCCTGGGCCGCGTCCTGACGATCCGGCCGCAAGACGCGACGGCGGCATACGACGACGCTCGCGCGCTCTATGCCGCCGGCGATTTGCGCGGCGCCCGCGCGCGCCTTGAGGCAAGCGAGAGCTTGCTCGCTAGGAATTCCGAAGCGCTTTTGTTACTGGGCAAAATCGACGCAGAACTGAATGACTGGAGTAAGGCCGAGGACCCGCTTCAGGCAGCCATCATTCTCGATTCGCGCCAGCCCGATGCCTATATCGAACTCGCGCGCGTCTACCTCGCAGAGAAGAAGCCGGCCGAGGCTCTGCGGCAGATCAACGAGGCCAAGCGTCTCGCGCCCGATTCGCCGGAGGTTCGGAAGCTTGCAGCAGAGGCTCAACAGGCGTCCGGGCCTTAGTGACTCAGCTTCGCCGTCTGCTTTTGATCGCCGTCGATGTAAATCTCAGCCAGAAAGTGACCCTGCATCTGCGGCGGAGCGGTAATCCCGTACAAATGCAGGACCGTCGGCGCGATGTCATAGGCGCTGGCCGCAAATCCCTCAAACTCGTAGTCCTGCTTGATGCCGGGGCCCATCGCAATGAAAGCGCCGGGCACATCATCGCCATCGGGGAAGTCGTGCTTCGCGATTACGGGCGTCGTCGAGGGGACCTTACTGCCGTGGCTGTGGTTTTCGTGCTCGTCGCCGAATTCGCGCAGCGGTTTGATTCCGTGATCGGAGATGATGAACAGCGTGGTGTTGGCATCGACGAAGGGCAGAATCGCCCCCAGCACTTTGTCGAAGGCCCGGTACTGATCCGGGAAGGCGTCCACGTCGACGGAGTTCACCTTGGCGTTGTAGCCAACATTGAAGTCCTGGATGGGATAGAGCCAGTGGCCGGTGCGGTCTTCGCACGATTGGTCGAACATGGTGAAATCCGTGGGGTGATTCTTCAGCAGATAGACAAAGAGCTTTTGCTGCTGTTCACGGATCTTCTGAACTCCGTCGAGCCAGGCAGTGACCTCTTTCGCTTCGCGACCTTGCAGCTCGTTTTCATTCGGCATGCGCGAGCAATCGATCCGGAAGTCCCCGACATTGGCTTCAAGCTCCGCGACCATCGACGTGGGATAGACGGCGTCGCCGCCTTGCACTTCGGAAAGCTTGGGCGCGCACAGGATCCCATCTTCGCAGCCTTTGCCGCGGGTCAACATGCCGCTGATCATATAGCCGTTCACGGGCATGACGGGAAAAGTGGCCGGCACGTTGGCCATGCCCACGGTTACCGCATGCTTGCTCAGGATGGACCAGATTGGCTCGCTCTTGAGCATGTCGGTACTCGCGGTCTGGCCGTCGACGACGAATCCGGTGATGCCGTTTTTGTCGGGAGGAACACTGGTGAAGAAAGTTGTGAACACTTTCGGACAGTTAGGCGCGGAAATAGTGCGTAGCTTGCCGTAGACGCCGTTCTCGATGACGTGCTTCAGGTTCGGCAGTTCGCCCCGGATGAGCAGAGGCCGGACGATGTCCCATTCCATTCCGTTGACGGCCATGACGATCACGCGCGGCTTCGGGCCGTTCGATGTGGCCTCCGTCTGCCCCACGATCGCGATCGCTGCGAGCAGTGACAAAGCGCCTGCCGCTGCGCAAATAATTGCTCGCTTCCCCATAAGAAGCCTCCCTTGCTTCATTGCTGTATGATGCTGCCATCGTACCGGCGGATTTCTCCCCATCCGCCGTTGAGCGGGTCGGAACGGAACGGATGTTTGGCCGCGAGCTCCTCATTGACCTCGATTCCCCAGCCGGGCGCATCGCTCGCCCAGAGAAACCCATCTTTGTAGGTGGCGCAGCCCGTGAAGATCTCGGCTTCCACGCCGCGAATCACGCCGCCCTCTTGAACGCCGAAGTTGGCACTGGCAAGATCGAGGTGCAGTTGAGCCGTGTGGCCGACGGGGGAAACATCGCCGGGGCCATGCCACGCGGTTTTCACCTGGAACTGCTCCGCCAGGATAGCGATCTTGCGCGCGGGTGACAGTCCTCCGACCTGCGACAAGTGGACGCGAATGTAGTCGATCATCCGCCCTGCAATCAAAGGCTGCCACTCATGTGGACTGTTGAACAGTTCGCCCATCGCCAGCGACGTTGCGCATTGCTGCCGGATCAGGCGGAAGTAGTCGATGTCCTCGGGCGAGAGCACGTCTTCCAGGTAGAACAGCCGGACAGGCTCGAGATCTTTCGCGAACTGAACGGCCTGTCGCGGGCTCACGCGCTCGTGCACGTCGTGAATTAGCTCGATTTCGTCGCCCAATTGCTTGCGGCAATCTTCGAGCATCAGGCGCGTACGACGCATGTAAGGACCGGGCTCGAACACGGCGCCCTCGTGCAGGCCTTTGGCCGCAGGACCGCCATGCGGTCCGTAAACGGCCATGCCGGGCATGCCGATCTGAACCTTGACGTGCTTGAATCCCTTGGCCATCGATTGGCGAACGTGATCGATCACTTCCGGCGTTTCCATTCCGCCCACGGTGTCATACGTGGCGCACGCTTCGCGCACCTTTCCGCCGAGCAACTGGTAGACGGGCATGTTGGCTTGGCGGCCCTTGATGTCCCACAGCGCTTCGTCGATTCCGCTGATCGCGTTGTTGAGCACTGGACCGTTACGCCAGTAGGAGCTGTTCCAGCACGCTTGCCAGGTATCCTCGATGCGGTCGGCGGGCTGGCCGATCAGCAGCGGCTTGAGATACTTCTCAACCGCGGGCGGGACGAGATCGGCACGCTGGGTGAAGGTCGCGCAGCCGTAGCCGTAAAGTCCGTCCTGATCGGTGATGACCTTGACCACAACCAGGCGCACGCCGGCGGGTTGCGTTGTGATCACCTGGATGTCCTTGATGATGGGCGACGGCAGCCCGCGCGTCGCGCGCGCCGCCTGCTCTTGGGCCGCGAGATGCCGCGCCGGCAAAATGGCGCCGATGGCTCCGGCCGCGGCGAGGTGGAAACAGTCGCGTCTTTGCATTCGAGTCTCCCTTCAATCCGCAAGTTCGCCAGTATACGCGAGACCGAACGCAAAAAGTCGGGACGCGCGGGTTGGCGCACGCGGCACGCGGGATCGTATCAGAACGGCTTCAAATGAAGAGATCAATTGGGATGTGGAAAAACTCTGAAAGCTTCTTTGCCTGGGCTTTGCTGATGGCGCGCTTACCACTGAGAATCTCGGAGACTCGGCTCTTCGAGCCAAGCACCGGCCAGAGATGGTGCGGCTCAAGCCGCCGCTGCTCCAGCAAAAAGGCCAGCGTCTTGTGCGGGTGAGACGGCGCAATCGGATAATCCTTGCGGTCATATTCTTCGACGAGAATGGACATCATCTCGAGAAGAGAACTCTCTTCCGGGGAAAGAGCTGCTTCGCCTCGCTCAACGAGCCTGCCGATCTCTGCGACCAGACGGTCGTACTCACGTTGGTCCTTCACCGGGTGAGGTTGGACCGTCGCGAGAAGCTCACCATAAACATCCGGATTCAGGACTTGAACGCTCATGATCTTTTCCACTTTCCCTGGTCTTATTCCTGATGGGTGAGAATATGCCTGATGAACAGCGTCTGGCTCCGGAAATTGATTTCAGCAATCAGCCGGTACTTGTTCCCGGCGATGTTAAACACCACGTAGGGCTCCACCCAATCGGCGGTCCCGAACACGCGCTTGAGCTCCGCAAGACTCGTCCATCGGCAACCGCCCGACACACGGTGCCACGAGTCGAGTGGCTGGCCTGCCTCAGCATGTACAGACTTGAACTTTCGAATTGCCTTGTAAGTGATCACGTGCACAGGCCGCCCCGGTCATGTTCCCATATAGGGAACTCATATGCGAGTCAGCGCCAATGCGTGCTCCACAATCATTTGCCGTTACCCTTTGAAGCAGGACGATGGCCACCCACCGATTAGACGTGACGCCCTCAGCTCGTGTCGGTTGCGCCCGAGCCTTTCTTCCTTTACCATCGTGACCAGAGCACTTGTTCGGCCGTGAGCCGAGGGAGACGCATCATGCCGAGACACTTCGATCGTCGCGAATTCATGCAGGTCGTGGGCGGAGCCGCGGCGGGACTCTATGCCTGGCCCGCGCGCAGCCTGTTGACCGCTTCGCCGGCGCAGAGCGTACGCACGGCGCCCGTGGCTGTTGCGCAATGCCCGGCTTATGGATCGGGCGTCCGTCCCACGCTCGCTACTCTCTTCGATCAGCTTGGCGGCCTCGATCGCATCGTCAAGGGCAAGACGGTGGCGATCAAGCTGAATCTCACCGGAAACGCCGATGGCTCCCTTCGGGGGATGCCCAAGGGCGAGACCTATTGGGTCCATCCTGACGTGGTCGGGTCCACCATCAGCCTGCTCAACTCGGCCGGCGCGCAGCGCATTCGCCTGGTGGAAAGCTCGCTCGGCGCCTCGAGTTCGCTCGAGGGATTCATGCAAAAGGCCGGCTGGAACCCTCGCGACTTTGCGACCGCAGGCGCCGCCGTGGAGTTCGAGGACACGAACTACGCGGGGCCGAGCGGCAAATACGTCCGGCTCAATGTTCCGGGTGGCGGATTGTTGTTCCGGGCCTACGATGTGAACCACTCCTACCAGGACTGCGACGTCTATGTGTCGCTCGCCAAGCTGAAGGAACATGGCACGGCAGGCGTGACGCTCTCCATGAAGAACTCGTTCGGTGTGCCGCCGGTGACCATCTACGGCGCAGACGCAGGAATCGACGAGCCTGCGCGCGTCGCGGGCGGCTCGCGGTCGATGCTGCACGACGGCGACCGCCAGCCGTCGAAGACGGCGCTGCCGGAGAACGATGCGTCGTCTCCGCGCGAGCCCGGGTACCGCGTGCCGCGCGTGACGGTCGATCTGGCGCTGGCGCGGCCCATTCATCTCGCCGTCATCGACGGCATCTCGACCGTCGCGGGCGGCGAAGGTCCGTGGCTGCGGCGCTGCCGTTCCGTGCACGCGGGGCTGCTGGTCGCGGGCACCAATCCCGTCACTACGGACGCGGTGGCCACGGCGCTGATGGGCTTCGACCCCATGGCAGACCGCGGCACGGCTCCCTTCGAGGGCTGCGACAGCACATTGAAGCTCGCCGAGCAAGCGGGCATCGGAACGCGCAACCTGAGAAGGATCGAAGTGATCGGCGTGCCCATCGCCAAGGGCCGGGTGGATTTCCGCGCCGCCTAGGGGTAGGGCTTGCCCTATCCAGGACGTAGGGGTCGGGGCTTGCCCTACCCAAGCCGGGTAGACGAAGCATTTCGCCCGGAATCAGGGGCAGCTATGATCGAATTGATCTTCATGGTGGAAGAAGCGCCTGAGGGGGATACACGGCGCGGGCGCTCGGCGAGTCTATTTTAACCGAGGCAGATGACCTCGCCGGACTCCATGAGCAAGTGCGTGACGCGGTACGCTGCCATTTGAGGAAAGTCAGCAACCTAAGGTCATACGGCTTCACTTCGTGAGGGAAGAAGTGATCGCGGTATGAAGCTGCCGCGTGACCTCTCGGGACCAGATCTCGCCAAAAACCTTCGCACGCTCGGCTACGAAGTGACCCGGCAAACGGGCAGCCACTTTCTGCTCACCACTCACCAGCAGGCAGCGACAACATCGTATTGCATCTCGTCGCCATCCGGGTGTGAACGCACGGCGTTTACGACAGTTTTTGCCGGTCAGGATAAATCTGATATACACTCTTCACCCCAAAACTGGGGTTCGCCCCTGCTCCTGCCACCGGTAAGTTCGTCTTTTGGGCGAAGATGCGCCACTCGCCGTTGCCGCCCCGCACCCCGACGATGGAGGCGCGGCGGTCGACGGAGTCGTAGTTCCCGCTCGTGCCCGAAGCCCCATAGACCAGGGCGTTCGGGAGGGCGCCAGTCACCTGCCCGTAGAGCGCTTGGCCGGTCTGACCTTGCGGCTGGACGTGCGCCACGTCCAATTGGCCCGGCCCGACGGGCAGCATCACGAAGCTGCAGCCGGAGAGCTGCCCGGTCAACATGATATTTGGCCCCAAAGGGCCCAGCCTGTAGAAGCCCATGGCCGCTGCCCCCACGTCCATGTGGATGGAATGGGCCACAAATAGCTTCCCGACTAGTCCAACCGCTACGGCTTGCGCGCGGATTTCGAACGACTCCGTACCGTGCATGTGCAGCGTGCCCAAGATGGAACCCGGGCGGCTCGCGGCCCCCACGCGGTTGACCATGACGTAGTTCGCCTGGCCCGACGCAGCCGTCGCACCAAAGATGCGGATGGCGTAGCGCTTCAGGAACTCGCCGGGGTTGGCAACCAGCGTGTTGTAGGCGATTGCAGGATCAATGGCCATGGCACCTCCTAACCTAAACTGACGTGGGACTGGCTACGGTGCCCGCCAAGCGAGAGACGCCCTGCCCCAGAGCCGTGAGGACCATAACCTCGCTGCCCGGAACGCCGGTGACGGTGACGTAACCCATATCTCCGAGGCTCTTGATGGTCTCGGCGAAGGCGATGAACGGGCCGATGGCGGCCCTGCAAATCGCTCAGCTTCATTTTGGGCCGGGGAGCATCGCCGCCTTCGGCCGCTCTGCCATGGGAAGAAGCTCCTCGACCGCATTCTAGCACTCACAAGGGCGCGATAGGGCAAAAGTAGGGCCGGTCCGTCGAATCTGCGGAGATTTCTCTGGACACCTACTTCGTAGCAAGATAAGTTAATGATTGATCGTCAAGTTTTCGCCAACGAAGCTAAGCAACCACTTTAGAATCAACAAAGCTGCCCCAAAAACGAAGCTAAAACCAAGCTATGGGAAGAGCCACGAAGAGCGCACAAATTCAAGTCCAATCAAATGTGTGGCTTAGCGAGCGCACTATTTTGCTTATTGAATGTAATCAATAAGATACAGACTATCGCGTCAAGCGTCCCGATGTCGGCTTCCGCGTCACGACATCACGCCTGAAGCGCCTCCCATTTGACATTCTCCCGCGACATCGCCCGATCGGGCGAGTCACCATGACCTGTGACGGCAGGCACAGCGTTGTCGTCCCTTTGTGCCGATTGTTGTGAGTAGGAAGTGTTGACATGCATCGGGACGGAAAGCGAACGCGGAGGCGCTCAACCATGTTATCCATTGGTCAGAGAATCCGGCAGGTTCGGGAACAGAAGAGCATGTCCCAGGGGGATATCGAAAGGTCCACGGGCATGCTGCGCGCTTACATCTCGCGGGTGGAGCACGGTCATACGGTGCCTTCGCTCGAGAGTCTGGAGCGATTCGCAGCCGCACTGGGCATACCCCTCTATCAGCTCTTCTCTTATACGAACGGGCCTGAGCAGGACGCTGCGGTACCAGCAACGGAGCAGGAAAAGGAAGACGAGAGATACCTTCTGCTTCTCAAGAGCCCCATTCATAACATGGAGCACGCAAACCGCGAACTTCTGCTAAATCTCGCCCGGCGGCTGGCCGGAGAGTGAGCCGTCGCTAAGCGCACACAGATCAGTTATATGCGGGATATCCGGCTGCAAAATCGGCCTACCAACTGTGCATCGTACCGTCCAGCTTCCGATTGACCGGCAAATAGGCGCGCTGATAGGGATACTCGGCCGCGAGCGCCTCGTCGATGTCGACACCGAGGCCGGGCGCGTCGCCGGGATGCATCGTCCCTTGCGAAAACGTGTACGCGTGCTTGAAGACGCGCTCCGTTTCCGGCGAGTGGTGCATATACTCCTGGATTCCGAAGTTGTGGACACTCAAATCGAAGTGCAGCATTGCCGCCAAACACACCGGACTCAGGTCAGTCGCGCCGTGACATGCCGTTCGGACCTGGTACAGCTCGGCCAGATGCGCGATTTTCATCAGGTGCGATATGCCTCCCGAGTGAACCACCGCGTTGCGGATGTAGTCGATAAGCTGCTCCTGGATGAGCAATTGGCAGTCGAAGATGGTGTTGAATACCTCGCCGACGGCGATCGGCGTGGTGGTATGCTGCCGAATCAGCCGGAAACCTTCCTGAAGCTCCGCCGGCGTCGGGTCCTCGAGCCAGAATAAGTGATAGGTCTCCAGACTCTTCCCAAGCCGCGCCGCCTCGATCGGGGTCAGGCGATGATGGGCGTCGTGCAGCAGAAGCACCTCGGACCCGAACTCCTTGCGCAAGCGCTCGAACAAACGCGGCACGAAATTGAGATAGAGCTCGGAACTCCAGACGTTTTCGGGCGGCGCGCCAGGCTCGGCCGGCTCGTAGTAGAGCTTCCCGCGACCCACGCCGTAGGTACTCGGGATTCCCGGGATCGCCGATTGCGCCCGTATAGCTGTGTAGCCTCGCTTGGCAAAGTCGGCAACGGCTGCGACGGTATCTTCGATGTCGTTGCCGCTGGCGTGTCCGTACACCAGCACGGATTCCCGCGACGCGCCGCCCAGCAACTGGTAAAGCGGCACGTTGAGCGACTTCGCCTTGATGTCCCAGAGCGCCGTGTCGACCGCGCCGATCGCCGCCATAGTGATCGGACCGCGCCGCCAGTAGGCGCCCTTGTAAAGGTACTGCCAGGTGTCCTCGATGCGCCGCGCGTCACGTCCGATCAGCAGCGGCACCACGTGGTCGCCGAGGTAAGCGGCCACGGCCAGCTCGCGGCCGTTCACGGTAGCGTCGCCGAGCCCATAAACGCCGTCCTCAGTCATGATCTTGAGCGTGACGAAATTCCGTCCGGGGCATGAAACAATCACCTTGGCATCCGTAATTCTCATTGTTAACCTTGGGCTTCAACAGTTTTTGGATCTGGTTGGGAATCGGGCCAGTCGGTCTTGTGAACTCCGAACACCGAACCCCGAACTGACAACCGACAACAACTGACAACTGAGGAGTAAGTCATGGGACATCCACTTCTCGATCTTAACGGCAAGACCGCGGTGGTGATCGGCGGAACCAGCGGAATCGGTTTGACGCTGGCCAAAGGCCTGGCGATTGCCGGCGCGGACGTGATCGCGACCGGACGTCGCGCGGACCTGGTGGCGTCGGTGGCGCGCGAGATCCAGGCTCTCGGCCGGCGTTCGCTCGACGTGGTCTGCGACGTCACCGATCCTGCGAGTTTGGAACATTTCGCCAAAGTCGTGTTCAACGAATTCGGCAGCGTGCCCATCCTGGTGAACTGCGCCGGACGCACCAAGCGCATGCCCACTCTCAACTTTCCCGAGCGGGAATGGGACAGCATCATGGAAACGAACTTCACCGGCACGGTGCGCGCTTGCCGGCTGTTCGGGCGCCCGATGATCGAGCGCGGATATGGCCGCATCATCAACATCGCTTCCATCGCTTCATTCGTCGGGCTGCAGGAAGTGACCGCCTACTCCGCCAGCAAGGCCGCTGTGGCGTCGCTCACCAAGTCCCTGGCGGTGGAGTGGGCGCGGTACGGCGTTACGGTCAATGCCATCGCGCCCGGTGTTTTCCCCACGGACCTGAACGCCAGCATCCTCACTGGCACCGAGCGCGGACGCGAATTCCTGGTCCGCAGCCCGATGAAGCGCTTCGGGCGGCTTGAGGAACTGGTGGGTGCCGCGGTCCTTCTCGCCTCTGATGCCGCCAGCTTCGTCAACGGCCACGTGCTCGTAGTCGATGGCGGACTGCTGGCCAGCGGCGTGAATCAATAAGATTCAGCGGTTGCTGTAGCGGCGCGTTGTCAGCGCCAGTTTTCAAAGAAGAAGGGCCGGATTCCGTTTGAAGACAGGCTCCGACCGCCGCTGCAGCGATCCGGCTTACTGCATTCCCACCGTCGCGCGCGCCGCCGTGAGATGCTGTCGCGCATCCCGCACAACCTCCACGAATCGGGCGGCGACGTTACGGATCGGCCCTGCAGCGCGTTCCCTCAGTGCTTCCTTCAGGATCAGCTCGGCTCCCACGCCGAGGGCCGCCGATCCGGCCAGGACGAACGCGGCTGCATTCTTCAGGTTCACCCCGCCCGTCGGCACCATCGGAATACCGGGCATCGGACCTTTGAGCGCCTTGATGTAATCCGGGCCTCCCACTTGCGCGCACGGGAAGATCTTGATGAAGTCGGAGCCCGCACCCCAGGCTTGCAGGACCTCGGTTGGCGTGAGCGCTCCCGCCATCATGAAAGCGTTGCTGCCGGTCGCCATCTCCACCGTCTTCACGTCCAGACCGGGGCTCACCAGGAACTCCGCGCCGGCATCCAAAGCGCGGCGGCCGATTTCCGCGTCCATAACGGTTCCGGCCCCTATCATGACGTTGGGAAGCGCCTTGACGAGTTCGCGGATTACGTCCATGGCGCCGGGCACGGTCATGGTGATCTCGACAATGGGAATTCCGCCCTCGGTCACGGCTTCGGCGGCGAAACGGGCTTCTTCGGCTGACGTGGCCCGCACGACCGGTACGATCCCAATCTCTAGGATGCGTTCCCGAACCTGATCTTTGTTCATCCTGAGCTCCTCAGAAGATCAAAAAAACCAACACAGAGGCACAGAGGTACAGAGACACAGAGGAAGAAGGGAAAAGATTGAGACCGGACCCTCCGCAAGAATTCCCAAGTCGGTAAGTTAAGAGCCATAGCATGAGCCTCCTTGGTTTCCTCTGTGCCTCGGCGTCTCGGTGTTTGCTTTTCTTTTCAGCTACCGCGCGATTCGCGCCTCGCCTCCCTTCATCACGCGCAGCACCTCCTCGAGTGTGGCCATGCTCGTATCGCCCGGCGTGGTCATGGCGAGCGCACCGTGTGCGGCGCCACACTCCACGGCCCATTGTGCATCGTGTCCGGAGAGGAAGCCGTAGATCAGCCCGGACGCGAATGAGTCGCCGCCGCCCACGCGGTCCAGAATCTCAAGATTCTCCCGCCACGGGGCCTCGTAAAACCGCCCTTCGCAATAACAGATGGCGCTCCAATCGTTGCGGGTGGCACTGGCCGCCCTGCGCAACGTGGTGGCAACTACTTTAAGAGGATAATCCTTCGTCACCGTCTCGATCATCTGCCGGAAGCCTTCGAGCGGCAGGCTCACGTGGTGTTCATCAACGCCCGGAACCGTGTAACCGAGCGCGGCGGTGAAGTCCTCTTCGTTTCCGAGCATCATGTCCACGTACGGGGCGAGCTTGCGATTCACCTCTTGCGCGCGTGCCCGCCCGCCGATGGCCTTCCACAAGGAATCGCGGTAATTCAGGTCGTAGGAGACGATCACGGCGTGGCGGCGCGCGGCCTCCATGGCTTCGAGCGCCACGGTAGGGGTGGTTTCCGACAGCGCGCAGAAGATGCCCCCGGTGTGGAACCAGCGGGTGCCGAGCGCGCCGAAGATCCTATCCCAGTCGATTTCGCCGGGTTTGAGCTGCGAAGCCGCAGTGTGGCCGCGATCCGAGCAGCCAAGGGGCGCGCGCATGCCAAATCCGCGCTCGGTGAAGTTCAGCCCGTTGCGTGCCGCGCGGCCCACACCGTCGTACGGCACCCAACGGATGAGCGACGGGTCCACGCCGCCCTGCAGGATCAGGTCCTCGACGAGCCGTCCGACGGGATTGTCGGCAAAGGCGGTGACGGCGGCCGTATCGAGGCCGAAACATCGCCTCAGCCCTCGCGCCACGTTGTACTCGCCGCCGCCCTCATAGACGTCGAAGTGGCGTGTGGTCCAGATGCGACGATCGCCAGGATCGAAGCGGAGCATCACCTCGCCGAGACTTACCAGGTCCCAGCGGCAGTCCTGTTTGGGTCTGACAGCCAGCGGCATCTCGATTCGCAACCCTTGAAATTCTATCACCGCCAGTCGCGCCACATCTCAACCTGATCTCGTAGCATGCGTCGCAGATGGCCAGCACATTGTGAGATTACATGATGGTGAGGGCAAACCGCGGAGAGGACCATCAGTCGCTTTCCGGCGGCTGCCGTCTTTTTGCGCTAGAATGCAGACAGAGATCGGGAGGATCCATAATGCCAGAATTAACAGGCGCCGAGCGCCGCCGGGCTCCGCGCCGGAAAGCCGATCAACCAATTGTACTGGTGGTGGATTCTGAGACTAGCCAGTTGACGAGCGGCGCTTTTGCTCTTGACCTTTCGCAATTAGGGGTGCGTCTCCGCGCCCAGATTCACTTGGAGCCCGGCCAATTGGTAACGGTGATTCCGGGCAGCAGCTCGGGCCCAAGGATAAAAAGCCGGGTGATCTGGATCAGTGACGAAGGCGAGGGCTGCGCGGCCGGGATCGCCTTCCTGGAGCCGGTATCGCTGGAGCAATTCTCAGGTCAGGTGGGCTGAGCTCTGACGTCCTGCCGGCGGAAGCGTCATTCCACCGGGATTCGCAGACGCGCTTCGCAACCGGTGTGATCGGTCCGATTGGTGAGTGTCAGCATCCCGCCGTGCGCTTCGGCGATCTGGCGGCTCAACACCAGGCCAATTCCCGATCCGCCTTGCTTGGTGGTGAAGAAGGGAACGAACAGGTTGGATGTGTTGGAAAGTCCGGGACCGTCATCGCGAATCCACAGGTCGAGATGGGCGTGATTGCGGTCCCAGCCCACGGTCACGCCGCCTCCGGTCTCGAGTGCGGCATCCACGGCATTGCGCAGTAGATTGATCAGGAGCTGATCGAGCTGATCGCCGTCAGCCTGCACCACCGTGTCCGGCCCGGGCTCCACGCCTACCTTCATGCGGATCTCGAGGCTGGCCACGCGCCTCACCCAGGCGCCGATATCGAGAGGCGCCCGGCGCGGTTTGGGCAGTCGCGCGAGGCGCGCATAAGATTCCATGAAGCGTGCCAGCGCCTCGGAGCGCCCGGCGATAATCCTCAGACCTTCGCGCATGTCGTCGCGCCAATCGGGCGGCGGGGACTCGCGTGCCAGCAGGCTTTCCAGGCTGGCGGCGACGGACTTGATGGGCGCGAGCGAATTGTTCAGCTCGTGGCCGATCACGCGCACCAGCCGCTGCCAGGCCTTCAGCTCTTCATCGCGCAGCACCCGGCTCATGTCGGAGAGCACCAACAGACTGTGGCGCAGACCGCCTTCGCGGAAGTTACTGCGATGGATGCCCCAGCGGGTCGCGCCGCTGCCGCCGCCCGGGAAGGTCATGGAGAGAATGCTAGGCGACGGCGCTTCGAGGCAATCTTCGAGGCCAAGCTCGCCGGCTGACGCTCCGAGCAGGCGCTCGGAAGGCTGGGCCAGCAGGCGCTCGCCGGCGCGATTGATCAGCCGCAACCGTCCGTCGCCGTCAAAAGTGAAGACGCCTACATCGATTTCTTCCATCACCTTCCGCAGCAGCGTAGTGGCTTCGAGTGCGTCCAGGCGTTGGCTGCGCAGAGTCGCGCCTAGGGCGTTGGCCTCAAGCACCAGCTCACTGAGCGAGTCCTGCTTGCCGGAACTGCGCGCGCGCAACGAATAGTCGCCCTCACGCAACGCCGAAAGGACATTGGAGAGCGTTTGCAAAGGGATGGTGATGTGATTGCGAACGCTGAAGGCGAACCCGAGCCACAGCAGTCCCAGGATGATACCGAGAGTCCAGATGGCCTGAGACGAGAACTGGAGCTTCGCCATCAGCCCGATGGCCAGCGCCAGACCCGGCGCGCCGCCGGCCAGGGTCAGAAGGACGATCCGGCTCTCGAAGCTCAGCTTCGATCCGGGACGGCCGACGCGGGGGCCGTAGCCTGAAAAGCCTCGAAACTCACCAAGCGGATCGAGTCCCATGGAAATCAAACACCGCGGCCCAGGAACGCACAGTAAACTGCTGCAAATGAGCCGCTCTGGCAGCCGTATACCTGCTTCTGTTGCCCCTGCGTTGTTGTGGTAGGTTATTTCCGAAGGCGCTCATCTTCAAGGCTCATCGTGCTCCCCGGCGTCTTCGCCGTGAGCGAGTCCATAGCGCTCCAGCCTGCGATAAAGCGCTCCGCGGCTGAGTCCGAGCGCCGCCGCTGCTTGGCTGACGTTGTCGTCAAATCGCTCGAGGGCCTTCTGAATCAGAAAGCGCTCCACATCTTCCAGGCTCATGTCTTCCAGGCGCGCACTGGTCTGCGCCGGCGCCTCGAGGCCCAGGTCCGAGGCGGCGATCTGGATGTTGTTGGCCATCAGGACCGATCGCTCCACGGCGTGATCGAGTTCGCGCACGTTGCCCGGCCAGGGATGAGCCACCAGAGCCTTCAGGGCCGCCTCCGTGAAGCCTGCGATGTGCTTGTGATAGCGCACCGCGTGCTGGCCGAGAAAATGCATGGCCAGCAGCGGAATGTCCTCACGCCGCTCGCGCAGCGCCGGCAGGCGGATTTCCACCGTATTCAGCCGGAAGAGTAGGTCCTCGCGGAAGCGGCCCAGGGCGACCAACTCCTTCAAACTGGCGTTGGTCGCCGAAAGGATGCGCGCATCCGCGCGGCGCGTCTTCGAGGAGCCCACGCGCTCGAACTCGCCGGTCTCGAGCACACGCAGAAGCTTGGCTTGCTGGCTCAAGGGCAGGTTCCCGATCTCGTCGAGGAAAAGAGTGCCGCCATCCGCCAGCTCGAATCGCCCCACGCGGTCGGTGCGTGCATCGGTGAAAGCGCCCTTGACGTGTCCGAAAAGCTCACTTTCGAACAGATGTTCGGAGAGGCCGCCCACGTTCACGGCCACCAGCGCCTTGCCGGCGCGCGCGGACAAGCCGTGCAACGTTCGCGCCAGCACTTCCTTGCCGGTGCCGTGTTCGCCCGTCAGGAGCACGTTGGCCTCCGAGGGTCCCACGCGCGCGATGCGCTCCAGCACCGGCCGCATTGCCGCGGATTGCGCGATCAGCGTCGGAAGATCGCTGCCTCGCAAGAGCTGGTTCTCGGCCTCCAGGCGCTGGCCTCGCCGCAGGGCGCGGCTGAGCTCGACCTGGGTGGAAATAATGGCCAGCAGGCGCGCGTTCTCCCAGGGTTTCTGGATGAAATCGCGGGCGCCGCGCCGCATCGCCTCAACGGCGACATCCACCGTCCCCCAGGCCGTCATCACCACCACGGGCAGGGAACTGTCGAGGGCCTGCAGGCGGTTGAGCAGATCGAGACCCTCCTCGCCCGAGGTGGTGTCGCGGGCATAGTTGAGGTCCATCAGCAGACAATCGAAGTCCGCGGACTTGACCGCGCTCAGCACGCCGGCAGGCGACGTGGTCGTCTCGACCTGATACCCTTCGGCCTTGAGCATCAACCGCAGAGATACGAGGACGTCGGCCTGATCGTCGGCCACCAGGATGCGTCCGCGAGACAGGTCCTTTCTTGACGCGGGCATAGTTGCGCTTGGGGCCGCGCTCGCCGGTGTGGTTTGGATGTCCTTGCTCGCGATAACTGCCAGAAGTCTACCCTCTCAAATCGATTATCTCAGAGCCGCGATTGCTGCGCGACTCGACGCAGATTGACAACCGCGGTAGGAATTCATACCATCGAGGTATGAAAACGGTCGTTTCCGAAAAAGGCCAGATCACCATTCCCAAGCCTCTACGAGTGCGGATGGGCTTGCGTAAGGGCCAAGTGCTTGACGTGCGCGAAGAACGGGGCCGGC
This sequence comes from Terriglobia bacterium, assembly GCA_030038235.1. GTDB lineage: Bacteria > Acidobacteriota > Terriglobia > UBA7540 > UBA7540 > Gp13-AA77. The sequence continues at coordinate 18,845 of JASHPE010000029.1, forward strand.
TGGTGATGACGAAAAAGGGCGCGTCCGACGACCCGTTTGACAAATATTTCGGCATCTTCAAGCCAGGCCGCCGCACTGACGACATCATGAAGGAACTCCGGGGTGAATACCCGCTGAAGTGATCACCGCGATTGACAGCAACATCCTGTTTGACTTCTTGGAGTCCGACTCGGAGTTCGGGACTTCTTCTCGAGACGCGCTGCGTTCTTGTGCGACCGAGGGACGGCTCCTCATGTGCGAGGTGGTCTGCGCGGAAGTTGCGGGATACTATTCTTCGTCGGCCCTGCTGCAAGACGCGCTGCAGGCGTTGGACATCACATTTAGCCCCCTCACCTTGGAGGCCGCCTTGGAGGCTGGAAACGCGTGGAAGGCACACCGGGCTCGAGGTGGCACTCGGACCCGCGTTGCCGCCGACTTCCTGATTGGCGCTCATGCTCTTACTCAGGCCGACCGCCTCTTGACCCGCGACCAGGGTTTTTACCGCACCTATTTCAAGCACCTTCGCGTCCTCGATCCCAGTCGTCATTAGCTTTCAGCTTTCAGGCATCAGCCTTCAGCCATCTCCGAACCTTGAAGCTACCGAGTCGATCTTCAGGGCTGAAGGCTGACGGCTGATGGCTGCCAGCTTCATCCACATCGCAGCGCTTGCATCGGATCGATCCTTGTAGCGCGCCGCGCCGGAATGTAACAAGCAAACAAAGCCACGAGCAGCAGAACCACCGACACTGCGGCGAACGTCAGCGGATCGTCAGGCCGGACGCCGTACAGAAGAGTGGCGAGGAACCTGTTCAAGCCCCACGCGCCTATCAGGCCTGCAATCACGCCGGCCGCCGCCAGGCCCATTCCCTCGCGGAGGACCATGCCCAGCAGCTCACGCGTTCCAGCGCCGAGCGCGACCCGGATTCCCAGTTCGTGCGTCCGCTGCACCACCGAGTATGCAATCACGCCATAAATCCCGACGGCGGCCAGCACCAGCGCGAGTCCGGCAAAGAGGCCCAGTAATAAGGCCAGAAAGCGCTGCTGCGAGGAGGAGTCGGTGACCACTTCTGAGAGCTCGCGCGGATTGGCGACGGGAAGCTGCGAGTCAAGCTCGTGAACCGCGTCGCGCACCGCGGGCAGCTCGTCGAGCGGCTTGCCTGATGCGCGCACGAGCGCGCTGAGGCTGGAGTTTTTCTCCTGATATTCAGGAAAATAGGCTTCGGGAGCCGTTGCGGTCTGGTCGAGCCCATATTGAAGAACGTCGCCGACTACACCCACCACGGTGAACCACGTCGGATGTTCTCCGTTATGCGCAAAATGCTTGCCGATTGCATCCTGGTTGGGCCAGAATCTGGCCGCCATGGTGCGATTGACGATCGCCACCTTGGGCGCGCCTCCATTGTTATCGTGCGGAGTGAAATCGCGGCCGCGGAGCAACGGAATGCGCGCGGTGTGAAAATAACCCGGCATGACGGTGGACCACTCCACCAGCGGGCTCGACCACATATCCTTGGGGGACGCCTGCCCCTCGATAATCACCACGCCGTTGTTTCCGCCTTCGAGCGGAAGCTTGCTCGTGAAAGAGGCCGACTCGACTCCGGGCAGCGCCTGCAGCCGGTCCTGAAGCTCCTGGTAAAACGCCGCATAGCGATCGTAAGGGCAGTCGCCTTTTATCTTTTGGCACTCCGGGCTCGAATACCTTGCTTCGGGCGGGGAAATGCGTGCGGTGAGAACATTGTGCGGATCGAATCCCGCCCGCACTCCGAGCAACTTTACCAGGCTGCGCACCGCCAGGCCGGCGCCGATCACCATCATCAGAGCGAGCGCAGTCTCACCCGCAGTCAGCAGGCTGCGCGATAGATTGCGCGACGTGGCGACCGTCTGGCTGCTTTCTTTCAGAGAGTCTTGCACATCAGTGCGTGTGGCGTGAAGCGCGGGAATCAAGCCCGCTGCAGTGCCCAAGACCAGCGCCACGAGAAATGTGGCCAGAAAAACAAAGCCGTCAAGACGCACCGATATGATCTCAGGGACGTATCCAACCGGCGCATAGCGGAGGAGCAGATTCAGGGCTGTCGAGCCCACCAGAAGCCCCGCACCACCACCGATCAGAAAGAGCAGGACGCTTTCGGTGATCAATTGCCGGACCACGCGCCATCTCCCGGAACCGACGGCAATGCGAATCGCGATTTCCCGCTCCCGGCTCACAGCTTTCGCGAGCAGCAGGTTGGCTACATTGACCGCCGCAATAAGCATCAGAAAGCCGACCGTGGCGAAAAGCATCCAGAGCGCGGGACGGACCTGCTGCGTCAGCCGGACCTGGAGACCCACAACTTTCGCCTCCACGCCCGTGTTAGTCTCCGGGTACTGCTTTGTGAGACGCGCGGAGATAGCCTTCATCTCCGCGGCTGCGCGATCGATCGAGACGCCGGGTTTCGTCCGGCCGAGAACCCAAAGCCAATGATTTCCCCGCTGCTCGCGCCATTCCGCCGCCTGCAAATTCAGAGGAATCCAGTACTCAGGCTTGTTCCCCCAAATGTGCGGAAATTCAAAGTCCCGCGACATGATGCCGGTCACGGTGTAGGGACGGCCATCAAGGGTGATTTTGCTTCCAAGAGTTGCAGGCTCTCCTCCGAACGCACGCTGCCAGAGGCCGTAACTGAGGATCACGACGCTGTCGTGGCCCGACGCGGTTTCATCGGAGGAGAAGTTGCGTCCCATGAGGAGCCTGGCGCCGAGCACGTCCAGGATCTCCGGTGTGACCTCGAAACCCTGGACCTGCAAGGGTTCCAACGTGCCGGTCAGAGCCGCGCTCGCAACGAAGACGGCGCCCATGGTATCGAAAACCTGATTCTGCGCTTTCCAGTCCACATAGTCGGGACCGGTGTCCGGGTAGAGATTGCCGGGACCGCTCGGTTCCGTGACCCAAATCGTCACGATGCGCGAGGAGTTGGGGTAGGGCAGCGGGCGCAGAATCACCGCATTCACCACGCTGAAGATTGCGGTGTTCGCGCCTATTCCCAGCGCCAGCGTCAATACCGCGACCGCCGTGAAGCCAGGATTCCTGGCCAGGATGCGGAGGCCGTAGCGAAGGTCGTTTAGCAGGGTGTTCATTGGTATCTCCCGCCATCAAGAATTGGCTCATTGACCCATTGATTCATTGACTCAATGCTTGGTCATCGCGTCAATGAGCCGATGAATCAGTCAGTCAATGCGTCATCAACTGATCCATCCATCCACCAGCTTGATGATCTTGTGCCCATACGCCGCCCAATTCTCGTTATGGGTCACCTGCACGATGGTTGTGCCTTCCTCGTTCAGCCGCTTGAACAGATCCATGATCTCTTTGCCCTGGCTCGAGTGCAGATTGCCGGTGGGTTCGTCGGCCAGAATCAGCTTGGGATTAGCGATGACCGCGCGAGCCACCGCCACGAGTTGCTGCTGTCCGCCCGACAACTGGCTCGGGTAAAGGTCCTTCTTGCCGACAATGTGAAAACGGTCGAGTGCGTCTCCCACGATGGCCTGGCGCTCGGAACCCTTTACGTTGCGGTACGAAAGTGGAATGTCCAGGTTTTCGGCGACCGTCAGGCTGTCGAGCAGATGATATTGCTGGAAGACGAAGCCGATGTACTTCTTGTTGATCTCCGCGCGCTGCTTGACGTTCATCTTATGGATGGGATT
>JASHPE010000288.1 GCA_030038235.1 Terriglobia bacterium
CATGTCTACAGCCTCGGACAGTTCACTGGTCAACGAAGCAATCGGCAATCCACAATCGTCAATCGCCAATCCCGAGAGCTGGCTTTGGAACAAGGACCTGGCCGCGATCCCGCCCGTGCTGCGCACCTGGACCACCTACAATTACGCCGCGCTCTGGATTTCGATGAGCGTGAACATACCCACGTATCTGCTGGCCAGCGGCATGATCGCCGGCGGCATGGATTGGAAGCAGGCGATCTTTACCATCTTCCTCGGCAACGTCCTCGTGCTGATTCCCATGCTGCTCATCGCTCACGCGGGCGCGCGCTACGGGATCCCCTTCCCGATCTTTGCGCGCTCGGCGTTCGGCGTGCTGGGCTCGAATGTGGCCGCCATGCTGCGCGCGCTGGTGGCGTGCGGATGGTTTGGGATTCAAAGCTGGATCGGCGGTGAAGCCATCAACGCCATGGTCGCCGCGCTCGTGCCTGCGTGGAAGCACGTCGCGGCCGGCCTGCCGCTGTGTTTCGTTCTGTTCTGGCTGCTGAATGTCTTCGTCGTGATTCGCGGCATCCGCGCGGTGCGATTCCTGCAGGGCGTCAGCGCCCCGTTTCTGCTCGCAATCGGCGCGGCGCTGCTGGTCTGGGCGGGCGTGAAGGCGGGAGGGCTCGGGCCCATGCTCTCAACGCCGTCCCGATTCCACACTCCGGCTGAATTCTTCCGCTTCTTCGTTCCATCGCTGACCGGGGTGGTCGGATTCTGGGCCACGGTAGCGTTGAACATTCCGGATTTCACGCGATTCGCCCGCAGCCAGCGCGCCCAGATGCTCGGCCAGGCATTGGGACTGCCCACGACGATGACGTTCTACTCCTTTGTCGGCGTGGCCGTCACTTCGGCAACCGTCGTGATCTTCGGACAAGCGATCTGGGATCCGGTGGCAGTCCTGAGCCGGCTGCAGAATCCTCTCGCGATCGTGGTCGCGATGATCGGGCTCCTCGTCGCAACGCTCAACGTCAACGTGGCCGCCAACGTGGTCTCGCCAGCCAACGATTTCTCGAATCTCTATCCGCGGCGCATCAGCTTTCTCACCGGCGGGCTGATCACCTGCGTTCTCGGCCTGCTGATGCAGCCCTGGAAGCTCCTCGCGAGCTACGGCAATTTCATTTTCGGATGGCTCGTGGGCTACTCCGGATTTCTCGGCCCGATTGCGGGTGTGCTGGTGGCCGACTATTTCGTGATCCGCCGCAAGATGATCAACGTGCCCGACCTCTATCGTCGCGGCGGGGAGTACGAATTCACGCGAGGATTCAATCTGCGGGCGATTGCGGCGCTCGTCACCGGAGTGGTGGTCGCCCTGATCGGCTTGAAGATCTCAGCTCTGCGTGCGCTATATGATTATGCTTGGTTCGCCGGATTCGGAGTCGCATTCGCGGTGCACTTAATTCTAAGCCTGCCTGCCCGAGAGACAGCTTCATTCTCCCCACAGTGACGGCGTGTAGGCTATACCAGTCTGCTGGCGCTGCTCCCGCGCGCGATCCTTCCACGTGAACACCGGCTTGCCGGTATCGATCTCCTCCATGGTGATGCAGCCGTGCACCGGACACACCAGCGCGCACAAATTGCACCCCACGCACTCGTCCTTGATGATCCGAGGAATCCGCTTGCCGCTGGCGCTCGCCGGATATTCCTCGATGCACTGGTGGGCGCCGTCTTCGCAGGCCACGTAGCAGAGATGGCATCCGATGCAGAGGTCCGGATTGATCTCGGCCACGATCTTATAGTTCAGATCGAGATCCCCCCAGTCGGCCACGTTGGGCACGGCGCGTCCCACAAGATCGTCAAGTCGCGCCAAACCCTTCGACGCAAGATAGCTCTCCATTCCTTCGATCATGTCCTCGACCATGCGGAATCCGTAGTGCATGACGGCCGTACACACCTGAAGCGAACTCGCGCCTAAGGCGACAAATTCCGCCGCGTCGCTCCAGGTGGCGATGCCGCCGATGCCGCTGATGGGAATCTTCACGCGCCTGGCGCATGCCGCCACCATGTTCAGCGCGATGGGCTTCACCGCCGGACCACAATAGCCGCCGTGCGAGCTTTTGCCGGCAACCGTGGGACGCGGCGCGAGCGTATCAAGATCGACGCCCATCAGGCTGTTGATGGTGTTGATCAGCGAGATTCCATCCGCACCGCCCTGCTCGGCTGCAACCGCGATGCGCGTGACGTCGGTGATGTTGGGCGTGAGTTTCACGATCACCGGCGTGCGCGCGACTTCCTTCACCCACTCGGTGATCATGGTGGTGTACTCGGGCACCTGGCCGACGGCCGCGCCCATGCCGCGCTCGCTCATTCCATGGGGGCATCCGAAGTTCAGCTCGAGGCCGTCCGAGCCGGCGTCTTCCGCACGCTTCACCATCTCGTGCCAGGCTTCGCGTCGCGACTCCACCATCAGCGACGCGATCACGGCATGGCGGGGATACCGCTTCTTCACTTCCGCGATCTCACACAGATTGTCTTCGATCGGCCGGTCGCTGATGAGTTCGATGTTGTTAAACCCCATCAGCTTCTGCGGGCCGTAGTCGATGCCGCCGTAGCGCGACGTGGTGTTGATGACCGGCTCACCGATGGTCTTCCATACCGCGCCGCCCCAACCGGCGTCGAAGGCACGCATCACCTGACCGGCGGTGTTCGACGGCGGGCCCGAAGCCAACCAGAAGGGATTAGGACTGGTGATTCCGGCGAAATTGACGGCGAGGTCTGGCATGATGACTTCCTTCAGAGGCTGGGTTCGATCGCTTCGCGCGTCTCGGCGGACGGCACGACGGGCACGATCTCGAATTCCATCAAGTCGCTCCATGCAGCAACCCACTGCTGCAGCAGGCGCGCGTCGTCGCATTCCATGAGTTGAAAGCAACGGTCGAAATTGGCTTCAATCCAACTGCCGACGTACCTGAGACCGTCGGGCTGCTGGCGGCCCCTCTCACGAAGGCGCCGATACACTGCCTTGGCATCGCGGTTCTTGAATCTCTCGACCACCATGAATTGCATATCGGACCCGCCAGATAATCCTGTCACTGCCACATCTTTGTCGTTCCCGCTCTGACTGTGAACTGTCGACAGTCAACTGTCGACAGTCAACTCGTGTCCCAGCCACGCGTCGATTCCCCGCGCAGCCGCCATTCCCTCCGCGACCGCGTCCACCACTTCCCTGCCCCCGTTGACGCAATCGCCGCCGGCAAAATACTTGGGATTAGCGGTCTGGTGCGTGGCCGAATCAACGACGACGCGCCCGCTCCTGAGCTCGATGCCGGGAATCGACCGCAGGAATTCCGTCATGGGCTGCTGGCCGAGCGCTTTTACGATCATGTCAACTTCAAGCACGAAGTTTGATCCGGGCTCGATGTCGACGCGCGCAAATCGTCCCCTGCCTTCCAGTCGCGTGCGCGCGCACTGGAGGCCCGTTACCGCGCCCTCGTGGCCGAGAATCGCCAGTGGTTGCGTGTTCCAAAGGAATATGACACCGTCCTGCTTGGCCAGCTCGTACTCGTAGGCGAACGCCGGCATCGAGTCCTCACCGCGACGGTAGATCATGTAGACCGCTTCCGCTCCCAGGCGGCGCGCCGCCGTAACCACATCGACCGCGGTGTTGCCGGCGCCGATCACGGCGACGCGCCGGCCCACGTCGATCCCGGCGAAAGGTCGGCTCTTGGTTCGCTCGATAAACTCCATGGCGCCGCACACGCCGCGCAAGCCCTCGCCCGGGAGCTGCAGATCCCAAGTTTCGCCGAGGCCCACGCCGATGAAGATGGCGTCATATTGCGATTCGAGTTCGGACAGCGCGATGCGTGAGGGAGCCTGCTGCAAGTTGAAGGTCGAAGGTTGAAGGTCGAAAGTTGAAGCCGCGCCTTCGGTCGAGGGCTCACGCTGGATTGCCGATCGGGAACCATCGACCATCGCAGAAGCCGTGCCTTCGACCTTCGACTCTCGACCTTCGACTATCCTAGGATCGCCTGTAACCTCGACGCCCTGGTGAATCCTCACGCCCACATTCTCCACGAGCCTCACTTCGCGCAGGCTGTCTTCGGCGCGGCTCTTGTAGGCCGCGATTCCGTAAGTATTGAGCCCGCCCGGCGCAGCGTTGCGGTCGAAGATCTCGACCGCATAACCGCGCCCGGCCAGCTCCGCCGCGCAGGCGAGCGACGCCGGACCCGACCCGATACAGGCCACGCGCTGGCCGTTGGGCGTCCCGGCGCGAAGCGGGTTAAAGCCCCGGCTCACGGCGTAGTCCACGGCGTAACGCTGCAATCGCCCGATCTCCACCGGACGCTCGCCCGTGCCGTTCAGCACGCACGCGCCTTCGCAGAGCACTTCCGTCGGACACACCCGCCCGCAGCTTTCGCCAAGAACGTTGGCGCTCAGAATCACGCGCGCTGAGCCGGTCAGGTTGCCGGTTGAGATTTTCCTGATGAACGACGGAACGTCAATGCGCGTGGGGCAGGCCACGATGCAGGGCGCGTCGAAGCAATACAAACAGCGGCTGGCGGCGATCAGCGCCTGTTGCGGCGTTAGAAGCGGATTGAGATCGGCAAAGTTCTCTTCGTATTTTTCAAGCGGCAGCTTGGGGGCGATCTGCTCCAGCTTCATTCGAGGATTTTAGTCGAGCGGCGCGGCGTTGTCACGGCGGAGTCGATAGTGATAGTGCAGTAGCACGACCGGTAGCACAGCCACTGAGGGTCTCCCAAACTTCGCTAGAGGTCGAACGACGACTTGAGCCATATTACGCCGCTTTCTCCCTCGACGAGTCCTGATTTCTGCCCAACGAGTCTCGAAGGAAATCTGGCGGAGACTCACCCCCGACCTCCTGTTTGAAAGCGTGAACGGGGGCTGCGCTTCAGAATTCGGCCTCGACTTCGAAACCGTGGTGCCTCGGACGGTGTGGCTCGTGCCCAGGTCTTGAGTTCGCCGGCGCCTTGCAGGCAGTCCGAGAATGCGCTGTGCAGGGAGTCTTGCCAGCATGGGCGAGCGCCCGGGAGATCAGCGCAATGACCGGCTGGTCGTCACAGTCGTTCCGTCACGGAGATCGTAAACGAAGTGCTCGAGTCCTGTTTCGCCATCGAGATCGGCCATTTTGACGGTGGCCTCAGCCAAATCGCCCTCAAAGCTCACCCAAATCGGCGTGCCATCGGCTAGCTTCTTGAACAGTGCGTATCGATCCATTCTGAGCTCCCTCGAGACTCCCCCGCCATCTACTTGCGGACCCAGCTTAGCAGGCCAGGTTTGCTACGGGTTGACTCGTTTTGAAACCGGTCAAATCTTTTGGGTAGCGATTAAGTCGCTGAGTGACAGTGATTTTCCGGGTCCCCTCGTGAGCAATCGTCCTGCCGGTAATGAGAGCTAAGGCAAGTTTAACGTTCGAAATTTTTAGTTGCACTCTTTGATACGATGCGATACCATTACGCTACGTGAGGTTATTTTTGTGCGACGTGAGGGGAAAACGGCAATGAGTTCAGGGAAAAGCAAGTCAAGCCATTTCAAGACGCTGCTGCAGGCCGATGTCCCGCAGGGGCGAAACGGAAAGCACAAGGAGATCGTTACCACGATCCTCGGGGACCTGGACAATCTGAAAGAGGGCTCTGCGCTACGGATTCCGCTGGAGGGCCTGGCCGAGAATAAAGCAAAAGTCCGGTCTGCGCTGAATCGCGCCACTCGCAAGAGTGGGAGGAACGTGGCAACAGCCAGCGACAGCGAGTCGCTTTACGTCTGGAATGTGAGCAAGCCCTAGTCAGGCGGCGCATCGCGGCTGAACTAAAACGGGCGATGGCAAGTTCTAGCGATGGCGAGGCAGCCACTTGTCGCCTGCCACATCGGTGCGGTACACCCAGCCCTGGTTTGCAGAATCATCGTTGCCGTTGACGTGCTCCAGCGCGTCTGCGATCAGGTGATGTGAAGGAGCGAGAATGCACACCGGATCGGTCGTGGCCGCGTCGCCGGCAAGCAGAAAGGCCTGGCAGCGGCATCCGCCAAAATCCCGCGTGCGCCGATCGCAGGTGCGGCAAGGCTCCGGCATCCAACTTTCATCGCGGAAAAGGTTGAACGCCGGCGAATCCTCCCAGATCGAGCGCAGGGATTGCTCGCGCACACTCGCGAATTCGAGGCCGGGAATCACCCCGGCGGAGTGGCAGGGCAAGGCGCGGCCGGCCGGGTCGATGAGCATCTGCTGATGGCCCCAGCCATTCATGCACGGCTTCGGATACTTCGCGTAATAGTCGGGCAGCACGAAGTCGATGCGTAAGCGGCCCTGCAGTCGCGCGCGCGCAGCGTCCACGATCTCCATCGATCCCCGCACTTGCTCGCGCGACGGCAGCAGCGCGTCGCGATTGCGAAGCGCCCAGCCGTAGTACTGCACGTGCGCGATCTCCAGCCGCTGCGCTCCGGTCCGTTCGGCGAACGCGATCATCTCTTCCAGACGGCTGAGATTTCGCCGATGCACAACCATGTTCAGCGTGAAGGCGACGCGGCGCTGGCGGATCATCTCCGCGATGCGTAGCTTGAGCGCGTGGCTGCGCGTGCCCGCAAATTCATTGGCCGCGCTCTCTTCGACATCCTGGAAGCTGAGTTGAATGTGATCGAGGCCGGCGGCAATCAGCGCGTCCAGACGCCACTCGTCAAGGCCCACGCCTGAGGTGATCAGGTTGACGTACAGATACACGGACCGTCCGGCGTGGACGAGTTTTGTAAGATCGGCGCGCGCCAGCGGCTCTCCCCCGGTCAGATGCAGGTGGAGCGCGCCCATCTCAGCAGCCTGGCGAAAGACCGCGGTCCAATCGTCAGTCGAAAGCTCCGCGGAGCGGCGCTGCATCTCGAGCGGATTCGAGCAGTAAACGCAGTGCAGCGGGCACCGATGCGTGACTTCGGCGATGACGGCCTGGAGTGCGTAGCTCATCCGTATTCGAGCGCCCCCCGGTCGAGCAACTGTCCGAGCAGGGCGGCGGTTTCCGACTCGATCCGCGCCGTGTCGGCAGTGGGATACCGCCGTTGTAACTCCTCGACAATCGCATCGAGCGTCCGCGTGCCATCGCAGAGTTCAAGGATGCTGCGGGCCGGCCCTTTCATCCGCATCGCGCCCTCGGGCATCAGCAGGATGTCCTCCTGGCCCTCCGCGGCGCTCAGTCGGCAGCCCGGAGCCAGCCTCAGAACGCGATCTCGGTCAATTTCGCTCACGTCGCGCCGCCCTCGGCCGCCGGACGAAACGCGCCGGGCGCAGGCCAACCCGGCTCCACGTACGCGAAATAAAGGGCGTCGAGTTGGGCCCACAGGATGTCACACTTGGTCCGCAGCGCATCGAGCGCCAGGTCCTGATCGGCTCGCGTGCGAGCGTGCTCGATCACCCAGGCCAGCGCGAATTCGGCGTCTTCGGGCGCCTGCGTCAGGCGCGCATCGAAGTAGGCCAGGCCGTGACTGAGCCAGGGATAGTGCTGGCGCAGACGGTCGATGCGCAGCGCGATCAGATCGCGCGAAAACAGCTCCGTCAACGACGATGCCACAGCTTCGAGGACCGAACGCTCGGACACCAAGTCGAGATAAGCGTTCACCGCGTAACGCACACCCGGGAGAATCTCCCGCTCCGAGGTCACGCGCTCGCGGTCGAGACCCGTCGCCTGCGCGAGCTGAATCCACTTCTCGATGCCGCCCGGCCGCACGCCGTCGCCGTCGTGATCGACGATGCGCTTGCGCCAGGCACGGCGAAAGTCCGCGTCGGTGCTGCGCGAAAGAATGATCGAGTCTTTGATCGGGATGATGCTCTGGTAGTAGAAGCGATTGAGCGCCCACGCCTGAAGCTGTCCGCGGGTGAGCCTGCCCTCGTGCATCAGCTTGTGAAACGGATGGCGATGATGGTAGCGCTCTTCGCCGATGGCGCGCAGGCCCGATTCCAACTTCGCCGGATTGAGGATTCCCTGCTCTTCCGCGGTCACAGCGCGATCTCCATACCGTCCCGAGCCACTTCCCAGCCGGCATCGCACACCGTGCGATACTCGGCGCTTTCTTCGTCCAGGATCGGATTCGTATTGTTGATGTGAATGAAAATCCTGCGCGGGCGAGTGAGACCAGCGAGACGCTCCAGGCTCCCGCACGGTCCCGAAATCGGCAGATGACCCATCGCGCGCGCGGTGCGGCCGAGGCCGGGAATGCGCGCCGGTTCGTCGTCGCTCCAGAACGTGCCGTCGAAGAGAAGAACATCGCAGTGCCGGAGGCGATCGAGCAGCGAATCAGAGATGGAACCAACGCCGGGGAGGTAGGCGCAAGCCCGCCCGCTGGAATCCGGTGTGATCCAAAGCCCGATCGCGGCCTGCGCTGAATCAAACTCCGCCCGCCGCGCGGCCCCGACGAATCCCGGGAATGATCCAGGCAGCGGCAAGACTTCCAGGCGCGCACCGCCAACGCCGAACGGAGCGTCGAGCGGAACGTCGTTCCAGCAGGCTTGCCCGGGGAATCGCGCGAGCACGCCGAAGAGGCTGTTGTCTTCAGTGAGAATCCTGCGGACGGCTCGCGTGGCGTGCACGCGAAAGGAATGAAATTCGCGGAGGAGCAACAGGCCGAGCGTCTGATCCACTTCGGCGCCTGTCAGGATCACGTCGGAGATCGGCGAGTACCGGTTTGCGTCCCGCGGCCAAAGCTCAGGAGTGGATTCGATCTGACTGCGCAAGTCGGGGGAAGCGTTCAGCAAAGTCCACCGGCTTAACGGATTCTCCCAGGCAAGTTGCAGTTGGGTCCGGGCGACGCCGGCGAACTGCCCGTCGCGAAGTCGAGCGCAATTCGAACAGGCGCAATTCCATTGCGGGAAGCCACCACCGGCCGCGCTGCCCAAGACCTTCACACGCATCGCTCAGAGACCGAAATGAGGGGGGAAAGGCAGGGGGAGGGCCGGCGCGATCAACGATCACGCCAAGAGCGACGAAGCACATCTGCGCTTGCGAAGGCAAATGCAGAGATCCTCCGTCGCCTTTGGCTCCTCAAGACCACAGTGATCGCCATTCCTGTGGACTCACGGATTTTGCCGGCGAATTAGAACTCGTCGCCGTTGCTGTACGTGTTGATTTCGCAGCTCAGGCTGATTTCTTCGACTTGCGGCGTTTCCCACGTCATAGATTCACCCTTCCTTAGTTAGCGTCTCACAACCCTCAAGCTATACTAGCAAGGGAGACGGCATGCTCGCAAGGGGGACGGAAGGGGAACCGGCAGCAGCGGGGATCGCCTTACGCCCACCGGCACGCGGACTCGGCCGAATTCCCACCTTTCGAGCGCTCCAAGAGGAGAGCTTCAGACGGTTGTGGATCGCGCTGACGGTGTCCGCCGTCGGGACCTGGATGCAGATCGTCGCCCTGGGTCTGCTGGTCCTCGACCTGACTCACGGCTCGGCGTTGGCCCTCGGGACCGTTTCCCTCGGACAGGCTTGTTCGTTTCTCCTCTTTGCGCCGGCCGGCGGCGCCTTCGCGGATCGATTGGACCGGCGGCGACTCCTCCTGCTGACCCAGAGCGTCATGCTCGTGCTTGCCGGGCTTCTCGGCGTCCTCACCGCAACCGGCGCCATCCGCTTCTGGATGATTCCTGTCGTCGCTTTCCTCAGCAGCGCCGCATTGAGCTTCGATCAACCCACTCGAAACGCGCTGATCGCGTCGCTTGTTTCGAAGGAAAACGTCATGAACGCCATGGCGTTGCAGTCCGCGGTGTTCAATGGCGCTTCGATCGTCGGACCCGCGCTCGCAGGCCTGGCATTGAGCAGGATCGGGTACGCCGGGAATTTTTTTCTGAACGCGGCGAGCTATCTCGCGGTGCTGGTGGTCCTCGTGGCAATGCGAACTCCGGCCCTGGAAGCCGCGTCCAAGTCCGCCGCTCGATGGTTCGACTCGTTCCGGGAGGCGATCCACCACGTCCGTCGGGATGCCGTGTTGCCTCCCATGGTCCTAGCCTACGGGGCGCTGCTCTTCTTCGGGCCGTCCGCGGCTATGATGCTGCCTTTCTTTGCCCGGCAGGTGATCCACACGGGTCCCGCGCAGCTTGGCGTGCTATTCTCGGCAGTTGGAGTCGGAGCGGTCTCGGGCGCGCTGATCGTCGCTTCCCTGGGAGATTTCTCACGCAAGGGACTGCTGGTTTTCGGGTCGACGCTGGTTTGCGCGGCGGCGCTGGCCGTGTTTGGCCTCAGCTCCACTATGCGCATCTCCGTTCCGGCGCTGTTTATCCTGGGCGGCGCGCAGAATGCCGCCGGCGCAACTACCATCACGCTGTTGCAGACGCGCGTTCCGCCGCACATGCGCGGCCGTGCGATGAGTCTGAATACCCTGCTCGTGATGTGCATCCGGCCGCTCGGCGACTTCCCGGTTGCAGCCCTGATGGCGGGGCTCGGATTCCGGCATGCCGTGCTGCTCAGCGCGATGGTAGTTGCCATCGCACCCCTGGCGCTGCTAATCACGCACCCGGCGGCTCGCAGTTCATAGTCCAATCTACCGGATTGATCTGAGGATGATCGCTTGAACACGGTCAGCTTTACAGCTTTGGTGTGGTTTGGCTCAGTGGTCGCCGGGTTTCTGGGCGCCTTGACCGGACTCGGCGGCGGCGTGGTGATCGTTCCGCTGTTGGCGCTGGCCCTTCACGTCAACATCCACTATGCGATGGGCGCTTCGCTGGTATCCGTGATCGCCACGTCGTCCGGAGCCGCCGCGGCTTATCTCAAAGAAGGGTTCTCCAACATCCGCGTAGCCATGTTCCTGGAAATTGCCACCACCTGGGGCGCGATCTTCGGGGCGTTCATGGTGGCGAAGGTCTCGACGCCCGCGATCGGCGTGATCTTCGGCGTGGTCCTGCTCGTCTCCGCCTACTTGAGCAGCCGGCCCCGAAGGCGCGGCGGCGAGTCGCCGGTTACCGGGCCGGTGGCGCGAGTCCTGAAAATGGACGGCTCCTTCCCTGACGGTGCGGGGATGCGGCAGTACCACGTGCGCCGCGTCCCGCTCGGATTCAGCATGATGTTCGTGGCCGGAACCCTTTCCGGCCTGCTCGGCATCGGCTCCGGCGCCTTCAAGGTGCTGGCGATGGACCAGGCGATGGGTATCCCGTTCAAGGTCTCGACCACCACCAGCAACTTCATGATTGGCGTCACGGCCGCGGCCAGCGCCGGCGTCTATCTGCGGCACGGGTACATCGAGCCTGGGCTCGCCATGCCCGTAATGTTGGGCGTGCTGATGGGCTCGTTCGTCGGCACTCGCGTTCTGGTCAGCACCCAGACGAATCGGCTGCGGGTGATTTTCGCGCTGGTCATTGTGGCGCTCGGATTGGAAATGATCTACAACGCCCTGACGGGGAAACTCTGAACCACAGCGGAGACGGGACTCCGTAACCATGGCTGACAACCAAAGAGCCTTGGAAGACCAGCAACTGGAAGACACACTGGCCAAGGTTCTCCTCTCCGGCGTGATCGGCGCGGCGCTCGTCGTGCTGGCTGGCGGCATCCTCTACCTCTTTCGACACGGTGGATCCCCGCCGGATTACCGCAACTTTCGCGGCGAATCGAGCCAGTTGCGCGGCTTGGCCGGAATTCTGCGGGAGGTGGCGGCCGGACGCGGGCGCGGTTTGATCCAGCTCGGACTGGTGCTGCTGATCGCCACCCCGGTCGCGCGCGTGGCGCTGTCGCTGGTTGCCTTTGCGCGCGAGCGCGACTGGGTCTACGGTATTTTCACCCTGATCGTCCTGGCGACGCTGGTGATGAGTCTGGTGGGATGGCACTTTTGACGACTGTCGAAACTCGAAAACCGAAAAGCGAAAATCGGTATCAGCACTGAGTTGAGTACCTCGAAGTCTCGAGTTTCGAATTTCGGTTTTCGATTTTTGCTTTTCCCGTAACCTTTCCGTGCTGTTCCGGTTTATATGGTTGGACGTGGCGCCTGAGGGAGCAGCGTTGAAGACCGAAGAAGCTGAGGAGCAGCTTCTGATCGAAGCGGCGCAGAAGAATCCCGGCCGCTTTGCGGAGCTTTACGAAGCGAACTTCGAGCGCGTCTACGCGTACGTCGCGAGCCGGGTGCGCAATCGCGACGAGGCGCAGGACGTGACAGCGGACGTGTTCCACAAGGCGCTTGCGAACCTGCGGCACTTTGAATGGCGTGGCGCTCCTTTTGCGGCCTGGCTGTACCGCATCGCGGCCAATGCGATTTCCGACCGCGCTTCGCGGGCCGCGCGCGAGCGCGACATTCCGCCGCCCGACGATCCACCGGTCCACGATTCGGGACTGGAGCAGGTGGAGCGGCGCGCGCGGCTGTTCCGGCTGGTGCGCAGCCTGCCGAAGGATCAGCACCGCGTGATCGAATTGCGCTTTGCGCAGGAGATGAGCATCCGGGAAATTGCCCAGGCCATGGGACGCACCGAAGGAGCGGTGAAGCAGCTCCAGTTCCGCGCTCTCGAGACGCTGCGAGAGCGGTGGGCAGACGAAGCAGGGGGTGCCCATGCCTAAGCGCTCTCCGGGCGGCCAGCTTGACGCCGCCCTCGACGCCATGCTCGCCGGGGCACGTTCTGCGACGCGCAGCGAAGAGGCCGATGCCAGTCCCGAGGCGCAACGATTCTACGGGCCGTCTGAATCGAACGAGCGGCAGGAATTGGAGGCGCTCGGCGCGCCTCCGGAACGAATAGAACAACTCGTGGCGATGGCTGAGGGCTTGATCGATCTGCCACGCGAAGATTTCCGAACGAATCTTAAGCAGGAACTCGAAAGGAGAGCACTTATGTCAGGCACTGCAAAGCGAGCCTTCGACAAATCCAGCGTGAAACCGGTTCCGGAGGGCTACCACACCGTAACGCCTTATCTCACCGTGAAGGGTGCCGCTCGGGCCCTCGAGTTTTATCAGAAGGCCTTGGGCGCCACCGAAGTGATGCGTCTCGGGATGCCGGACGGAACTATCGGTCACGCCGAAATCAAAATCGGCGACTCGCATATCATGCTGTCCGACGAATTTCCTGACTTCGGAGCCTTGAGCCCGGAGACGCTCGGCGGCTCACCGGCGATCATCCATCTCTATGTCGAAAACACGGACGCGCTGATGGCGCAGGCGGCGGCGGCCGGCGCAACGATCACCGCACCGGCGGTCGACCATGATTACGGCGAGCGCTCGGGGTCGTTGACCGATCCTTTCGGACACAAGTGGACGATCTCGACACATCTGGAGGACGTGACCTTCGAACAGTATCAGCAGCGTTACCCATCCGGTCCGCCGCCGACTGGGTCGGTGCGGAGGCCCTCAGGCAAACCCGCTCCTGCGGTCCGGCCGGGATTCCATACGGCCGGCGTGTATCTGACGGTCACCGACGGAGTGCAGGCACTCGAGTTCTACAAGAAAGCCTTGGGAGCTGTCGAAAACGAGTCGATGCGCTTCGTTGATCCGAGCGGTAGAATCGCGCATTCCGAGATCACCGTGGGCGACTCGGGCATCATGATCGGCGGGGAAACGGCGGAGTACAACCGGTATGGTCCGCGCCACTTCGGCGGCTCGCCGGTGAGGATGCACCTCTTCGTCGAAGATGTGGACGCCTTTGCGGCGCGGGCGATCGCCGCCGGCGCCAAAGTGCTCCGGCCGGTGCAGGATCAGTTCTACGGCGACCGCAGCGGCCAGATCGAAGATCCGTTCGGACACCTGTGGACTGTCGCAAGCCGCATCGAGGAAGTCTCACTCGAAGAGATCGAGCGGCGCTCAGCGGCCTTTATGGCTCAGCAGGCGGCGACTTCAGCCAGCGAGCAGGCGGTCGGCGGGTCGATTCCCGGCCTGCGCGAAGGCTTCACGGCCGTTACTCCCTACTTGACGGTCCGGCGCGGCGAGGATCTGGTGAATTTCGTCAAGACCGTGTTCGGGGCCGAGGAGATTCACCGATCTTCGGGAGGTTCTGCAGGCGGCATGCACGTCGAGGCGAGGATCGGCAACTCGATGGTGATGATCGGCTCCGCGCCGAGCGTCGAAGAGAAGCTGGCGGCACTTCACGTCTACGTGGACGACGTGGACGCTGCTTACCGCAAAGCCCTGGCGACCGGCGCGACGTCGCTTGGCGAGCCCACCGATCACGAGTACGGCGAGCGCGGCGCGAGCGTCAAGGACGTCTCCGGCAATCACTGGTATCTGGCCCGCAGCTCCTGGGGTCGGCCCACGCCGGAAGGTCTGCGTACCGTGACGCCCTACCTCCATCCGCGGAGCGGCGCCCAGATGATCGATTTCCTGAAACGGGCCTTCAATGCCGAGGAAGTCGCGCGGTATCAAGACGACGCCGGCAAAATTATGCACGCCCGCGTGACGATCGAGGGCGCTGCGATCGAAATGGGCGAGGCGCACGGCCCGTACCAGCCTATACCCATGGCCATCTATCTCTACGTTCGTGATGTGGACGCGACCTATCAGCGCGCGCTCGACGCGGGCGCGACCTCGATGCTGGCGCCAACCGATCAGCCTTATGGCGATCGCAACGCCTGGGTGCAGGATCCGCAGGGGCACACGTGGTACATCGCCACGCCTACAAAGGGCGTGGCGGCTTGATCAACGCACTCGTGTCGAGGGAAAGAAATGACACCGGACCAATTTCGCCGTCTGGCCTTGAGCTTCCCCGAAACGTCGGAGAGCGCCCACATGGCGCATCCCGACTTTCGTGTGGCGGGCAAGATCTTCGCCACACTCAGCTATCCCGATGAGAGCTGGGCGATGGTCAAGCTGACGACGGAGCAGCAAGAGGAGTTGGTGCGAACCGAGCCCCACGTCTTTGTGCCGGTCAAAGGCGGCTGGGGACGCCAGGGCGCCACCAGTGTGCGCTTGAGAGCCGCGAAGAAAGGGATCGTGCAGCAGGCGCTCGCTGCCGCGTGGAGTAATCGTGCCCCCAAGCAGCTGTTGCCACTCACGCGCTGACGGGCGGCCGGCGCAGACGATTGTTAATCGCGCCTGCGCCAGTGTTGGACGATCGCGATCGCCTCAACAACGATCCAAAACACTTAATTCTGCCTGCCCTTCGGCTCGGTCAGGCTGAACCAGTTTCCGCAGTTATCTTTGAATATGGCCTCCGTACCGTAGAAGCGCTCTTCCGGCGGAGACTTAAATTCCACTCCCTTTGCTGTCAGCTCTTCGTAAGTTTTGCGGCAGTCGGCGGTTTGAAACACGCCGGCGCCCAGCACGCCTTTCTTGAGCAGCAACTGGAGCGCCGCCGCCGATTCAGCATCGAGGAAGAACGGATTGACCGCGGCTTTCATCAGCACGATCTGAATGTCTGGCTGTCCCTTCGGGCCGACGGTCAGCCAGCGGAATCCGTTGTCCATGGTTTGGTCCATGCGAACGTCAAAGCCCAGCTTGTTCAC
>JASHPE010000289.1 GCA_030038235.1 Terriglobia bacterium
CAAACTGGGCGAGATCCGTTATTCAATCCGAAAAAACGAAGTTGCGCCGGAGATCCTTGAAGCGCTAATCGTCAAACGTTGAATCATGGGAGTGCATTTATAGCTTTTAGTCGCCCTGCCGCCGCACGACGAGGGCGCGTGATGTCCAATCTGGCCTGACTATAGGTCGCTTCTGAACGGTCACGATTTTTAGCTAAGAGCGAACGTTGGTCATTAACACGTTGGGCTGACCTTATCCTTACACTTTCCGTTGTAATCTTAGCTATAAAAAGCTATTGATACTAAGATGCCCGATCGAGTCTTTGCGTCATTAAGACATAAAGCCGACGTCCTTATCATTACGGCGGTGAAGGACGAACAAGATGTCGTCCTTAGATCGGAATCAGACTGGCGAGAGTACAACGATCCGAGCGGGTTCGCGTACTTCTTCCGTCGCGATCCTGGGGGCCTCAGTTGGGGACTGGCTCGCGCCGCCGACATGGGCCCGGAGCTGGCAGCAAACGTGGCGACGCGGTTGATCGCAAGCCTCGAGCCTCGTTGTCTCGCGATGGTCGGTGTCTGCGCTGGGTGGCGTGAGAAGGTGCAACTCGGCGACGTCGTGGTCGCGGAGCGTCTGTTCCGCTACGATGTGGGCAAACTGCGCGCCTATGGAGAAGGCGCGGCGCGCGAGGAGGAGGTGTTTCATGACATTCGCACCTACAATCTCGACCCGCGCTGGCGCCAACGAGCTGAAGATTTTTCCCGCGAATGGGTTCGCGACATCTGTCTCCACCAGCGTCCTGTCGGCTATCTGAGCCAGGAGCTGTGGCTGCTTCATGCGTTGGGTGAGGTGGAACACGGAGTCGGAAAGCCCCCACGCGACCGGGACGAGCGGACGAGGGAATGTCCGGATTGGACAGATGTCGTAGCAAGGCTTGAACGAAAAGGATTGATCCGGCTTGATGGAGGTCTTCAGCTTACGAATCGCGGTCGCGATCATCTGCAGGAGGTGGACGACCTGTCTTTGCTCAAAAATCTATCCGATCACAGAGCTCATCGAAGCGGCCGGCGTTGCGGGGCTGAATCCGACGCCGCCCGAGCCTGCCGCCGTACTCGGGTCGGTCAAGGAGTGGCCTGGAAATGCCCACCCGTGATTGAACGATTGAGCGACGGCCATCCTTGACCGGAGACCCGGATATCGGCGCCCTACGCAACGGGTGGAAGGGGACGAATCTTGCCGAAGCGACGCGATATTTAGATCGCTGTGGCTCAGGCCGCGCGACGTTCGTACCGATGATGGAGTCCGCCGACCTCGGGAAATGCAACGATCTTGCCAGCTGAGGGCGGTTGGATCGAGCGAGGATTCGGACAGTCTTTATTTAGTGAGAGATGAGTTCTGCTCCGGTGGTAATAACGAAAATAACAAGACAAAACGCGACGGAGGTGCGTCTCATTGAAGATGATAACGTGGTCAAGACAATCACGACGAATTGAGCCGATGATCCTTTCGGCATATGGATTCTGCCAAGGCGCCCGCGGCGAGATCACGACCTCTTCGATACCTATCCGCTTAACCCGAGAGCGTAATGTGGCGTCGACATTTATGTGGCGTCCCGCGCCATTGTGGCCTTCCCACGCCGAGAACCGGGGTTTGAACGCCACATAACTAAGCGACCTTGCCGATACTGATCGGATCTCCCTATAGGCAAGGAGATCCGGCAATGTTCGAGGATTTATTCACCTCTCCCAAAGCGTTGGTACGGCACCGGACTGGCCGATCGGCGGAAGCCCGTGAACGATTTCTGGCTCATTGCGCTGCCTATGGAGCGGCGCATAGCACCTTGTTACGCCTCGCCAACGAGCTTCTGGTAGTCGCGGAACGCATCGATGTCGACTCGAGCAAAAGTTACTTGCTGGCGGATGTCGAAGCGGCCGCCGAGAGATGGACTCGCTTTCAGCTAAGACGTGGACGGGCACACAGTAAACGATGGCCGCGGGAACATTTCATTCAAGTCGCGACAGCATGGCTGCGGTTTCTGGGATGCCTGGAAGAGCGGTCTGCCGAACCCAAGCCCTTTTCCGACCAGGTAGATGATTTTATTGCTTACCTTCGCGATGAACGCGGACTATCCGCCAGCTCCCTCCATGCCCGGCGTTGGCATGTCGAGTGTTTTCTTCGAACAAGCGTCAAAGGCAAGAACTCAATCGCGCAGGTAACGGCGGAAGATATCGACGGATTTCTAAGTCTGAAGGGCAAGCAAGGCTGGTGTCGCGTCTCGGTCGCGAAGAGTGTCACGGTGTTGCGATCCTTTTTCCGATATGCCGAGATGCGTCTATGGTGTTCCCCTGGCATCGCGTCGACTATCGATGGTCCACGTCTATTCAAGGAAGAAGGGCTCCCCGCAGGTCCAATCTGGGACGACGTGGAGAGGCTCATCGCCTCTACTGACGGCGCGGACCCACGCGACGTACGCGACCGCGCCATCCTGATGTTGCTCGCTATTTATGGCCTGCGCAGCGGCGAAGTGCGCCAGTTGCGCCTCGAAGACCTCGATTGGACAAGAGAGGTCATCAGGATCGAACGGTCCAAGCAACGGCGGCTCCAGTATTACCCGCTGGTGTCTTCGGTCGGTGACGCGATACTTCAGTATCTCCAGCGCGCTCGCCCGCGGTGTCCCCATCGAGAGCTGTTCGTGACGCTCAAAGCTCCGCTTAGACCTCTCTCGTCGGGCGCCATGTATGACGTTGTCAGCAGGCGGATCGAGGCGTTGAACATTCGGGTACCACGCCATGGTCCCCATTGTCTTCGGCATGGTTGCGCTGGTCATCTCGTCGCCGCGGGTCTCAGCCTGAAGGAGATTGGCGATCATCTCGGCCATCGCAGTGCATACGCGACACGCATCTATGCCAAAGTGGACCTCGCCGGGCTACGGGAGGTGGCAGACTTTGATCTGAGGGGGCTAGCATGAAGCTCTCTGAAGTGGTCGCCAGCTACGTTGCTCACAAGCAATCGATGGGTATGCGCTTTCGCACAGAAGCCAGCACCCTAAAGTCGTTTTGCCGCGCCATGGGCGAGGTGAACATCCAACAGATCAGGCCCGACCGTGTGCGAGCCTATCTGGCTGGAACCGGACCCGTCACCAGGTTCTGGGAGCGCAAGCACACTGTCCTCGACGGCTTTTACCGCTTCGCCATTGCCCGCGGCTATGTCGCTTCGACACCGCTCCCGCGAACCTTTCCTAAGCCGCTGCAGCCCTTCGTTCCTCACGTTTACTCTCACGAGGAGCTAAAACGCCTACTTGGTGCCGTCGTCGCCAATGATGATCCGCGCAGCGTGATCGATCCAACTACATTCCGTTTGCTTCTACTAATGCTATATGGTGCTGGACTTCGCATCAGCGAGGCGCTCCGCTTGACGCTGGCAGATGTTGATCTCACCACCGCCGTCCTCCATATTCGTGAGAGCAAATTCTATAAGACGCGACTGGTGCCCATTGGATCCGATTTGACTCGTCTCCTGATTCCATATGCGACTGCGCGCCAGCGGAATCGCGCAATACCTAATTCCCCGTTCTTCGTCTCCCGTCGCGGCGTCGCCGTAACTCGGAGCAGTGCCGAGAACACGTTTTGCCGGCTCCGCGTCCGTGCGGGCGTCGTGCGACCCGATGGCAATCCGAGACATCAACCGCGGCTTCATGATTTACGGGTCACTTTCGCTGTTCACAGGCTCGTTTCCTGGTACCGTTCGGATGCTGACCTGCAACGCCTTCTGCCGCAGCTGTCGACCTATCTTGGTCACATCAATGTCCAGGGGACACAGCGCTATCTCGCTCTGACACCAGAGCTGCTACGCGAAGCGAGTGACCGGTTCGAACGATACGCCATGGGGTCTTCTCATGAGTGAGCACACCCCGCTTGGCCCATGGATTCGTCGCTTTCTGCTGGAACATGTCGTCGCTGAGCGCAATCTTGCCCGCAATACCCAGCACAGCTACCGCGACGCGTTCGCCCTTTTCATCCCTTTTGTCGCTAAGATGCAAAAGAAGTCCATCGACCGTCTCGCTGTCGTCGATCTCTCGGCCGATCTCGTCCGTCGATTTCTCGCCGATCTCGAGTCCTCGCGTGGCTGCAAAATCGCCACTCGTAACCAACGGCTTGCTGCCATCCGTGCCCTCGCTGGTTTTGTGGGGGAGCACAGCCCTGTCCACATCGAATGGTGCGGGCAGATTCGCTCGATCCCGTTCAAGAAGGCCGGCAGGGCTGTCGTGCCGTATCTCGAGAAGGCAGAGATGGATGCCTTACTCGCCGCCCCAGATCGTCGAACCGCGCAAGGCCGACGTGATTACGCGCTTTTGTTGTTTCTCTATAACTCGGGGGCTCGAGCCACAGAGGCAGCGCAGCTCAAGGTCCGAGACCTCGATATCCGTGCCGCTTGCGTAAAGATTACTGGAAAGGGCGGAAAGCAGCGCCTTTGCCCGTTATGGCCTGCTACAGTGGCGACACTCGAGGGGGTAATGGGCGGCCGCAGCGCCGGCGAACCCGTTTTCGTCAATCGCCTGGCTCATCCGATCACTCGATTCGGAATCCATACCGTGGTAGAGCGCTATACACTCCAAATATGCGCCAAGTTCCCGGCGCTCGCGACGAAGCGGGTAAGCCCGCATTCCATTCGACACAGCACCGCAACCCACCTCCTCCGTGCGGGCGTTGACATCAATACAATCCGCGGCTGGCTCGGCCATGTCTCTCTGGATACTACGAACATCTACGCCGAATTCGACTTGGAGATGAAAGCCAAGGCCCTCGCCAAATGTGAACTTCCCCCCGACAGCAAACCCAAGAAGCGATGGCGGGACCAGCCTGACCTTATGGAATTCTTGCGCACCCTATAGCCCGCTAGTTATGTGGCGTTCGAACCCCGGTTCTCTGCGCGGGAAGGCTACAATGGCGCGGGACGCCACATAAATGTCGACGCCACATTACGCATACGGCGCCCACCTTGGGTGCCTGACAGCGAATCGCTGATTGGGCCAGGGATGGAGGATTCGAGGTTGCGGAAGGAAATCATCGGCAAGCTTCGTGATCCGTTCCCAGTTCGTCTGATCCTTCTGACTGCGACGCCGTAGCGTACGCAGCCAGAGGCCTTTTATTTGGGCCCGGAATTCCAGCAGGGCACGGAA
>JASHPE010000290.1 GCA_030038235.1 Terriglobia bacterium
CGCGGACCAGCGCGAGGCGTGGGCCGTTGAGTCCAGATGTGAAACGTGGGAAACTGGGGGTAGCTTATGGCGGTACTGGATTGGTCACAATGCGCTGCCGTGGAGAGGGTCCCCGGGAAGCTGAGTGGGGCATGGGTACTCCGCGGCACGCGTATGCCGGTGGCCACGATCTTTCAGAATCTGGAAGCGGGCGCCAACCTCGACGACATTCTCTCCTGGTTCGAGGGCCTTGATCGAGATCAAGTGAAGGCCGTGATTGACTTCGCCGCCCAAAGTCTGGAGGCTCCGGCCCCCACCTGCTGATGCTTATTCTCTTCGATCAAGGCACACCCGTTCCCTTGCGCGCCTTTCTTCGAGGACACACCGTCAAAACGGCGGCGCGGCAGGGATGGAGCACGCTCTCGAACGGTGAGCTGTTACGGGTTGCCGAGGCTGATGGGTTCGACGTGTTGTTGACGACCGACAAGAACCTTCCCTTCCAGCAGAGTTTGAAGGGCCGCAGGATTGCTGTCGTGGTGCTCGGAAATGCGCAATGGCCTTTGGCGCGACTGTACGTTGAGTCGATCGTGGCAGCAGTGAACGCGGCGACTCCAGGAAGCTGCACAGTAGTTGAGATTCCGCCCCCCAAAAGCCACGAGTAGAAGGAATCGCCTCTCCGCGCAAGGGGCACGTGCTGAGAATCGCGACGCCACTCGCTAACCTTAATAACTGCGCTGTTCCCAACATCTAACGCGCCATCTCTCCCAGTCGGGCCAGCCAATGCCGAATTTCAACGAGGTGCTCTCATCGGGAGAAGCAGTGCTGGCGGCCAGTTCGCGAAGCGGCCTTCCTCAATGCAAAAGACAAGTGCGGTATACTCTCGGGCAACATGGCAGGACAAACCAAAAGCGAACGGCGGTGCGACGCAACTCAGGAATAGCACATGGACCTCGTTCCTCACTTGCGGATCTTTCTCTCTTCGCCGGGAGACGTGCCTAAAGAGCGCAAAATCGCGCTAAGGGTGATCGAGGAACTGCAGTACGAGCCTCATCTCAGAGGGAAAGTCTCGCTCGATCCGGTGGCTTGGGATGACCCCACGTGCGGCACGGTGATGACGCCGACGAAGAGCCCCCAGGAATGTATTGAGGAAGAGCTGACCCGCCCCGCCGAATGCGACATTGTGATCGTGATTTTCTGGGCGCGGATGGGAACTCCGCTACCCCATCCTCTCTACCATAAAGCCAACGGCCAACCTTATTATTCGGGTGCTGAATGGGAATATGAGAACGCCATGGAGGCCGCCCGCGAACACAAGCGGCCGCAAGTGGTGGTCTATCGCCGCCTTGAGGATCCGGAGATCAAGCTGGGCGCCCCTGATTTTGAAGACCGGGCCGAACAGTATCGCCGCGTTAGAGAGTTTTTCGAAAAATTCCGCGACCGCGAGACCGGCGCCAACCTTGGCGGTTGGAACGGCTACCAGAAACCCGCGGAGTTTCGCAAGCTGTTCAAGCGAGACCTGCAGAGGCTGGTAGAAAAGCTTCTGAAGACGGCTGTGGTGCGGCACACGGCCCCGGAGGCCCCTCCGCCGAAGCTCTGGGAGGGATCCCCGTTCCCCGGGCTGCGCGCGTTCGAGGAGAAAGACGCTGAGATTTTTTTCGGGCGCGACCGCGAGATTGACGCCTTGGTGGATCGGATCAACCGGGACCGGTTTGTGGCGGTGGTGGGCGCGTCGGGGTCGGGCAAGTCGTCGCTGGTGTGGGCCGGTCTGATTCCGGCTTTGCAGGGCAACAGCATCAGGAGCGAGCGTGCGGCCAGCAGCGACTGGCTGTGGCTGCGCATGACGCCGGGCGGAGTGGGCGACAATCCTTTCATGGCGCTCGCTGTCGAGCTGAAAGCCAAAGCTGGTGTGCATGGGATCGAGGCGCGCGAGATTGCCGAAAAGCTGGCGGCCAAGCCGGACGCGCTGGCCGCGATGATCCCGCAGCTCCTGAGCGGCAAGCCTAAGTGGGCGGAGTTGTTGCTGTTTATCGATCAGTTCGAAGAGTTGGTCACCGTCGTCGCCGAATGCTACCGCGCGCCTTTCGCCCAAATGCTCTCCCAAGCTGTGGCGGCAGGACGGTTCCGCGTGGTAGCAACGCTGCGCGCTGATTTTTATCACCAGATGATTCCGGTCGACCCGGCGTTGGTGAGCTTGTTGCAAAACGGTTCTTACCCGCTGGGAGCGCCAGACGGAGTGTCTCTCTACGAGATGATCGCCCGGCCGGCGGAGCGGGCCGGCTTGCAGTTTGAAGGAGACTTGGCTCACCGCATCGTTAAAGACACTGGAACCGAGCCCGGCGCGCTGGCCCTCGTGGCGTATCTGCTGGACGAGCTTTATCAGCGCCAGGAAAGGAGAGCGGACAGGCGCCTTACGACTGGAGATTATGAGGAGCTGGGTGGCGTCGCCGGAGCGATCGGCAAGCGCGCGGAGCAGGCTTTCGGCCAGCTCTCGCCCGAGGCGCAGGAGGCGTTGCCCCTAGTATTCCTCAGGTTGGTGAAGGTGGACCCGAAGGACGGCACGGCCACCCGGCGGCGAGCGCTGCTCGAAGAGATCGTGCCATCGGCGCCCCAGGCGGAATTGGTGAGGGAGTTGACGAAAGCGCGGTTGCTGGTGACCGATAAGCAGGAGAAGAGGCCCACCTTGGAAGTTGCCCACGAAGCGCTGCTGCGGAGTTGGGAGCGCCTGGCGGGTTGGATCAAGCTGACCCGCGAAGACCAGCTCCTGCGGGACCAGGTAAAGGAGGCAGCCGACGAGTGGAATCGCAAGCAGCGCAAGCAGGAATACCGCTGGCCGGACGAGCGCCTGCAGCCAGTTTATAAAATGATCGACCGTCTGGAGCTGGACCAGGGGCGCGACTTTAACGAGGTTGAGCGCGAGTTTGTCCAACGCGAATCTGACCGGCTGCTCGAAGAGATTCAGAACCCTGATACACCTCACATCCGCCGGAGCTGGATCGGAGAGCGCCTCACGATGATCGGCGATCCGCGGCCTGGCGTGGGAGTTTGTCCCGATGGTCTGTCGGACATCGATTGGTGTTTGGTGGAGGTTCCAGGCAAGTCATCCGTCGAGGTCGAGGTTGAGACGGTTGGCAAGGTTGAAGTTCACGTGCCTTTCCAGATCGCTCGTTACCCAGTAACCTACAAGCAATTCCAGGCATTCGTCGAGGCGCCGGATGGGTTACCGAACAACGAGATTGACTGGTTCGAAGGGCTGAAGGCCGGCAGCGACGAGAGGAAGATGGAAGAGCAGCGCTTCAAGTTCGCCAACCACCCGCGCGAGACGGTGAGCTGGCATCAGGCGATGGCGTTCTGCCGCTGGCTTTCCTGGCGGTTATACATGGCGTCGGAAGGCGATCCGCGTGTCATTCCGAGCGCAGCGAAGAATCTATCTTCAATTCCAACGAATCCCTCTAAGTCAATTTCCCGTTCCAGACCGGAAAGGCCACGACGGTTCGATCCGATGAACCCCTTCACCTGGGCGGTGCGCCTGCCTACGGAAGCGGAATGGCAACTGGCGGGGGCGGGCCCTTCGGCGAAGACGTATCCCTGGGGCAACAATTGGGACCCCCGCTTCGCGAACACCACCGAGAGCGGCTTGGGCCGCACCACGGCGGTAGGGATGTATCCGGCGGGGGCTGCGGCTTGGGGCGCGCTGGACATGAGCGGCAACGTATGGGAATGGACGCTCACTGAATACCAGAGCGGCAAGAGCGGCGAGCTTGCTGGCGGAGAGTCCCGGGTGGGGCGGGGCGGGTCTTGCTCCTCAACCAGGACTTCGCTCGTGCCACTGTTCGCCACTACTTCCATCCCGACTACCGCTACTACGTCGTCGGGTTTCGGGTTGTTGGGGTCGTCCCTTCTCCTTAGCTCTGTTCTCTGTTGCTCTGAACTCTGGGCTCTGACGACTCGCGCTTGGCGCGAGTCGTCGAAAATTTTTACGCGGTGGGTCCGCTCCGGATGGGATGCGTCTGGAACAAGTGCTTGCGCAAGCCCCAGGTATCCCCGTAACGGACATGATTGATCCAGCCCTGGACACTTGAATCCAGTTCCGCAAAGGTGATCTGCCCCGTCCGGTACAAGTCGAGATTACGTCCCAGGCGGCGGGAGAACTTGACGGCATTGCGCGCCTTCAGCCGCCGCCGGTGCGGCCACACCACCCAGCCCAGCCAGGGAATGCCTTCCGTCACGGGCGCCACTTGGGCGTTGGCGTGAGCCCTCAGGCGCAGGTCCGCCAACCTGTCCTGAATCGCGAGTTTCCAAACCCACAATTGGCGCTTGCTGTTGCCGAACAGGGCAAAATCATCCACGTAGCGCAGGTAGGCTGGGCAGCCGAGTTCGTTCACCACAAAATGATCAAAAGGGTTCATCAAGCAATTGGACCAGAACTGGCTGGTCAGATTGCCGATAGGCAGGCCGCGCGGCCGGTTTACGGCGAACAGGTCGTCGCCGGGAAAGTAGACCATGTGGTATTCGTCGGCAAGCGCGCTCGCTCCGCTCGCCAGGATTTGATCCACCAGCCCGAGGATCCGGTCATCTTGGATCACCTTGGCCATCTCGGCACGCAAAACACCATGATCGATGGAAGCGAAGTGTTGCACGATGTCCATCCGCAGGACGCAGGAGTAGGTCTGCGCGCAGGCTTGCAGGTAATCGACGGCGCGGTGGGAGCCCTTTCCCTTGCGGTTGGCATAGCTGTGGGCAATGAAGGTCCGGTCGAGGATAGGCTCGATCACATTGCATAGGGCGTGGTGGACCACGCGATCCCGAAACGGGGCGGCGCTGATCTTGCGCCGCTTGGGCTCATGAATGTAAAAGTGGGTGTACGCCCCGTGCCGGTAACCGCCTGACCGCAACTCCCCTTGCAAATCCACGAGACGGTCCGCCACTTGGTGCTCGAAACGCGCCGCGGGCATGCCTCCACGCTTGCCGCGGGCTGCATTGCGAAAGGCCAGCCACAAATTCTCCCACGCGATAACCTTTTCCCAAAGATCTTGCATGGAGGGTTGAGCATGCGGGAAGACATGGTGATTCTAACTCGTAGCTTCGATATGCTCACATGGCTTCTGCCCCGCGCCGAGGCCTTTCCCAAGGTTCAACGTTTTGTGGTCACGCAGCGGCTGGTAGGCGCCGCTCTGGATTTCCACGAAGCCCTCTACGACGCTAACGCGCGAGCCGGCAGGAAACGCCTGGAGCACCTCGAAGCCGCCGACGCCCACCTGAACAAGCTTCGCTTGTATCTGCGGCTGGCCTTCGGGTGGGGATGGCTGAAAGATGGGCAGTACCAGCACGTCAGTGCCATGATTGCCGAGATCGGACGGCTGCTTGGCGGCTGGATGAAACAGACACGAGGCTATGGAAAGAGCGCGTCCGGCGAATGAGTTTCAACTCACCGGACGCGCCGTATCTGCCCGACACCATGTTTCAGGTGTGCGGCCCAGACAGGCCTGCGCTTCTCCTCTGCTTCGCCTCGGTCTGCCAACTCACCATCGGCAGACATTGCTGGAACCCACCGCCGGTTGCCCGGTTGGGCCGCCCCGCGCCAGCCGGTTTGCGCCGGGCCGGCGCCGGGGCCACAGAAGAAAGGGAGGAGAATGGACGACCCCAACAACCCGAAACCCGATGTTGTTGTTGCGGTTGTCGGGATGGTTGTTGTTGCGATAAGTGGCACGAGCGTTGTTCTGGTTGTTGTTCCACGACCCGCCCCGCACCACCCGGGGCTAGTTCACAGGCCGCCTGGCCGGGCCTTCTTGCGGCCCGGCCTCTAGAGTCTAATACAGCTCGCGTTCCTTGGCGCGGGCTGCCTCCTGCGGGTACTGTGGACTGTTAACTTCTGCGGCCGCGTTCTGTGATGTAACGGTTACGTCTTCCGGCAATTTGTTGAGCCCTCCGGAATCCGCAAGCCATTCGCTCCTGATTCTAAATGACATTCCGGCTTTGTTTCTAGACCCCGCCAGCCGGCGTCGCCCTGCCTCGGCAGGCCATATTGTTGGGCCGGGCTGCACGAATTTGTTGAAGGAAGTGCGGTTTGTATCGCCACAACTATCTTTTGCGTAAAAACGGCCTCTTTTCCACAGCTAGGCTGCTGAAAATAAAAGACATAGCTGTAACGGGTTAGGTGGGGCCAATTTATTGGGTAAGCCACTGTTGCCATTTGACTTAGCCGCAATGGGTTTGGCTGGCTTTGGCCACCGGGCCCTGATTCCTTGAAGAAAGGTCTGGAAACGGCAAAAGCGACGCTCAACTGCACGGCCATTGAGGTACGACCTTGATTATCTGCTATCTCTAACACGGAAAGCCGCCGAAGTCAAGGGTAGTGCCTGACCTGATCCTGCTGACTGCAACTTCACGGAGTGCGCCCGTGCAGGCACCCTGTGTCTCTGCCGGCCTAAAATTTTTCGACCGACTCGCGCTGCGCGCGAGTCGGAAGATTCAGAGCCCAGAGGCCAGAGCTACAGAGCGCAGAGCTAAGAAGAAGGGACGACCCCAACAACCCGAAACCCGATGTTGATGTTGCGGTAGACGGGATGGCTGTCGTAGCGATAAGAGGCACGAGCGTTGAGCTGGTTGTTGAACCACGACCCGCCCCGCACCACCCGGGACGACCCCGAGCTGGCGCCCTTCGG
>JASHPE010000291.1 GCA_030038235.1 Terriglobia bacterium
ATCCTGCAATCGGTTCGCCGGCAACTCGACCACAATTCGCGTCACGTGTTTGGCGTTGCCAGGATTGAATTGCTCGCTGACGAACTCGGGCAGACGTTCAATCTCAGCTCTTTCCGACCTGCGGCCGGCAAATGTCACCGTCAGTCCACGCTCCGACCCGTGCATGATTCGTGTGGGAACGGCCGTGATCGGCGTGACACCTACCGGAAGGACTGTGGTTCCGAGAATGTGATTCAGAAGAGATGACTTGCCAGAGCTTACGCGGCCGAAGACCGCGATCTGAAACGCGTTCGACTCCAAGCGGTCCAGGATGATCTCCAGTGTCGGTCTGAATTCGACCAAGCCGTGCTCGCTGATCACTCGTTCTATGGTTCGCAACACATCTGTCTCATTGCCCGTGTGTTCGAGCCTTTGTAGACGCGCCTCCAGGTCCTGGTCCTGGGCAAGATAGGTGCTAAGCCTGCGAAGCACTCCCTTCATTTCTTGCACCAGCCCGTTTAGCTCTGGGATAAGGGACGCAGGCACGTCACCATATCCGCGCAGCGCTTCTGGCCTGCATTCGTCGAAAGCGATGTCCGCGAACTCCAGGTTGACCCGAATCGACCGCGTGGCTTCAAACTGAGGCTCGGGAGGATCAATTCCCTGGCTCCTCAGAACCTGGACCATTTGGGTCCGAATGCGGGCGATGTAGTCCTTTACAACTTTGATCTGTACAGGAGAAAGGGTGCCGCCGTATTTGGGAAAAGGGGACTTGGAAAGCGATGCCGAGAGGATCGATTCGATCTCAGACAAGAGTTGATCGACGTACCTGCAACTGCTCAGCAGGTGGAGGGCTTGAAATGAATTGAGTGACTCCCGCTGTCCCACGCCCTACACCTTCCGGGTCAAGAAAAGGACGTGCTGCTTTGCGAGGAACCTTCAGGCGAGGCACGGGCAAGATCGATTTGGCTCGCCCCTTCTCCGCGGTTCCCCTGTAGGAGTCATCTTCCCCAAGCGGGGTGGTTAAGGGCGAACTCCAACGCCACAACCATTATCTGGCCAGCCGGTCCAGCAGTCAACGCCTACGGGGCGCACGACTAGAAAGTGATTCGGATCGGCAAGGTGCTCTTTTAAATTGCTTTCTCCTACGGCTATATATGCTGTAGGATAGAAGCATGACAAACCACACTTTGCTTCCCCCTCAGGTCGCCGAGTTGTCGGCGGCTCTGTCTCAGCCCCGGCCGATGCGCCGCGGCTCGGTGAACGAACGCAGGATGAAATGTGGGCAAGCCAGCTGTCCCTGTCAACGCGATCCCAAGGCGCGGCATGGCCCGTACTTCACGCTGACGCAGGCGGCCGGCGGCAAGACGCGCTCGCGTTACGTCGCCGCCGAGCAAGTCCCCGCGCTGCGCCGTCAGATCGAGGCCGGTCGGGAGTTCCGCCAACAAGTGGATGCCTATTGGGAGGCCTGCGAGCAGTGGGCTGACGCCGAACTGCAAGCCACCCCGGCGGCCGAGGCCGCCGAAAAAAAGGGCTCTGCACGGGTCTCGGGGAAGCGATCGGCGAAGAACTCGAAGCGCTCTTAGGCCGCTCGGCCCTTCAGGATCTGGACCTGGAAGCGGTGGAGACCGCGGCGCGGCGCCAAGTGTTGCGGCTGGCCGCCCGAGCCTTGGAGCAACGGCTGAATGCCGATACCCGCGACGACGCCGGGGCGCAGCGGGCCTGCGCCTGCGGACAAGCGGCGCGGTATGTGGGCCGACGCGCCAAGACCTTCGTCAGCGTGCTCGGCCCGTTGCGGTTGGAGCGGGCCTACTACCATTGCGCGGCCTGCGGGCGGGGATTCTGTCCGCGGGACCGTGCGCTGGGTCTGGAGGGCAGCGCGCTTTCACCGGCGGTGACCCGCATGGTCGCCGCGGTGGGGGCGCTGGTCAGTTTCCAGGAGGGTAGCGATCTGCTCGGGGAGTTGGCGGGGGTGCAAGTGGAGGCCAAGCAAGTGGAACGGACCGCCGAGGCGCTCGGTGCGGAGATGGTCGAAGACGAGCAGCGCCGAGTGCAACCGCAGGGGACCGAGCCCCTGCCCTCCACGTTGTACTTGGGGATGGACGGAACCGGGGTGCCGATGCGCCCTTCGGAGTTGAAGGGCCGCGCCGGCAAGCAAGCCGAGGGCTCGGCGAAAACCAGGGAAGTGAAACTGTGCACCGTCTGGAGCGCGGAATCCCGCGATGCCGAAGGGCGTGCGGTGCGCGACGAGGGCTCCGTGACCTACTCGGCCGCCATCGAAAGTGCGGCCTCGGCCGATGCCGACCTCCAAGGCTCCGAGTTTGCTCAGCGAGTCTGGCGAGAAGCCCAGCGGCGTTGCTTCGAGCAGTGCGCGCGTCGGGCGGTGCTCGGCGATGGCGCTCCCTGGATCTGGAATCTGGCTCAGGAACTCTTTCCCGGAGCCATCGAGATCGTCGATCGCTTCCACGTCAAGCAGCATTTGAGCGATGTGGCTAAAGCCTTGTATCCGACCGCTCCTCGGCGAGCGCGCCAGTGGGCCGAGCAGCGGCACCAGCAATTAGATGCCGGTCGGCTCAAGCCTATCCGCCAAGCGCTCCTGCGCCGAGCGGCGGGTTGTGAGGAGGCTCGCAAGTGTGCTGACTATATCCAGCGCAACGAGCACCGCATGCGCTATCCCGAATTTCACGCCCAAGGTTTATGCACGTCCTCGGGCGTGGTGGAGGCTGGCTGCAAGCTGACGGTCGGTACCCGGCTCAAGCGTGCCGGCATGCACTGGACCCTGCGCGGCGCCAATGCCATCATCGCTCTCCGCTGCTGTCGCCTGAGTGGTCGCTTCGAGGACTTCTGGGAACGCCGCGCCCAAGGGAGGCCAGCCTGATCCTTACCACTTTAATGTCGTGCGCCCA
>JASHPE010000292.1 GCA_030038235.1 Terriglobia bacterium
GTCGTCAAAGCTGAAAAGTGTGGTGAGAGTCTGCGCCGGTAAGCTGATCGCTGTGGCTGCGCACAGCAGCAAAACGGCGTAAGCCTGCTTCGTCCAATGAAATTTGCCCATCCTCTCTCTGCTTTGCGCAGTTAGCCTGAATATGGCTCCGACAGGGTCAGTCGCATGATCGATCATCGCCGGGAGTCCCCGAGGCGTAGTCAGTTGGTTCCGGTGCCGGTGATAATTGAGCCGCTGCCGTTCCCCGAGAGCGCTGTCTGTGAAGAGCAACCCAGCCGTAACGCTGCCCGGGGCCGCTCGAACAATAGCTCACGGGGACGAAGAACTCAACTAGGTTAATGTTCCATGTTGGTTATAGTTGGTTCAGTAAGAGCTTGCCTGACCCCTGGCGTGATTTCAGACGTACGAGCGGGTTTGTTGGCCCGGACTCGACGAAACAACCGCGACCGTAGGCTCCGTCGAAGACTGGAGAGCGTGACGGATGACATGACGGGTTTTCGTTTGCGGAGAGTGCCATTTTGCCGCCAAAACCGGCGCAGCCGAACGCCTCCAAGCGTTTTGCCGGCGCTCGTTACTGATGAGTAAAAACGCCATTTTGAATGCTGGGCTCGAATCGTCATGTTGTTGATTCTACACGACATTCCCGTTCCGCATGGGGCGCTTTTTTCATATTTCGACTTTTCTCGAATTAACCTCATGTCGCTGATTCCAAACCACATTCCCCTTTCGGACTTTTTGTAAACATTGTTCCGCATGTAGCCCCGATTTACTGATTCTAAAGGACATTCCCGCGATGGTCCTAGCCGGCCATTTCCGGGAATGTTCTTGATTCTAAACGAAAATGAATTTGGATTCGTGGATGTTAGAGCGGGGGCGTTTTTTCGTGTTTTTCGGCTTGTGGGTTTAGGCGTGTCGGCTAGATCCGGTTTCAAGAGCCGCAGAGTCAGCGGGTTGCAAAATTCGAAAAATTCAGTTCTTGCGAACATGCGCGCGCCCCTTGACGGTGTTTTCTCAAAAATCGCGCTATGCCTCTGATTCGGCATGATATTCCAGGTTTGGAGGGGCGCTTTGGCGGCGCTTTTCGGGGCGCTTCTGGAGATGTAGGTCGATCTGCGGAGGCTAGATAGGCAGGCCTGAGCACTTGCGCGCGTTCGCAAATGCGACGTATCAGGACACGGCTTCAGCGTCTGTTTGAAAGCGGGCGGCAAAGGCGCGCACCGGCCGTAGAGGTTTTCACACAAACTCTTCACCCGTGCCGGAAGAAGGGGCACGCAGCTTGTTGCTGCGCACGGCTGAAGCTGCAAAGGCGGCGTGCGGCGAGAAGATCGACGAAGAGACACAGAGCAACCTCCGGATTGCCAGGCGCGTTTGCAAGCGCCTGCCGGTAAATTGCCCCCCGGCTATGAAGATTAGCAAGAAACGAGGTTAATCGTCAAGCCATTTCTCGGATTATAATATCCCTGTTCACGGTGTCGGCGGCCAAGCTGTCGCGCACCCGTGAAGGACAATATGTGCGCCACGGTTTGCGCACGCACGAAAAGCGATGTGTGCGCCGCTCTGCGAAAGAGGGTCATCGAAACCGGGCGGATGGCCGTGGAGTGGTCTTATTCGCTGCGCAGCGCCTCCGCCGGAGATATCGAGCTTGCCTGGAACGCCGGAACCAGCGACGCGGCCAGTGCCGATACTGTGAGCGCGAGGACTGCCAGCAATATCACCATGGGGTCGTACGGATTCAGTCCGTACAATTGAGCACCCAGGAATCGCCCCGCTGCCAGGGCCAGGGGAAACCCAACGGCCAGACCAATCGCCACCAGGGCAAATGCGCCCCGAACGATCAAGGCCGCCGCCTGGGCGCCAGTGGCGCCAAGGGCCAGCCGAACCCCGATCTCAGTGGTGCGGCAGCCTGCGTTGTATGCCGTTATCCCGTATAACCCGATCGAAGCCAGGACCAGCGAAAGAAGCCCGAAGAACGACGTCAGTTCTGCGATCAAGCGCTGCTGCCGGAATTGGCCGGCGACCTGCTCGCTCAGGGGCTGGATCGAAACAATCGGCAGACTCGAATCGACGGAGGACATGGCCTGGCGGAGCCGCGCAAACGAAACGGCGGCTCCCGGCCGGCTGACGACCACAATATCGTGCAGGAAATGCGAGCCCGGATCGGGATCTGTCTGGCCGTTCGCGAAGACGTCGTATTGCGCCGCCGGCAGAAAGAACATCGGCCCGACCGGCTTAGCGAGATCGGAATCGAGATAGCGGGCGTCCTGGGCTACGCCAACGACCTCGTACTGATGCGACGATCCCATTTCGTGGCGTCCGAAGTATCTGCCAATGGGATTTTCGTTCTTGAAAAACTTGCGCGCAAAGGCCTCATTGATTACCACCACGTGCTGAGAAGTGGCTGTGTCCTGCTCGGAAATGCCGCGTCCCCTGAGGATCGCATTTCCGATGGCGTCAAAGAACCCTGGTGTCAACCGGTCCCAGAAAGCGAAGGCGTCGTCATTCGGACCGGGAGCCGGCTGCCCATTCACCCACACGCCGCCGCCCCAGTTGTTGCCGCCTTGCGGCGAATACAGGCAAATCGCTACTGACGAAACACCCGGCAGGCTCGCAAGTGCATCATGAATTCGCGTGTAGAGGGTTTGGAGTTGGTCTGAACGATAGCCCGCGAGCCGGGGATCGATGTTCACGATCGTGCGGCCTTCCTGGACGAAGCCGAATTTCTGATGTTCGAGGTTGCGCAGAGCCGCGACCAGCAGCCCCGAAGCTACGAGCAGGACCAGGGAGAGCGCGGCCTGGAAAACCATCAGCGTCTTGCGAGGGAGCGAGCCCGTGCGGACGGTCGAGCGGCCGGCGCCCCGAAGGGCCTCGATGGGATCGACGCGGGTGGTCATCCATGCCGGAACAATGCCGAACGCGATTCCCGTTAATAGGGAAACGGCCAGCGCGAAGGCCAGTACGGGCAACGACGGCGAGGCGCCGATGGGCACGCCGGCCAGACCCGGCACGCGAGGAAAGACCAGGCCGAGGATCAGGCGTGTGCCGCCATAGGCGATCTCCAGACCCGCCGCGCCTCCCGCTATTCCGAGAACGATACTCTCAGCGAGCGCCTGCCTCACCAGGCGCCCCGGCTGCGCACCCAGCGCCATGCTCAGCGAGATCTGCCGCCGCCTCTCCATGCCGCGCACCAGCATCAGATTCGCGACGTTGGCGCATACGATAAGAAGCACAAATCCCGAGACCGTCATCAGGATCTGAAGCCAGTGCTCGTACTGGTCGCGCATGCTACTGATGCCGGCGCCTCCGGGGACGAGGAACAGCGTCTGCGCGGGAAAGGTGGCGCGTTCGTTCGCACTCATGTCGCCCCAATGCGAGCGCAGCCATTGCTTCAGCTCCACGCGCATCTCGGCCTCGACCGCGGCCGGATTGGCGCCCGGTCGGATACGCCCGATCAGATCGAACCACGCTTCACTCGGGTCGTTCAGATCCTTATCGGCTTCGAGAATCGGTTCGCTGTTGAGCGGTAGAAACAAATCAGGTGGAATGGCGCGCAGCTTGTCGCCAAAGAAACCCGGCGGAGCGATCCCCACCACGTTCACCGGCTTCTCGTCCATGTTGAAGACGCTCCCCACCACCGCAGGGTCCGCGCCGTATCTTTCGCGCCATAACCGATAGCTCATGACGGCGACCGGCGCAGCGCCCGGCCGGTCATCGTCCGGAGTGAGCAAGCGGCCGACATAGGCGTTGATGCCGAACATGGTGAAGTAATTGCCCGATACGAACTCTCCCGGGAAGCTTGCGGCCGATTCCCGCGCGCCTGACCGCCTCACACCGAACAGGTTGCCGCCGGCCTGGAAGGCTGCGAGTTCGGCAAAACCCTGGGTGTTATCCCTGAAGTGTTTGTACAAATCGTACGACACAATCGAAACTTCCTTGTCCTGACCATAGGCTGGCCAGTAGCAGCAACGTGCTTCGGTCCCCAGGCGATATAATTCGGCGGGGTTGGCCACTGGAAGTGCCTTGAGGATGACGGCGTGGACCAGCGTAAAGATGGAGGTCGTGGCGCCGATGCCTAGCGCCAGCGTGAGAACCACGGTGACGGTGAATGCGGGCGATCTCCGCAGGCGGCGCAGCGCATAACGCGTGTCCTGAACGAGAGCTTCCGCGAAAGGCATGCCCCTCTGGTCGCGATATTCTTCCTTGATCGACTCGACCGTGCCGAACTTCATCATCGCCTGCCGGCGCGCTTCATCGGGCGACAATCCGGCGCGCAGATTCTCTTCGACCTGAAATGCGAGATGCTCCGCAATCTCCGCGCGCAATCGATCTTCATCGCCGCGCGTTCGCGACCAGGAGGTGAGCCGCTTGAGGAATCGCCTTAGCTTTTTCATTCCAGGTCCTCCGCCTTGACGGCAAAGAATCGGTCGATGATTGCCGCCGTCTCGTCCCATTCGTGCTTCTCGGCGCGCAACTGCCCGCGTCCCTGCCGTGTCAGCCGGTAGAAACGCGCCTTGCGGCAGTTTTCCGAGACGCCCCACTCCGACGTGATGGAGCCCTCCTGTTCTAGCTTCAACAAAACCGGATAAAGGGTCCCTTGATTTACCGCCAACAGGTCTCCGCTGATCTGCTCGATGCGGCGGGCGATCCGATAACCGTGCATCGGCCCCAGCACGTCGAGCGTCTTCAGCACCATCAGCGCCAGGGTACCCTGCAGAACGTCCTTCTTTTGCTTCTTCTCGTCCATTGGGTTTCCAACACAAAGAGTGGCACACTTCCATTGGGAAAGCAACAGGGCGCTGACGCCCTTCTACTTATCCTGGGGTTCTTCCATGGCGAGCTACGACGGCGGCCGGCTGAAAAGAAGCACCACGCACCCAAAGCCGGCAAGGGACGAGAAGCGAAAGTAGGGCTGCCCAAGGTGGCGTTACAACTTAAGAGTCTGCTCCTCGGCGATCAAGAACACCGGGGCGCCTCCCGTGGAGATCGAAATGGCGTGGGCGGCCGTCTCCTGCCCGCCCGGCGAAGTGAGGCAGGCCTGGAGTGCGTCCATCGACGGGAAATAGATCTCGGCGATGCGGTGGTAAGGCGGCGTACCGAGCGGCGACCCAACCACCTTGGTGGCCACAAACCCCGTTACGCCCGCCAGTTTCTTCGCCGCCATCGGCAAATGCTCTTCGGTGTATGCCTTCTCGAAGGCTTCCACGTCCTTAGGCTGGGGATAGATCACGACGACCTTGACGCCTGCCATATTCTCTCCTTCGGGCCGACGGCGTAGCGCGGCCGTCCCGGGCACGATGCCCGCGCTACGGTACCCACGCTACGGTATCCGCGCTACGGTACCCGGGTTACTTTTCACGCCAGGCAAGATCGTGCTCTGCGCACCACTCGATGGCGATTTCGCGCAGCCGGGCGTCATGAAACTTGTTCCAGGCGTCCTGGAGATTGTGTTGGTGGATGAGATGCTTGAACGTACGGAAGGCTCCCGCCCCGCGGATGCCGTGCCGGAGTTCGCGCTGCAGACGTTCGTCCTTGACGGTGGAGGCGAAGCAATCCATGATTTCCCAATCGTGAATGTCCAACTTGCCCGGTAACTCCAGGTAGCGATGGTCGCTATCTTCCTGCACCCTTTTGGCTACCTCGACGGAGTCGCGCATCGACTCCGGGATTTTGGCGAGGGGAGTCTCCTCTTCGGCATAGTCCATCATCTCGTCTGACAGCAGATGGACCTCGCCGGTCTCCCGATCGAGCCAGGACGACTGCTCGTCGTCCGCGGACTCCAACGCCTCAATGATTTCGCTGAGTTTGACCCCCGTACCCATATGAGGTCAGATTTTACCGCAACCCGGTAGCAACCGCCAGTGGACTCCCAGCCGCTCAAAGCCTCACAATGGAGGGGATCGACCTTAACCCAACGGTTCACACACGAGGAGCGGACATGTCTGTGAGGCGAATCGGCGTTCTTACCGGCGGCGGCGACGTTCCGGGGCTGAACTCCGTGATCAAGACGGTGGTTTATCGCGGCAGCGAGCTGGGCTGCGAGGTGCTGGGCATCCGGCGCGGATGGGAGGGCCTGACGCACGTCGACCTCGAAGACCCGTCGAGCTGTGGGCGCTACATCCAGCAGCTCGACCGCGAGAACACGCGCACCATCGATCGCACCGGCGGCACTTACCTGCACAGCACGCGCACCAATCCGGCCAAGATCAAGAAACTGCCGCCGGTTGTGGAGGGGCAGGAGTTTCCAGCGACCCAGGTCACAAAGAAGGGCGGCGAAACCTCGAACCTCTACGATCTTACGCCGCAGGTGCTCAAGAACATCGCCGCCCTCGGCCTCGATTACCTGATAGCGATCGGCGGCGACGACACGCTAAGCTACGCTGCGAGGCTCGAGAAGGAAGGCGTGAACGTGCTGGCCATTCCCAAGACCATGGACAACGACGTGCAGGGCACCGAGTACTGCATCGGATTCTCCACCGCCATCACGCGTGCCATGGAAGCCATCGACCGGCAGCGCACCACGGTGGGATCGCACGAGCGCATCGGCATCTTCCGCATCTTCGGGCGCGACGCGGGCTACACGGCGCTCTACACCGCTTACGTCACGTCCATTCGCTGCTGCCTTCCCGAGTACAAGTTCGACCTGAACCACCTGATCCAATTGCTGATGAAAGACAAGCGCCTCAACCCCAGCAATTACTCGCTGGTGATCGTCTCGGAGGGCGCCGAGTGGCAAGGCTACGAAGTCCGCGAGTACGGCGAGGCGGATGCGTTCGGCCACCGCAAGAAGGCCAACGTCGGCGAGGACCTGAGCGACGAGGTCAAAAAGGCCACCGGCGAGGAGACCATCGTCAGCGATCTCACTTACGATCTGCGCAGCGGCAGTCCGGACTTTGTGGACAAGATGGTGGCGTCCACCTTCGCCGGCATGGCCATGGACTGCGTCGAGAAAGGCGAGCGCGGCAAGATGATGGCCATCAGTCAGGGCTGCTACGCCGCCGTGCCCATTCCCGACCCGGAGCTGGGCCCGCGCAAGGTGGACATCGAGACCATGTACAACACGCGCCGCTACCGGCCCATCTACGCGCAGAAACTGGGTCTGCCGATTTTCATGACCAGGGCGTGAGAGCCGGTGTGGAAACGCGCGGCAGCGTGTTGAAAAACTCGATTCCCGTCATTCCGAGCGCAGCGAGGAATCTCGAGTCTCCTTTCTTTGCGGAGCGAGATTCCTCGCCGCGCTCGGAATGACGCGGCTCGGGAGTGTTTCCAGCATCCCGCTATAGCTACACGCCGTAATAGCTCCGGTACCAGTCCACGAACCGGCCGATTCCGTCCTCGATCGAGGTTTGCGGTTGATAGCCCGTGTCGCGCACGAGTTCGTCCAGGTTTGCGTAGGTGGCGGGGACGTCGCCCGGCTGC
Organism: Terriglobia bacterium; assembly: GCA_030038235.1. Lineage (GTDB taxonomy): Bacteria > Acidobacteriota > Terriglobia > UBA7540 > UBA7540 > Gp13-AA77. Next base: position 7,414 of record JASHPE010000292.1, read on the forward strand.
ATCGGCAGCAGGGTCTTTTTCGCAGTCTTGCCGAGCTTTCGCTCCAGAATTTCGACGAAGGCGCCGAGTTCGACGGGGCGGTGACTGGCGACGTTGTAGATGCGATAGGGCGCCGAGCTGGTGTCGGGCCGGTCGCCGCTCCATTCAGGATCAGGCTCGGGGATGCGATCGAGCAGCAGGAGCACCGCGCTCACCGCGTCATCGACGTAGGTGAAATCGCGCTGCATGCGGCCTTGATTGAAAATCTCGATCGGCCGGTCCTCGATAATCGCGCGCGTGAAGATGAAGAGCGCCATGTCCGGCCGGCCCCAGGGCCCGTAGACGGTGAAGAATCGCAGGCCGGTGGTGGGCAGGCCGTAAAGATGCGCGTAGGCGTGAGCCATGAGCTCGTTCGCCTTCTTGGTGGCGGCGTAAAGACTCAGCGGATGATCGGCGGGAT